>JAEDGL010000018.1 GCA_016297535.1 Clostridia bacterium | reverse complement strand
AAGGAGAAGTCGAAGCGCAGGCGCTCGGCGGTGATGTTGGAGCCCTTCTGGGCCACCTCCGGGCCCAGCACCTTGCGCAGCGCAGCATGCAGCAGGTGGGTGGCGGTATGCAGGCGGGCCGTCTGCTCGCTGTGGTCGGCAAGGCCGCCCTTGAAGCGCTGCTCCGCACCGGCCTGAGAGGTGGCCTGATGCTGCTTGAAGCGCTCGGCAAAATCGTTTTCATCCACGGTCAGGCCCTTTTCGGTGGCCAGCTCAATGGTCATCTCGATGGGGAAGCCGTAGGTATCGTACAGCCTGAAGGCGCTGCGGCCATCCATGACGGACAGCGTGGACAGGCGGGCGTTGATGGCCTGCGTCAGCGCCTGCTCATCGCCGGCGTTGGCGGCCTCGATGATGGGCATCATGTCCGGAGAGGGACGCAGCTTCCGGGTGCGGGCGTACTCCTGCGCCAGCGCCACCTTGTCCTCCGCGCTCAGGATGGCTTCCAGCGTGCTGCGGGTGTTCTGCACATTGGTGTAGATCTTTTCAAATTCCTTTTCGCCCTGGCGCAGGGTCTTGGCAAAGCGGGCTTCCTCCAGCGCCAGCTGCTCCAGCACAAAGGCCTGGTTGCGCTCCAGCTCGGGGTACACGTCCTTGTACTGGTTGATGACCACCCGGGCGATCTCGCCGGTAAAGCCGTCGGGCATGCCGATGCCCATGCCGTAGCGCACCGCGCGGCGGATGAGACGGCGCAGCACATAGCCCTGATCCACATTGGAGGGGCTTACGCCGCGGTCATCGCCCATGATGAAGGTGGAGGTGCGCATATGATCGGCGATGATGCGGAAGGCCTTGGTGGTTTCCTCATCGCTGCCGTACTGCCTGCCGGAAAGCTCGGCAATGCGGGCCAGGATATCGGTGAAGGCGTCGGTCTCGTAAACGGATTTTTTGCCGTTCAGCACGCAGATGGTGCGCTCCAGACCCATGCCGGTGTCCACGTTGCGCTGGCTCAGGGGCTCAAATTTGCCCTCGGCGTTTTTGTTGTACTGCATGAACACATCGTTCCAGATTTCCAGATACCGGCCGCAGGAGCAGGCGGGCGAGCAGTTGGGGCCGCAGGGCTCCTTGTCGGTAATGATGAACATTTCGGTATCCGGGCCGCAGGGGCCGGTGGTGCCGGCGGGGCCCCACCAGTTGTTCTCCTTGGGCAGGAAGAAGATGTGATCGTCCTTTACGCCGCAATCGCGCCACAGCTGAGCGCTTTCCTCATCGCGGGGGCAGTCCTCATCGCCCGCAAACACGGAGAAGGCCAGCTTTTCCTTGGGCAGGCCCAGGTATTCGGGGCTGGTCAGAAATTCCCAGCTCCAGGGGATCATCTCGCGCTTGAAATAATCGCCCAGCGACCAGTTGCCCAGCATTTCAAAAAAGGTAAGGTGGCTGAAATCGCCCACATCCTCGATGTCGCCGGTGCGGATGCACTTTTGCACATCGGTCAGGCGGGTACCGGCGGGGTGCTTGGCGCCCATCAGGTAGGGAACCAGCGGGTGCATACCGGCGGTGGTAAACAGCACGGTGGGATCGTTCTCCGGAATGACGGACGCGCTGGAAATGGCGGCGTGGCCGTGATCCTGGAAGAATTTCAGAAACAGCGAGCGAAGCTCCTTGGAGGAATAGCTCTTCATAGATGGTCTCTCCTTTGTGTGGTTTGCCCGAAATGGATGTATATGAAGCCGTTTTCACGGCGTGCACACACGTTTCTATTATAGTAAAAACCTGTTTGGGTGTCAATTGCAAAGCATTGAAAAGGCGCGGGTTTTGGGGTATACTGTTGCAAACCGCTTTGCGGATATGCACCAAGGAGGCAGTTGCATCATGAGCAGCTATATCACCCGCAAAACCCCCGGCAATACCGAATGGTTCCGCCACGACCGCTTTGGCATGTTCATCCACTGGGGGCTGTACGCCATGCCCGCCCGCCACGAGTGGGTCAAAACCCTGGAGCTGATGCCCGAAGAGCACTATCAGCGCTATTTCGAGCGCTTTGATCCCGATCTCTACGACGCGCGCGACTGGGCAAGACGCGCCCGGGAGGCGGGCATGAAGTACGCGGTGCTTACGGCCAAGCACCACGAGGGCTTTTGCATGTTTGATTCGCAGTATACCGATTACAAGTGCACCAACACCCCGGCCGGGCGCGACCTGGTGCGGGAGTATGTGGAGGCCTTCCGCGCCGAGGGGCTGAAGGTGGGCTTCTATTATTCGCTGATCGACTGGCATCATCCTCATTTTACCATCGACGTTCATCACCCCCGCCGCAACGATCCCGACGCGCGGCAGCAGAACGAGGGGCGGGATATGCGCATCTACGCCCAGTACATGCGCGATCAGGTAACGGAGCTGCTGAGCAACTACGGCAAGATTGATATCCTGTGGTTTGATTTTTCCTACCCGGATGCGCACGGCGAGGGCGAGCAGAGCTGGCTGGGCGGCAAGGGCCGGAACGACTGGGAAAGCGAAAAACTGATTGCCCTGGCGCGCAGGCTGCAGCCCGGCATTATCATCGACAACCGCGCGGATCTGGAGCAGGATTTGTGGACGCCGGAGCAGTTCCAGCCCACGGAGTGGTGCCGGCACGAGGAAACCGGCGAGCTGTGCACCTGGGAAACCTGCCAGACGTTCAGCGGCTCCTGGGGCTATCACCGCGACGAGCAAACGTGGAAATCCCCCGAAATGCTTATTCGCATGCTCATCAACACCGTTGCCCTGGGCGGCAACCTGCTGATGAACGTGGGCCCCACCGCCCGCGGCTATCTGGACGACCGCGCCTGCGCCGCGCTGCAGGTGTTTGCCGACTGGATGAAGTACAACAGCCGTTCCATCTACGGCTGCACCATGGCCGAGCCGGATCTGCTGCCCGCCTGCCCGCAGGACTGCCGCTTTACCCAGAGCGAGGATGGCAAGCGCCTTTACCTGCATCTGATGGCCTATCCCTTTGCCTACCTCAATCTGCCGGGGCTGGCGGACAGGGTGGAATACGCCCAGTTCCTGCATGACGGCAGCGAGATCATCCTCAAAAAGGGCTCGGAGCAGTCCTTCATACACGGCTCGGCGCTTTCCGCGGATACGCTGATTCTGAAGTTGCCCCACGTAAAGCCGCGCGTGATCGTGCCGGTCATCGAGCTGTTCCTGAAATAACCTCCGGGAGGATTGGAATCCGTCATGTCTGAGTGTCAAACCGGCGTGCTGGGCTCGCGCAGGGAAAAACGCAGCTTCTACCTGCGCGCTCTGCGCGTTACCCTGCCCATCGCCGTGCAGAACCTGCTGGACGCGGCCGTCAACTCCGCCGATGTGGTCATGCTTTCCTTTGTAAGCCAAAGCGCGCTGGCCGCCTCCTCGCTGGCGGGGCAGGTGGCCTTTGTGCTGTTTAATCTGGTGTACGGCATTTCCTCCGGCGCGTCGGTGCTGGCCGCGCAGTACTTTGGCAAGGGCGACAGGCGCACGGTGGAAAGGGTGCTGGGCATTTCGCTACGCGTTGGCCTGGCGGTAAGCCTGTTGTTTGGGTTGGCCGCGCTGCTTGCGCCCGAAAGTCTGATGCGCATTTTTACGGCCGATCCCGCGTTGGTGGAGCAGGGCGTTTTGTACCTGCGCGCCGTCAGCGCCTCCTATGTGCTGGGCACGTTTGCCTCCATCTATCTGGCCGTTATGCGCAGCGTGGGCCGCGTGCGGCAAAGCGCGGCCATCCACTCCTCGGCCGTGGTGCTGAATGTGGCGCTTAACGCCTGCTTCATTTTCGGGCTGGGGCCCTTCCCCGCGCTGGGCATTACGGGCGTGGCGCTGGCCACCAGCATCACCCGCCTGATCGAGGTAACGGTGTGCCTGCTGGATAATGCCCGCTGCCGGATCATCCGCCTGCGCGTGCGCGATCTGATCGCCCGCGGCGGGGCGCTGATGCGCGATTTCATCCGCTACTCCGTGCCCGCCGCCGCCAACGACATTGTGTGGGGGCTGGCTTTCAGCGTCTATTCCATCATTTTGGGGCACCTGAGCAGCGATATCGTAGCCGCCAATTCCGTGGCCACGGTGGTGCGCAATCTGTGCACGGCGTTCTGCTTTGGCTCGTCCGCCAGCGCAGCCATCATCCTTGGCAACACCATGGGCGAAAACCGGCTGGAGGAGGCCCGCGTTTATGCCGCGCGTTTCCTGCGCATTGCGTTCTGGTCGGCGGTGGCCGGCGGCGCGGTGATTCTGCTGTGCCGTCCCGTGGTGCTGAATTTTATGCACCTGTACGTAACCGTGACCGATACGGTCAGGCAGGAGCTGAGCCTGATGCTTTTCATCAACGCCTACTACATCATTGGCATGTCGGTGAACACCATGATGGTGTGCGGCATCTTCCGTTCCGGCGGAGATGTGAACTTCGGCCTTCTGTGCGATACCGTGGCCATGTGGGGCTATGCCGTGCCCATGGGCCTGCTGTGCGCCTTTGTGCTCAAGCTGCCGGAGATGTGGGTGTACTTTATCCTGTGCCTGGACGAGTTTGTCAAAATGCCCATCTTCGCCGTGCATTACCGCAAGATGAAATGGATACGCAACATCACCAGAGAGCAAAACGAATAAACAGCAGGGAGGGAACCCATTTGAGGGTTCCCTCCCTGCTGTTTTCAGGCATTCATAATCCAGTCCACAGCCTGCTCCAGCGACTGCATCACCGGCACGCCGGCTTCCAGCAGGGTCTGGCGGCTTTGATGGCCGCGCGCCACCAGCACGCAGCCTGCGCCAACAGCCTGGGCCACCTCCGCGTCGTGCAGGGTATCGCCAATCAGGCAGGTTTCCTGCGGCGAAATGCCGCAGCCCTGCAGGTACCGGCGCGCAATTTCCTGCTTGCTGCCCGCATAGATATCGCCCAGCCCGAGCAGAACGGCAAAATAGGGCGCAATGCCGAAGCGGGCAATCTGCTCCGCCAGCATATCCTGTTTGGAGGCGGAAAGCACCGCCTGACAGATTTTCCCGTGTGCCAGACGGTCCAGCGCGCTCCGGGCGTCGCCATGCAGGCGCACCGTGTCAAAGCCGCGCACATACTCGTCCATCCATGCATGCGCGACCGCCTCAAAGGTTTCATCCGTTACGCCCGCGCGCTCATAATACGTGCGCACGGGAAAGGTGAATTGCGCGTGGTAGTCCGCCACGCTTTCCAGACCGGGCAGGCCAAAGGTGGGAAACACGCGGTTGCGCACGTTGATGGCGTATTGCAGATCATCCAAAAGCGTACCGTTCCAGTCCCATAAAACCTGGCGGATCATTCGGACCCTCCTTTTTCCTTTGTTCAGCGGCGCAGCCCCTTGGGATAGTGGTTTTTGAGCTGGCCGTTGCTGGCCTTGCCAAAGCCCAGCGGCAGCCCAGCAAGGGTGGGCAGCACATAGCCGCTGAGCGCTTCCGGGCAGGGGAGCGTTTCGCCGCTTTGGTAGCGCAGCGCAGCCTCGCGCGTAACGGGCAGCGTGGGGATGGGCGGGTCTGCGGGCAGCGCCATGGCCAGGGCGTGATCGGGCGCAAAAACCTTTCCCTTCAGCGTTCCCAGCTGGATGCCCGCGCGCAGCACCCGCACGCCCTGAAGCGGCGGCAGCCCGGGAGAGGACAGCAGCGTATCCCCCAGCTGCGCATTGGCCCGGGGCAGGCCGGGAAAGGGCCGGGCAAAGGCCTCGTAGGCGGCAAGCAGCGGCTTTTGCGGCGCGCCAAGGCATTTGGCGGCGGCAAGGAACGGCGAAGCGGGAGCGTCCCCCTGCCTGTGCAGCAGTGCCACAAAATGGCCCTCACCGCGCAGCCGGTGGGGGTAGAGATGCGCCATGCCCTGAGGCGCGTCAAGCGTTTGTCCGTTGCCAATGGGCAAGGAAAAGGGCACGGATTGCAGCTCGGGGTGTTCGCTCAAAAGCCAGGCGATCACCTCTTCGTTTTCCTCCCGGTTGAGGGTGCAGGTGCTGTAGGCCAGCCGCCCGCCGGGCCGCAGCATTTGCGCCGCGCAGGCAAGAATCCGCTTCTGGCGCACGGCACAGCCTGCTGGAGAGGCTTCGTTCCATTCCTCCCGGGTTTCCGGGTGGCGGCGAAACATGCCCTCGCCGCTGCAGGGCGCATCCACCAAAATGGCGTCAAAGGCCTGCGGCCACAGGGGCGCAAGCCTTTCCGGCTCGGCGCTTACCACCAGCGCGTTGGCCACGCCCATGCGCTCCACATTGCGGCTGAGGATTTTGGCGCGGGCGGGCACGGGCTCGTTGCACACAATCAGGCCCTCGCCGCCCAGCGCATCGGCAATCTGGGTGGTTTTGCCGCCCGGCGCGGCGCACAGATCCAGCACATGCTCGCCAGGACGGGGCGCAAGCAGCGCCACCGGCGCCATGGCGCTGGGCTCCTGAATGTAGTACGCGCCCGCCTCGTGCAGCGGATCCAGCCCAGCGGCGCTGTCCATGGCCAGATAAAAGCCGTGCGGCGTGTTCCACGGCACGCTGTCCAGCCTGCCCTCCACCAGGGCGGGATCCACTTTTTTGCGCGGATTCATACGAATACCGCGCTGGTACGGCTGTTCCAGCGCGGTAAAATAGGCATCCGCCTCCGCGCCAAGCTGGGCGCGCATGCGGCTGGCAAAGGCCTGCGGCAGGGGATGATTCATGCTGCTCATTCCTCGTTGTGCTTGAAGGATTGCGGATACACCGGCTCGTGAAACGCCTGGGATACATCCACATTGGATTGCAGATCGCGGATGGTTTTGCGCTCGTCATCCAGGGCCATCAGATCGCGCGCCCTGTGCGCAAAGCGCTGAAGGGCGCCCTGCGGCTTTTCGGGCCCGGGCTCGCAGCTTACGGTAAAGGGACGAAACACCGGCGCGCGCATAACGGGCGCGGCCTGGGGGGCCGCATCCTGCGTTAGCCCCACGGACTGGCGGAAGGTTTCCTCGTCCAGGCCGGGATGCACCGCCGCAGGCTCCAAATCCGGTTCGCGCCCGGCGCGGCGGGAGCGATCCGGCGGCGCATACAGCTCCTCGGGAGGAATGGCGGGGGCAAAGCCCGCCTGTACATCGCGGAAATACGCCAGCGGTTCGGGCCGGGGCGCACCAAAGGACGGCTGCTCATCGCTTTGCCAGGAAAGGTCGGAGGGCTCTGCGCCGTCCCAGGGGGCGGCATCGTCAAACACCACCGGCTCGTCCAGCGGCTGCGCGGCCTGCCAGTTCTGGCCGCCGGGAGCGGGCGAAGGAATGTCCTGCGGCTGATAAGCGTAAAACGGCTCCTGCGGCTGCATTGGCGCCGCAGGCTCTTGATCGCGGCGGCGCAGGCGGCGCCATCTGGCGGCCCACACATAATCCGGCCGCCAGCGGAAAAAGTACACCAGCAGATCCACCGCCATGCACACCGCGCACAGGATGATAACCATTTGCAGCCAGTTGGCGCGGAAAAAACGGTAGAACGCGCCGCCGTCCTCGCTGTTGATCATAAACCAGACATTGCTGATCAGCGCCCGGATCCAGCTGAGCGTTACGGATAAAAGGTTATTGATAAAGCCGCTCATTCACCGGCTCCTTTCAGCAATCAGTGCTCATGAACCGTTACGGCAATGGTGGAGGGGGTGGCTGCAAAGGAGAGGGAGCTCATATCCTGATCCTCTACATGGAACTGCACGGGCAGGATGTATTCCCCGGGCTCCAGGCCGCTGACGTCCACGTAGGCGGTCACATCCGCGGTGCGCAGGTTTTCCACCTGCAGCTGGGGCCCGCTAACCACGGCGGAAAGGGAGCTGGTATCCAGGCTTACCTTTTGTCCGCTGCCCGCGCCGCGCGCCCTGATCCTGACGGAGGAAAGGCTGCTGCTGATCATCACAGGCTCCACGGTTACGGTTACGGTAACGGTGCTGCTGTTGAGGTAGGCAAGCTCGGCGGGTTTTTTGATGCGCAGCGAGGCGGTCAGGGTTTCGGTAGCGCCCTCCACGCTGACGGCGCTTTCCACAAACAGGCTCTGGATATCGCTCAGCAGGGTTTCATCGCCCGCAACGCGAACAACGGTGGGCGAAACGGTTACGCCGGTTACCTGATAGCCTCTGGCGGGCTGGCCCGTGATGATGTCCAGCTCGGATACGGGCAGCACGCGGATGGGGTAAAGATCCTGCTCCACAATGATGGAGCGCAGCACAACGCCGGAGGAGGTAACCTCCAGCAGGGGGCTGACGATCTCGTTGCCCTGACGGTCCACAAAGCGCATGGGCAGCGCGGTGGATACCTTCCCCGCCTCGGGGATGAGCGCGGAAGCGTCGTAATCCACATAGATGCGCGCCACCTGATCCACCAGCGTTTTGGGGCCGCTGACCGCCGCCACGGAGGGATCGCGCGTAAAGGCTCCGCCGTAAAAGCCCTCCGGGTACTCGCCGACAACGTTTACCGATACGGGAATGCGGTAGTTGGTTACGTATTCATCCACCACAACGCTGATCGTGGCCGGAGAAATATCCTGCACGGTGCCATAAACGGTGGTGGAGGTGGCGTAGAGCTTCAGCTGCTGCTCGCCCGGCTGGGTGATGCGCGTAAGCTCCACGCGGGGGTTGTAATTGGCAGCGGTAACGGTGTTGTACTCGCGCTGCGGCACATCCACGCGCAATCGGGCGGCAAGGTTTTCCTCCTCCAGGCCGCTCACCACGATCATGCCGTTCCGGCGCAGGGTATCCGTGCCGATAACGCTTACCGGCGCATCCGTGATCACGCGCTCGCGGGTCAGGGTGGGATCCTGCGTAATCAGCCCCGCCCAGAGGCACACGGCCAGAAACAGCGCCAGCAGCTTCCAGGGCCAGTTGTGCACCACGGCCCGGAGCAGGCGGCTGAGCCAGCCGGCTTTGGGGGCGTTGTGCTGTTGTTCACGATTGGTTTCGGGGGTCATGCCGCGCCTCCTTTCCGGCGTTTAGTCTTTTCCATCAGGGAGGCCCACAGGCTGGTTTCCTTTTGCGTGTAAAGGGGATTGAGGATTTCCTCCAGTGCGGCGCGGTCCAGATGGCGCGTCAGCCTGCCGCCGCACGCCATGGAGATGATGCCGGTTTCCTCGCTCACGATCAGGGAAATGGCGTCCGTGGTTTCGGTAATGCCAAGCGCCGCGCGGTGACGGGTGCCCAGCTCCCGGCTGATGCCCTTGCCCTCGCTGAGCGAAAGAATGCACGCCGCGGCCATGATGTGATTGTCGCGAATCACCACCGCGCCGTCGTGCAGGGGGGTGTTGGGCTCGAAGATGTTTTCAAGCAGCGCGGCGGAAATATCGGAGTTGAGCGCGGTGCCGGTTTCCACAACGTCCTTGAGCCCGATGCGCTGCTCCAGCACAATCAGCGCGCCCACGCGGCGGCGGCTGAGCTTGAGCAGGCAGGTAATCAGCTCGTCCACCACGTTGTATCTGGCCGTTTCGCTGCGGCGCCCGCTTTTGCGGATGGCGCCGCTACCAATTTGCTCCAGTGCCTTGCGCAGCTCCGGCTGAAACAAAATCACCAGCACCACCGCGCCGTTGTTTACCACATTCAGCAGCACCCAGTTCAGCGCCGTCAGCCCCAGCAGGTCGCTGAACCACGAGGCCAGCACCAGCATCACCAGGCCCTTGAGAACGGCGCTTGCGCGCGTTTCGCGGGTAAGCATCAACAATTCGTAAAGCAAAAAAGCCACGATCAGAATATCCAGTATATCGGCAATGGTGGGGCGGTTGAACACGTTCCACAGCAGATTGCGGATCTCTGCCCAGAGCGTTTGCATTGCATCCCCCTCCCATCTGTTTCAATCTTGCATACGGCGAATTCACCACAATGATTATACAACAGGAAGCCTTTTGAGAAAAGCCCCCGCAAACAGAATTTTTGCCCTTTTCCAGCGCTAAAATGCCTGCGTCCAAAGGGTTTTGGGCGCAAAAGGGGCCTTGCGTGAAAAAGTTGTTACAATCCGCACGCGGACAGGTTTGCGGCCAAAAGCCAAGTATGGTATACTGGTGCAGGCGAAAATCCATACGGAGGTGAGGAGCGCATGGCCGGGGAGCACGACGGGCACCGTCAGCGTATGCGCGAGCGTTTTCTGGCGCAGGGACTGGCCGGCTTTGCTCCGCACGAAATTCTGGAGCTGATTCTGTTTTATGCCATTCCGCGTGCCAACGTCAACCCTCTGGCGCACCGGCTGATGGATACCTTTGGCTCGCTGCATGCGGTGCTGGAGGCGGATGCAGAGGATTTGATGAAGGTGGAGGGCATAGGCCAAAACACCGCCGCGCTGATCAGCCTGTTTGGCCAGATGGACCGGGAGCTTAAAAAGAGCCGGAGCGCCGAAAGAAAGCAGCTGAAAAACCGCTCCGCCGCGCAAAGGCATTGCCTTGGGCTGCTGTCGGGGCTGCGGCAGGAGCATTTGTATCTGGTTTGCCTGAACGCGCAGATGGAGGTTTTGCAAAACGCGCTCATCGCCCGGGGAACGCTTAACGAGGTGCAGGCCTATCCCCGCCTGGTGGCGGAGGCCGCCCTGCGCGCCAACGCGCACGCGGTGCTCCTGTGCCACAACCATCCCGGCGGCTCCCTCATTCCCTCCCGGGCGGATCTGGACATGACCGACGCCCTCAGCCGGCTGCTGAGCAGCCTGGATGTCATGCTGGCCGATCACATCATCGTAGCGGGCGAGGAGACGCTGAGCCTGGTGGAATGCGGACTGCTGCAGCATGAAAGCAGCGAGGCCGGCCTGGTAACCCGCGTGGCCGACCCGGGCGGGGAGCTGCTGATCCGCAACCGGGTGCTGGACGTGCTGAACAGGAAAAAGAAAGGAAACCAATGAAAAAGAAAACCGGATGGATGAAAAAAACGCTGCGCGTGCTGTGCCTGCTGGCAGCCCTTGGGCTGATGTGCTATGCAGGGCTGATTGCGCTGGTGTATTACTGGGAGGTAAACGTGCCGGAAGCGGTGGAGTATGACGGCATTATTGTGCTGGGCGCGCAGGTGTTGCCCTCGGGCCAGCCCTCCGTGCAGCTGCAGTGGCGGCTGGACAAGGCCATGGAATGCTACTGGAAAAATCCCTGCTACATGGTGGTTTCCGGCGCGCAGGGCGAAAAGGAGCCCGAGCCGGAGGGCGACGTGATGAAGCGCGTGCTGGAGGAATCGGGCATCCCACCCGGGCATGTGATCAGCGATCCCCTGGCCCGGGATACCAAGCAGAACATACGCAACGGCTGGGCTCTTCTGCAGGAAAAGGGCTGTCAGAAGCCTTTGATTGTAACCAGCGATTATCATTTGCCGCGCGCCATGGCCATAGCGCGCGATAACGGGCTGGATCCGCTGGGCGCGGGCAGCCTGTGCCGGCCGGGGCTGAAATTCTGGCTGAAAAATCATATGCGGGAGGCTTTGTCATGGGTGAAATACTGGCTGATCAAGTACCTGCATCTGCCGCTGTGATGGAGGAGCAGCTGAAGGCCGCCCTGGAACGGCTGTCCATCGCCTGCGACGAACGCGCGCCCGCGCGCATCGCCCGCTACCACCAGCTGCTGGCGGACTGGAACACCCGCATCAACCTGACCGGCGACACCGGCTTTGCCACCTCGCTGGACCGGCATTATCTGGATTCGCTCGCGCCGCTTCGGTACGGCCAGCTTTTCTCCCCGGGCGCCAGCCTGATTGACGTGGGCTCCGGCGCGGGCTTTCCCGGGTTGCCGCTGGCCATTGCCCGCCCCGATCTGCAGGTAACCCTGCTGGATTCGCTGCAAAAGCGCATCGGATTTCTGCAGGCCGTGGTGCAGGAGCTGGGGCTGACCAACGTGCGCCTGATTCACAGCCGCGCGGAGGACGGCGGCCGCGACAGCGCCCTGCGCGAGCAGTTTGACCTGGCCGTAGCGCGCGCCGTGGCGCCGCTGCCGGTGCTGTGCGAGCTGCTTTTGCCCTTTGTGAGGGTGGGCGGGCGCATGATCTGCTACAAGGGCCCCTCCGCGCAGGAGGAGCTGCAGGCCGGGCAGAAGGCCGCGCACCTGCTTGGCGGAGCGCAGCTGGAATATCTGCCGGTGGAAATCCCCTCCCGGCCGGACTGGCAGCATTGCCTGTTCCTCTGTCAGAAAAAGGTGAAAACCGTTCGACAATATCCCCGAAAAGCCGGCACGCCCGGCCGCTCGCCGCTGGGGGTGGGCGCCTCAAAGCCCGAATAATCGACCTGTTTCGTTCAAAAGCGCGTCCCGTTGGGGGCGCGCTTGTCGTTTTTGGGCGAACGAAAGGCCGCCCCGCTCGGCAGGAAAACCCCGTATCCGCAAGGAAAACACCCCATGGGACGCGTCGGCGCGGGTCTGTCTGTCATGGGGGAGGGCGGGCAGGGCGTGCCGGCGCGCCCCGCAATGCGCTGATGAGAAAGGGGGCTGCGCTATGCAGGCGACAGCCAATCAGGTACGCTGGGTGCCGGTGGATGAAATTGTGGTGCCGGAGGGGCTTCACGACGACGCGCCGGAGGGCGGGGTGCATGTATCGCCCCTGGCCAACGGCCGCTACCGTCTGCTGAGCGGATCGGCCCGGTTTGAACGGCTGAAGGCAATGGGCCAGGTTTGCATGGATGTGGTGCTCAACCCCACGGAAAAGCTGGAATCGCGGATTTCCGCGCTGCTGGACGGGCTGGTCAGGGGGGACATCCACTACCTGGACGAGGCGGAAACCTACCGGGAGCTGCTCAGCAGCGGCGAATGGACCACCCAGCAGCTGGCGGAGCGCATCGGGCGAACGCCCGCCACGCTGCGCAAAAAGCTGCGGCTGAACAATCTGGGCGAGGAGGTGGCCCAGGAGCTGCGCGCGCACGGCCTGTGCGAGCGGTACGCCCAGGCGCTTCTGCGCGTGCCAGGGCTGGAGGGACGGATGAAAATCCTGCAGCGTGTAATTGAGGGCGGCCTGAGCGTAAAGGAAACGGAGCAGCTGATCGACGAGCTGCTTTCCCGCATGCCGGTGCCCATCTCGGCCGGGCGGCGCATGAAGCCCATCATGCGGGATTACCGCCTGTATGTCAACGCCATTCGCGGCATTGTGGAGCAGATGTGCGACGCCGGGCTGGAGGCCGGCATGCACCTTACCGTGGGCCGTACCGTGGCCGAGGTGCGGGTAACCATCCCCATCTCCAACCGAAAATAGGCGGGTCCGGCAGCTGATTTATCCATTGACACAGCTATTGCAGCAGGGTATGATGAAAGACAGGATTGATACCGATCCATTCTTCAACAAACGGGAGGATATCCGCCGTGAAGCTCAATTACAAGCGTACCCTGCTGGTTGGCCTGGCGTTTTTGTCCATCAGCGCGTTCTGGCAGCTGTATGACGCCGTGGTGCCGCTGATTCTGAAAAACACCTTCGACATGCCCGATGATCTGTCCGGCGTGATTATGGCGCTGGATAATGTGCTGGCGCTGTTCCTGCTGCCGCTGTTTGGCAAGCTGTCCGACAAATGCGACACGCGCTTTGGCAGGCGCATGCCCTTTATTGTGGGCGGCACCGCCTGCGCGGTGGTGTTTATGAACCTGTTGCCCGTGGCCGACCGGCTGGGCAGCGTAAGCCTGTTTGTGGTTATGCTGGGCTTTTTGCTGGTGTCCATGGGTGTGTACCGCTCCCCCGCCGTGGCCCTTATGCCGGATGTTACCCCCAAGCCCCTGCGCAGCAAGGGCAACGCCATCATCAACCTGATGGGCGCGCTGGGCGGCGTGTTTACGCTGGCGGTAACCGGCCTGCTGGTGCATCAGAACGCCCAGACCGGCCGCAACGACTATTCGCTGCTCTTTGGCGCCGTATCCGTGCTGATGGTGGTGGCCGTGGCAGTGCTTTCGCTTACCATCCGCGAAAAGAAGCTGACCGCCGAGGTGGCCCAAATCAACGCCGGGCTGGAGCAGGATAAGCCCGCCC
The DNA here is from genome assembly GCA_016297535.1 of Clostridia bacterium. Classification (GTDB taxonomy): domain Bacteria; phylum Bacillota; class Clostridia; order Christensenellales; family Aristaeellaceae; genus Limiplasma. The sequence continues at coordinate 11,386 of JAEDGL010000018.1, read as the reverse complement.
AGCCCGAGCCCGAAAAGGCCCACGGCGGCTTTGGCGCCCTGCCGGCCGACCTTCGCCGCAGCCTGATTTTGATTTTGTGCTCCGTCAGCCTGTGGTTTATGGGCTACAACGCCGTTACCACCGCTTTTACCAAGTACGCCTTCATCCAGTGGGGCTATGATATCGGCAAGGCCTCCCAGTGCCTGCTGGTGGGCACCGTGGGCGCGGTGGTCAGCTATCTGCCCGTGGGCTTCCTCAGCTCCCGCTTTGGCCGCAAGCGCATGATCCAGTGCGGCGTGCTGCTGCTGGCCGCCTGCTTTTCCGCCTCCATTTTCTACACCAGCTTCCACTTCAGCGTTTATGCGGTGTTTGCGCTGGTGGGCGCGGCCTGGAGCATGATCAACGTCAACTCCTACCCCATGGTGGTGGAAATCAGCAACGCCAGCGAGGTGGGCAAGTTTACCGGCTACTATTACACCTTCTCCATGGCGGCCCAGATTGCCACGCCCATCCTGAGCGGCTGGCTGCTGGAGCATGTGGGCTACCACACGCTGTTCCCCTACGCGGCGCTGATGGTTGCGGCCAGCTTTGTCACCATCAGCCTTACCCGGCACGGCGACAGCCGCCCGCAGGCGCCCGCCAGCAAGCTGGAAGCCTTTGACGCGGGGGATGACTGACGATGGCCGTTGCAATTGGACTGCTGGTGTTGATGGCGCTGTACCTGTTTTTGATCGCCCCGTGCCGTCGCAGGCCCGATGACAGCCGCCTGCGCGGCTGGCTGTACGCGCACCGCGGCCTGCACGACGGCAACCGCGCCGTGCCGGAAAACAGCCTGGAGGCCTTCCGGCTGGCGGTGGAAAGCGGCTACGGGATGGAGCTGGATGTGCAGCTGACGCGGGACGGCAGGCTGGTGGTGCACCACGACGGAAGCCTGCGCCGCGTGTGCGGCGTGGACAGACTGATCCTCGAAACCGACTATGCCGGTCTGCCCGCGCTGCCGGACGGCAGCCGCATTCCCCTTTTGGAGGAGGTGCTGCGCCTGGTGGACGGGCGCGCCCCCATCATTGTGGAGGTGAAACACTACGGCGGCGCGGCGCGCGTGGCCAAAGCAACGCTCGAGGCGCTGCAGGGCTATGAGGGCGCGTACTGCGTGGAATCCTTTGATCCCACGGCCATGGCCTATTTCCGCAAGCATGCCCCGCACATTTTGCGGGGGCAGCTGGCCAGCGGCGACAAATGGGATCGGGATGCGCTCAACCTGCCCTCCTACATTGCCCTGCGCTCCCTGCTGGTGAATGTGCTGAGCCGCCCGCACTTTATCGCCTACTCCTATCCGGCCGATCACACGGTTTCCATGTGGCTGATGAAGCATCTGTTCCACCCGCTGCTGGCCTGCTGGACGGTCCGAAAGCAGCAGGTGCTGGACAGCGCGGCAGAAAAGGGTTATCAATATCCCATTTTTGAGCTTTTCAAACCCCGTTCATAAAAAAGCGCCCTGCCGTTTGGAAAACGACGGGGCGCAAACACTTGAAAAACAGAATGAAAAAAATCAGAGAGGCCGCAGCCCCTCTGATTTTTGATTCGTCTTACCCGGAAAAGCCGGGCGAGACGTTTTTGGCAGAGACAAAAGGATTTTCAATCGTTTCTGTGAAAGGCTTACTGCTTCTCGCCGCAGTTGGGGCAGAAGCGGGCGCCGGCTTCCAGCCTGCTGCCGCAGCCGGTGCAGAAGCGGGCGGCCTGCGCATCGGGCTGCTTGTGGCCGCAATGGGGGCAGAACTTGCTGCCGGCGGGCACGGGCTGGCCGCAGCCGGGGCAGGACTGGCCGGCGGGCTGCGCAGGCTGAGCGGGCTGGTTGGCGCTGTTCATGCTCTGGGTAAACATCTGGCCCATCGCAGCCGCGGCGCCCATGCCAACACCCATACCGGCCATACCGCCGCCGGAGGGATTGTTGGCCGCATCACGCATGGCCTCGGCCGCCTGGTACTGGGTGTAGCGGTTCAGATCGCCCAGCACACCCATGGAGGTGCGCCGGTCCATGGCCTTTTCCACCTCTTCGGGCAGGCTGATGTTTTCCACCACAAAGGCGCTCAGCGCCAGGCCCATGGGCTCCAGCCTGGGGTTGATGGTCTGCAGCGCATACTGGCCAAGCTCGGTGTAATTGGCCGCCAGATCTAGCGCGGGAATCTTGCTTTGGGCGATGGCGTCGCTCAGGGAGCTGACCACGATGGATTTGATCTGGCCTTCCACGCCCTCCACGGTAAACAGGGCGCTGGTGCCGAAGACCTCCTTCATGAACAGGACGGGATCGGTTACGCGGAAGGCGTAGGAGCCAAAGGCGCGGATGCGGATCATGCCAAACTCGGCGTCGCGCATCATCACGGGATTGGCGGTGCCCCACTTGCAATCCATGAACTGGCGGGTGTTGACAAAGTACACATCGCTCTTGAAGGGCGAGTTGAAGCCGTACTTCCACGCCTTGAGCGCGGTCATCACGGGCATGTTCTGGGTGCTCAGCTCATAGCGGCCGGGCGTAAATACATCGGCCAGCTGGCCCTCGTTAACAAAAACGGCGGCCTGGCTTTCGCGCACCGTCAGCTGCGCGCCCATCATAATTTCCTTGCCGTTCATATCATATTTGGATACCATGGTATTGCGGCTGTCATCCGTCCACTCGATTACGTCAATCAGCTGGCCGGTGATGATGTTCTTGAAAAAATCCATTGCAAATCCTCCTTTTTCAGTTGTCCCTTCTATTTGCACAGCTCACGAATACCGGAAATGCGATATACGCTTACAATGTTCATATGCAGGCCCAGATAATGCTCAATCTGCTCCACGGTTTCGCGCATGTAATCGTAGGCGGCGTTTTCGCTTACGCCGTATTCGGCGCAGGCGGAATAGCACAGGATGCGCACCTCCTCGGGCGAGATAACCGCCACATGCATCAGCATATGGTTGTGGCTGTAGCCAAAGAAGTTGCGAAGCGCGGTTTCCAGACGGTCGCTGCCGTAATGCCACCGCTCGGTCATAAAGCCGTCCTCATCGTTTATCTCCAGACGGGCCAGCACGCAGGGCAGTTGAAGCGGCACGCGGAAGCGGTAAAGGTGCATCTGGCGGATGAGCTCCTCGCCGGTAATCAGGCCGCCAATCAGCTTTTTCATCCAGCGGTCGCGCTGAAGCTGCATGTTGTAGGCCAGATCGTGAGCGTCGTTGGAATCATCCGCGTTCAGGCGGTTGAGCAGATGGGCCAGCTCCTGCACAATCTGCATCTGGCTTTCCTCGCTGGATCCGATCTGAAACATGGGCATATCGGGATACTGCTTGTCCAGATAAGTAAAAAGCTCGTCAAAGGCAGGCGCATGATCCACAGCGATGGCGTCGATAGGGTGCTTTTGCAGGCACTCCACCGCTGCTTCCATGGTGGAGCGCAAGCGGGGCGGCTTGAAGCCCAGCTTTTCCCAGCCCTGCATGGCGGTGATCATGTCGTTTACCTGCTGGTTTTCGGTGACGATCAACAGTCTGTACACTCGCGTCCCTCCATTGGTTCGGTATTGGTTACAGATGTATTATACAATATCACCAAAAAAAATTCAACGGTTGGCAGATTGTGGTCAACATTTGCTTTCCTCCGCCAGCCAGCCGGGCTCCCATACCACGCGGCTCAGGCCGTGGAAGCGGCACAGGGCCTGCACGGCGTCCTCCAGCGCCCAGAGGAAGCGATTGCTGGGGTTCACGTTTTCCTCCGGCCAGAAGTGGCGCACGCGCAGCACGCTTTCGCGGCGGTCGCACACGGGCTCGATGCGCCCCGCAAAGCGCTCGCCGTACAGCACGGGCAGCACATAGTAGCCGTAGCGCCGCTGCGCCTCGGGCGTATAAATTTCCCATTTGTAGTGAAAATCAAACAGCGCGGCAATCAGCCGGCGGTCCCACAGCATGCAATCCAGCGGCGGCAGCAGGCGCACCGCGCGGTCCTGTCCCCCGGGCTGCGCGCAGCCGGACAGCAGGGGCAAATCCTGACGCAGCACATACAGCGGCCGGGCCAGCCCTTGCACCGCCACCGGCGCAATTACGCCCGCGCCCAGAAGCGCCTCAAACACCTCGGCCCGCGCCTGCGCGTTCAGGCCGTCCACGCCCAGCCAGGCGTCGCTGGCGGCGTTCCACAGCATGCCCACCGCGCCGATGCGGCGCATCACCTGCCACATCTGCCGCTCGCGCTCGCCGCGAAACGGATCCGGCGCGTCCAGCAGCTGCCGGGGCAGGCAATCGGCGGCGGGCGCGTAGCTTTTGACCGTGCCGGTTTTGTGGTGCACCACCAGATCGCCCCGGAAATACAGCGTTTCCAGCGCGGCGCGCCCAAGCGAGGTTTCACCCCAGGGCCAATCCACCTTTTCCTTCAAATCCAGCTCCTGCGCCGAGATGCTGCCGCGCTCGTGCGCAAGCTGCATCAGCTGCTGCGCCACGGCATCCACCGCCTCGCGCGAGCGGGTGTGGTTGCGGAAATGATCCCGCATGTAGGCCAGGCAGGGCCAGTCCTGCACAAGCATAATGCACATGTTTTTGTCAAAATAATCGATCAGCGCGCGATCCTCATAGAGCAGCTCCCACAGCATCTGGCGCGTAAAGCCCCTGACGCGCGACAGCAGCGCCAGCTCGTGGCTTTTGCCGCATACATCCACCGGATCGTACTGCACACACCCGGCCTGACGCACATAGCTCAGCACGCCCTCCTTGCCGCGCAGGCGGCCGGGGCCCAGCAGGTTGTTTTTGGCAAGCAGAAAGCGGCAGGCATGCTCCCTTGTGATGCTGATCATGGCTCCATCCCCCGTTACCAGTTTTGAACCCATCATAGCACCGCAAACAAACGTTCGTCAACCAAATTCGACAAAGAAATCAAAACAGCCTGCCGCGCGTCAGGCGACAGACTGTTGAAAATTTTCAGCTTTCCTTTTCCCGGGCTCCGCTCACGATATCGTAATAGGCGTTGGAGGTGATTTTGTACACGATTCCATAGAACACGCCAAAGAGCAGGAAGCTGACGAGCGTGGTGGAGGCAAACAGGCGCACATTGTTCATGTTAAACGCCAGCAGCAGCATGCGCACCATGGGAAACGCAAACGCCATGTGCAGCCCCGCCATGAGCAGCGGCATCAGGAAAACCGTAAGCATCTGGGAATTGATGCTTTTGCGGATTTCCCTTTTGGTCATGCCCACCTTTTGCATAATCCCGAACCGGCTTTGATCCTCGTAGCCCTCGGAAAGCTGCCGGTAATAGATGATGAGAACCGCCGCAAACAGGAACACCACGCTCAACAGCAGCCCCAGGAAGAACAGCCCGCCATACAGGCTGTAAAAATCCACCCGGTTGGTTTCGCGGCATTCCACACCGGCGCCGGGAAACGCTTTCAGCGCCTGCTTCAGCTGCTGGTACAGTTCCACCGTCTCCCCGCTGTCCAGCAGGGGATCAAAGCCGTAGCTCCACTGCTTTTGCAGCATGGGCCTGCCGCTGCTCAGGTTAAACGCGGCAAGGGGCTCCAGGGTTTTTTCCAGATCGGGCACAACAAGGTAGATGGAATCCACCACGTCCATGGCGGAAAAGCCGCTTACATCAAACGTATCCAGATGGCGCTTGATGGCAAAGGTTGTGGCATTGAGAAAGGTGATCGTATCCTTTTCGTAGGGCACGCGCATGGCGTAGAGCAGCGCCTCGCCGGGGGCAAGGGTCTCGTTCTGGCCCGTCAGCGCGTTGTAATCTGCCAGCGGCACAAAGCAGAACAGGCGGATCTTCTCAAAATCATCCAGCGAGTTCATCTCCACCCGGGAGGAATCCTCCTCCACCGTATCGCCCGTCAGCAGACCGCTGATAACGGCGGAGCTGTAATCCAGCACGTGGGAGGCCTCTATCCCCTGCCCGCTGAGCGTATCCTCCACAGCCCGGCGGATTTCGGCGCTTCTTTGCGCCAGGGTTTTTTCGGAACCGCCGTCATCAAGGTCGATGTTGATCTGCCGCGGATAGCGGATGTTCAGCACATCCTCCTCGCCCAGGTACAGGCAGACGGTGGAGGAAATCATCACCAGCACCATGGTCAGCAGCACGCAGACCGAGGCAAGCCCCGCGCCGGTGCGCTTCATACGGTACGCCATAGAGGAAACGGATACGAAGTGGCTGGCCTTGTAATAGTAGCGCCTGTTGCGCTGCAGCACCCTGCACAGCAGCACCGACCCGGAGCAGAAGAGAAGGTACGTTGCCACAATAACCAGCGCAACCGCCCCAAAGAACACCGCCAGCGCCGCCATCGGGTTATGGATGCTTACAGCCATGTAATACGCCACCGCCAGCAGCACCACGCCGCCAAGGCCAAGCAGCCAGTTGGCACGGGGAGGCTTTTCGCCCACGTTTTCGCTGTGCAGCAGGTTAATGGCATTGGTTTTGCGCAGTATCCACAGCGAGCGCAGAAAGATGCAGGCAAAGATGATGGCAAACAGCACAACCGTCTGCACAATGGCGGGCACGGAAACGGTAAGCGTGTAGCTTACCTGCCCCTGCAGCATGTTCACCATCAGGGCCTCGGCCGCCTTGGAAAACAGCATTCCGGCCAGCAGGCCGCTCACAAGGGAGATAACGGCGGTTATCAGCGTTTCCCACAAAAGCACCAGGCTGATGGCGCCCTTGCCCATGCCCAGAATGTTGTACAGGCCAAATTCCTTCTGCCTGCGCCGCACCAGAAACGCGTTGGAATACAGCAGAAACAGCGCCGTAAAGATGGAAATGACCTCGCTGCCCAGCTGCATCATGGTTACCAGCACCGCCGCGCCGGGCAGGCCCTTCAGAATGCCGGAGTGGGTAAGAAAGCAGATGATATAGTACATCATCACCATACCGATGCAGGTAAGCAGGTACGGCAGATAGAGCTTGCGGTTTTTGCGGATGCCGTTCCACGCCAATCGGGGAAAGAAGCTGATTTTCATACGCGGTCACCGCCCGTCGTAAGCATGGTGAGCGTATCGCTGATTTTCTGGTACAGCTGCTCGTTGGTGGCGTCGCCGCGGTAGAGCTGGTGGAACACCTCGCCATCCTTGATGAACAGCACGCGCCCCGCGTGGCTGGCCGCCCTGACCGAGTGCGTTACCATCAGAATGGTCTGGCCGCTGCGGTTGATCTGGCCAAACAGGCGCAAAAGCTCGTCGGTGGCGCGGGAATCCAGCGCGCCGGTGGGTTCGTCCGCCAGCAGGATGCGCGGATGGGTAATCAGCGCCCGGGCCACCGCCGCGCGCTGCTTCTGGCCGCCGGATACCTCGTAGGGGTACTTTTTGAGCAGATTGCCGATGCCCAGCTGGCTGGCGATGGGCTCCAGCCGGTTGCGCATCTGGGCATAGGGCTTTCCCGCCAGCACCAGCGGCAGGTAGATATTATCCTCCAGCGTAAAGGTATCCAGCAGGTTAAAATCCTGAAACACAAAGCCCAGGTTGTTGCGGCGGAACGTTGCCATGGCCGGTTCGGAGATTTCGGACAGATCCTTTCCGTCCAGCTTTACGCTGCCGGAGGTGGGCTTGTCCAGAGCTGCCAGAATGTTGAGCAGCGTGGTTTTGCCGGAGCCGGATTCGCCCATAATGGCCACGTACTCGCCCAGATCCACGCTGAAATTGACGTTGCGCAGCGCCTCCACCCGGTTGCCGCCAAAGCGGGTGGTGTAGACCTTTTTCAGGGAATTGACTTCAAGCAGATTCATCGTTCAAAACCTCCCGTAATGGATTACGGGAATATTGTAGCAAAAAGGAAAATGTCAGGCCTTCGATTTTGCTAACATTTTCCCCTTCAAAACCAACAGTTTTGTTAGATTTGCGTTATTCAAAGCTGCGCGGGGGCTTGTAGAGGCCAATCCGCACGCAGGTGCCCTGATCCGGCTGGGACTGTATGGAAATTTCATGCCCAAGCGCGGTACAGACGCGCCGGCACAGGTGCAATCCCAGGCCGCTGGCCTTTTGATCGCTGCGGCCGTTGAGGCCGGTAAAGCCGTTTTCAAAAATGCGGGGCAGATCCTCCGGCGCGATGCCGATGCCGCTGTCGCGAATGCACAGCGTTCCCGGCTCCTCCCAGGTGATGGATACGCCGCCCTCGGGCGTATACTTGATGGCGTTGGAAAGCACCTGCTCAATGACAAAGCTCAGCCATTTTTCATCCGTAACCACCTGTTCATGGATGGGGCGGTAATCCACGCTGAGCCTGCGCATGATAAAATCCCCCGAGAAACGGCGGATGGCGGCGCGAACCAGCCTGTCCACATCCACCTCGCGAAACACATAATCCGTGCTGGCGCTGCCCAGCCGCAGATAGGCCAGCACCATTTCCACATACTGCTCGATGCGGTTAAGCTCCGAGGACAGCTGCCTGCTTGGCGCGTCATCCCTGCTTTGCAATTGCAGCTTCATGGAGGCGATCGGCGTTTTGATCTGGTGCGCCCAAAGGGTATAGTAGCCGATCATATCGTTATACTGGCGGGTCAGGCGGCTTTCCTGCTGCATCTGCCTGTCCACCAGCAGCTTTACCAGCTCCTGATAATCCTTCCCCTCCATCGTATCAGGCACGGGCAGGGGATCAACCGAAACGGAAACGCTCTCCTTCAGGCGCTGCAATTTCCGGTGGAGCGCATAGCAGCGGCCCAGATCGGCCGCCGCGTACAAAAGCCCCAGCGCCGCGCTCACCAGCGCAGGATAGAAAACGGCCTCCAGCGGCAGATGATACAGCCAGAAGCCCACCGCAAAAATCAGGCACAGAACCGTCCACGCCAGCACCGCGCGCCGCCTTTGCCTAAGATAAGCCCATAGAAATGTGCGCATGTCAGTCTCCAATCAAATAGCCCACGCCGTGCCGGGTGGCAATAAAATCCGTCAGTCCCGCCGCCTCCAGCCGTTTGCGCAGGCGGCCCACGTTTACGGTAAGCGCCGCCTCGTCCACAAAGCTGTCCGTCTCCCACAGGGCATCCATCAGCTTTTCGCGGCTGACCACCTTGCCCTTGGAGCGCATCAGCGTAAGCAGAATGCGGAACTCGTTTTTGGACAGCGCGATTTTCTCGCCCTGATAGCTCAGCGTTCCCTCATCCGTATTGAGCATGGCGCCCCGGTGCTCCAGGATGGGGGCGCCTGCGCCAAAGTCGTAGGTGCGCCTGAGAAGCGCCTGTACCTTGGCCATGAGCACGTTCTGGTCAAAGGGCTTGGCGATAAAATCATCCGCGCCCATGTTCATGGCGGTTACAATGTTCATGCTGTCCGACGCGGACGAGATAAAGATGATCGGCACCTTGGATACCCTGCGGATTTCGCTGCACCAGTGGTATCCGTGAAAAAACGGCAGGCGGATATCCAGCAGAATCAGGTGCGGCTGAAAGGCGGCAAACTCGCCAAGCACATTGCGAAAGTTCTTTACGCAATGCGCCTGCATTTCGTAAACCTCCATCTGCTCCCGGATGGCCCCGGCAATGCCGGGATCATCCTCCACAATCAGAATCTGATACATGCTGCTCCTCTCCTGCGCCGGCACATTTGGGCCCCATCATCAAAAGCCGGGCGGCGTATCGTCCGGCTTCTGGCAGGGGGCATTCGGATCAACGTTGGACGAAAACCGTTCTCAAATCAATGATTTCCGCTTCATTATACCTTTCATGATGCTTTTTGACAATAGGCCGGTTCGAAATCAAAAGGGCCGCATGCCGCCGTTTGGGGGCAGCATGCGGCCATGCGGGTTAATCGTCCTGCAGGGCGTCAAAGCCCTCCTCGCCGGTGCGTACGCGTACAACGTTTTCCACGTCATACACAAACAGCTTGCCATCGCCGATGTGGCCGGTGCGCAGGGCGGCCTTTGCGGTTTCGATCACGGTGCGCACGGGTACCTTGCTCACCACCACCTCCACCTTCATCTTGGGCAGCAGCGTCATGCCCACGGGCGCGCCGCGGTAGAACTCCGGCTGGCCGTTCTGCGTGCCGCAGCCCATCACCTGGGTTACGGTCAGGCCGGTTACGCCCACGGAGGCCAGCGCGTTTTTCAGCGTTTCCAGCTGAGACTGGCGGCAGACGATCGATATTTTGCTCAGCCTGGGCTCGCCGGTGGCTGGGGCCACCTCGGGCTTGTGCACGGCGGCAGCGGGCAGCGCATCCACCTCGGGCGCGGGCATGAAATCCGCGTAGGAGGAGGTCAGGCCATGCTCGGTAATGTCCAGACCGGTGATTTCCACCGCGGGCTCCACGCGCAAACCGTGGAACTTTTTGATCAGCAAAAACAGAATCGTGACGCAAACCGCCGTCCAGGCAACAACCGATACAACGCCCAGCGCCTGCACGCCCAGCACCTTCCAGCCGCCGCCCACCAGCAGGCCCAAACCGTCCGTGCCGGTGCCGTCGGAGAACAGGCCCACCAGCAGCGTGCCCAGCGCGCCGCAGATGCCGTGAACGCCCACCGCGCCAACCGGATCATCCACCTTGAGCACCTGGTCCACAAATTCGATGCCAAAAACCACTACGATACCCGCAATGATGCCGATGACCGCCGCCGCCCAGGGCGAAACGGTATCGCAGCCCGCCGTAATGGCCACCAGACCGGCCAGGGAGCCGTTGAGCGTCATGGAAACATCGGGCTTTTTGTACTTGATCCAGGTAAGGATCATGGTGGTTACCGTGGCGACCGCCGCGGCCAGGTTGGTGGTCACAAACACCTTGGAGGCCAGCGGGATGGCATCGCCCGTCATGGAAACGGTGGAGCAGCCGTTAAAGCCAAACCAGCAGAACCACAGGATGAACACGCCCAGCGCGCCCAGCGTAAGGCTGTGGCCGGGAATGGCGCGGGGCTTGCCCTTGGCGTCGTACTTGCCGATGCGGGGGCCGATGATGGCCGCGCCGATCAGCGCGCAAACGCCGCCCACCATGTGAACCGCCGTGGAACCGGCAAAGTCATGAAAGCCCAGCTGCGCCAGCCAGCCGCCGCCCCAGATCCAGTGCCCGGAAACGGGGTAGATGAGCAGGCTGATGGCCGCGGAGTAAATGCAGTAGGCGCTGAATTTGGTGCGCTCGGCCATGGCGCCGGACACGATGGTGGCGGCGGTGGCGCAGAACACCGTCTGGAAGATGAGGAACGCCTCCTTGGGCACGCCGGCGGGCAGTACGCTGGCGTAATCTCCCGTGGAAAGCAGATCCAGACCGCCAATCAGCGCTCCGCTGCCGCCAAACATCAGCCCGAAGCCGATGAGCCAGTACAGCGGCGCGCCAATGGCAAAATCCATCAGGTTTTTCATGATGATGTTGCCGGCGTTCTTTGCTCTGGTAAAGCCGGTCTCCACCATTGCGAATCCGCACTGCATGAAAAATACCAAAGCAGCGCCAATCAAAAACCATACGCCAAAAACGCTGTCAGAAATCAAAG
>JAEDGL010000017.1 GCA_016297535.1 Clostridia bacterium | reverse complement strand
TGCCGAAAACATTTCCGCCAGTTTCTGTCGGAAAAGATCGCGAAGCGAGCTTTTTTGACATGCTGAAACCCTCCGTATGATCTTAACCATACGGAGGGTTTCTGATTGCTTCGGGAGGCCGGGCAAGCCATGACCGGGGCGGTCAGGCGTCGCGGCCAAAAACCTCCCACTCGATCAATGCCGGAAACGCGGAGGGGTCATCGCTCTTTTGCATACGCTCCAGACGCATCCACGTTACTTTGTGCTCGCCCAGGCGGATATACTGGCGATCGCCGGTTTTTTGCAGGTCGTAGGCCACCTCTGCGCCATCGCTGAGCACCACGTGTCCATGGGTCCAGTAGGCGTCATGAGGGAAATCCGCGCGCAGGGTAAGCGCCATTTCATCCACGCATACCTCGCGGCCAAAATCCAGCCTGCACCAGGCATCCTCGCGCGCGCCAATACCCCAGCTCTGGTACGGCCAGTCGCCGTGGCTGATGTTGTGGCGCAAACCGTCAATCACATTGCGCGCCGCAAAGACGGATTCGTTGCGGGTTTCCACATTGGCCGTAGCGTGAGGATAAAAATCGGTGTCGCCGCGCAGGTCCGCAGGATTGCCGGCCACATTGCGGCGGGCGGCGATCTCCTGCGCCTCCATCTGGCGGGCGGAAACGATATGGCGCCCGCCCACAAAGGCGGCGGGGCTATACGCACGGCGGTGCTCGCCAAAGGGAACGCGCCAGGTCATGCTTCCATTGGGCACATACACCTCTCCCGCGGGCAGGGTTTCATCCATCTGCACCCACAGATGTTTGGACCCGCTACAGGAAACGATGATCACATCACCCTGTTCATAGATGCGGTTCGCGCACAAAAGCGCCTCGCAGGGATGCTCGCTCTGCGCAAGCAGCTGGCCGTTTGCATCGCGCAATTCCAGACGTACCATGGTACTTCTCCTCCTGTCTTGAGTATAGCACAGATCGTTGCAGTGTATTATTGCGCCAGCAGCTCAAGCGCCTTTTCGTAGGCTACCCGCAGCTGCGCATCGTTCAGGTCGCCCAGCTGGTACATGTTGCCATCCTCCTCCGGCCACTCGGCGACCACATCGGGGGTGATGCCTACCTTGTGCACCTCGTTGCCGTTGGGCGTAAAATACTGCGCAACGGTCAACTGCATGCCCGCGCCCCGGCTGCCAACGGGCAGCACATACTGCACAACGCCCTTGCCGTAGGATTGTACGCCCACAATGGTGGCGCGGCCGTAATCCTGCAGTGCGCCGGAGAGGATTTCGCTGGCGGAAGCGGAAAACTCGTTGATCAGTACAACCAGCGGAATATCAATCTCCTTGCCATCGGTGGTAAGGTGATAGTATTCGGTGGTTCCGTCGCGATAGGTCAGCGTGGCCAGCGTACCCTCCGGCAAAAACAGATCGGCAATTTTCTGGGCGTCATCCACCCAGCCGCCGGGGTTGTCGCGCAGATCCAGCACCAGTGCCCTGGCGCCCTGGCCCAGCAGCTGATTCATCTGAACGGCAAAGGTGGGCGCGCAGTCTCCGCTGAACTCGTACAGGCTGATGTAGCCAATCTGCTCATCCAGCATGCAGGAGTTTACCCAGTTGGTATGCACCACCGCGCGGGTAATCACAAAATCCATCAGCTCGCCATCGCGCATCACCTGCACGTTGACAGGCTTGCCAATTTCGCCGCGCATAATATCCACGGCGTCGGAAAGGTTGACGGCGGTTACATCGATATCCTCCACGCGGGTCAGAATATCGCCGCGGCGCACGCCCACCTCCAGCGCGGGGCTGTCAAGGAACACGCGGGTTATGGTGCACACGCCCGTGTTGTAGTTTGCCATAATCTGAATGCCGATGCCGGCGTACTCGCCCTCGTCCTCCTCCCACATTTTCTGGAAGGCTTCCGTATCATAATAGAAGGTATAGGGATCCTCGAGTCCATAGAGCATTCCCATGGCCGCCCCGTCGAGCATGGCCTGTTCATCCGGCTCCTGATAAAAGTATTCGCTGACGATCTGGCGCATTTCCTCCAGCTCGGCATACTTGAGCAGCCGCTCATATTCCTCCACGCTGATGGTAACCGTATCGCCGCTGTACACGGGGCCCCGGACGGTGCCGCTGATGGCCGTAGGCAGGAGCGCGCAGCCTGTTACCAGCAGCGAGATCATCAGCAGCAGAGCGGTCAGCCTGAGTGCTCTGGTAGGATGTTTGATCATACAAACGCCTCTTTTCCTTATCATCAAATGATCTGTTTGGGCTTTTCCTGACCGCACTTCTTGAGCACATAGAGGATTTTGAAGGTTACGGCGTCATCAAAATGGCGCAGATCCAGCCCGGTCAGACGCTGTACCTTGTCCAGGCGGTACACAAGGGTGTTGCGGTGGATGAAGAGCTGCCGCGCGGTATCGGACAAATTGAGATCCTTGCGGAAGAACATGTCGATGGTTTGCAGCATTTCCTCGTTAAACAGCTTGGCGGTCTTGCGGTTGAACAGCAGGCTGTGGTAGTGCATGCCTTCCTCGCGGCTTACGTTCATCAAAAAGCGCTCCAGCATAAGCCGATGGAAAACATGAATGCTCTGGGAGGGATTGAACACATGCCCCACCTCCATGGCGCGGCGCGCCTCGGCATAGCTTTCCCCAAGCTGAGCAAGGGTATGCCTTTCCTCGCCGATGCCCACCATCACATTTTGCACGGCTTCTTCCATCACGGTTTCCTGCACGGCCTCGGCAAACTGGTACAGATCATCCGCCCCGTCGATGCCGTTCATATCCTTGATCAGCGCAACGGTGTGGCGGTTCATTTCCACAAGCACATCGCCGTCGCTGATGGGCACCAGTTCGCCCAAAACAGCGTAGGCGCTGGTTTTGTCCGTTTGCTCCAGCTGAAAAATCATGACGCAGCGGGACATTTCCAGCGGTATCTGATGCTCGTTTGCGCGGGAGAGCAGGTCGGTGCCCGTAAGCTCCTGGCGCAGAATGCGGCGGTAAACCTCCGTCAGGCCAAAGGCGGACGGGCCGCTCTTGAACTGGCTCATAAGCATGGCGTCGGCCATGCACAGAATATCCTCCACGCCGGGCGCGGAAGCGGGCGCGGCCAGGTAGAGCACGGGGTTCATGTCCAGCGCGCGCAGGTACAGCTCTCCGGCCCGGTGATTCAGCCCCTGCACAATGCCCGCAGGCAGCGCAACGGGCTCCCCGCCCGCCGGTACCAGGCAGGCGCCCTGTGCATCCAGAAGGCGCATGGGCAGGGTGAGCATATCAAAGATTTTTTCAATGCGGTGCAGATGCCGCTTTTCAATCAACACAATGCTTTGCTCCTCTCGAGATCATGGTAGCCACCATTCGTTTTATTATAGCATATTCCGCGGATGATAGCAAAGAAAAAAGGGAAAAACGGTATCAGCCGGTATTTTTGGATTCCAATGTGCATGCAAATGCCCCGAACGCTTGCGAAGCACGCTGATACGTGCTACAATAAAAAGTGGAAAGTCATATCGATTTTTTAAGCAGGCAAGAGGAGTTTGCATGAGCGACATTACCAATCTGATTGCACAGGGCAGGGCCAAGCGCCTATATGCCACGGAAAATGCTGACGAAGCGGTTGTGTACTACCGCGATGAAACGGTGGCCTTTCATGGTCTCAAGCGCGGGCGTATCATCGGCAAGGGCGAAATCAATAATCTGATCTGCGAATACATGTTTACCCTGCTTACCCAAAAGGGCGTGCCCAACCATTTTATCAGGCGCATTGATAACCGCTGCTCGCTGATCAAACGGGTGGACATCATCCCCTTTACCGTAACCGTGCGCAACATTGCCGCAGGCAGCCTTGCGCGGCGCATCGGGCTGTCCGACGGAACCAAGCTGCGCAACCCCGTGATTGAGTTTAACCTGAAAAACGAGGGGCTGGAGGATTCTCTGGTCAACATTACGCATATTACGGCGCTAGATCTGGCCACGGCGGATGAGGTACGCCAGATCGAGGAAATGAGCCGCCGCGTCAACGAAATCCTTACCGAGTGCATGAGCGGTATCGGCATTGAGCTGATCGACTTTAAAATGGAATTTGGCCGCTATCACGGGCAGATTCTGCTGGCGGACGAGGTATCGCCCGATACCTGCCGCTTCTGGGATGCCAATACCCACGAGCCGCTGGATCTGGACCGTTTCCGTCATGATCTGGGCGATGTGGAGGAGGCCTACCGCGAGGTGCTTCACCGTCTTACGGGCAATGTGCTCCGAAACAGCGAGGAGGAAGAATAAATGTCTACAGCCTTTAGCGGCAAAACGCTTATGATTACCGGTGGTACCGGCTCCTTTGGCGAAGCGGTGCTCAAGCGGTTCCTGAATACCGATATCGGCGAAATCCGCATTTTCAGCCGCGATGAAAAAAAGCAGGATGACATGCGCCACCGCTATCAGAACGATAAAATCAAGTACTATATCGGCGATGTGCGCGACCTGGCCAGCGTAAAAAACGCCATCTACGGCGTGGATTACCTGTTCCACGCAGCGGCGCTCAAGCAGGTGCCCAGCTGCGAGTTTTTCCCCATCGAGGCGGTTAAAACCAATGTACTGGGTACCGATAATGTGCTGACGGCCTGCATCGAAGCCGGCGTGAAAAAGGTAATCTGCCTTTCCACCGACAAGGCCGCCTACCCCGTAAATGCCATGGGCACCAGCAAGGCCATGATGGAAAAGGTGTTTGTCGCCAAATCCCGCACCGTTTCCGCGGATCGCACGCTCATCTGCGGCACTCGCTACGGCAATGTGATGTGCTCGCGCGGGTCCGTCATTCCGCTGTTTATCGACCAGATCAAATCCGGCAAAGAGCTTACCGTTACCGAGCCCGAAATGACCCGCTTCATCATGAGCCTGGAGGAGGCTGTGGAGCTGGTGCTGTTTGCCTTTGAAAACGCGCACACGGGCGATATTCTGGTAAAGAAGGCCCCGGCCTGCACCATCGGCGTGCTGGCGCAGGCGGTCAGGGAGCTGTTTCACGCGGACAATCCCGTGCGCGTGATCGGCTGGCGCCATGGCGAAAAAATGTACGAAACGCTTCTGACCAACGAGGAATGCATGCACGCCATCGATATGGGCGATTTTTACCGCGTTCCCTCCGACTCGCGCGATCTGAACTACGACAAGTATTTTGTGCAGGGCAACCAGGAGCGCAACAGACTGAGCGAATTTAACTCCAACAATACCACCCTGCTTACCGTGGAGCAGGTTAAGGCCAAGCTGCTCAGCCTCGAATATATCCAGGAGGAGCTGGCCAAGTGGAACAACGCCTGATCGAACCTGCCGCGCCCGCGCAGGCGGCTGCGCTGTTTGACGGCTGGCAGGAAACGCTGATCTGGTCCGCGCTGGAAGGGTGCATGGGCCACATCTGGGTTGTATCGCAAAAGCCCCGGGCGGCACTTTGCGAAACGGGCGATTTTCTGTTTCTTTCAGGCGCGGCGCAGGATCCGGAGAGCCGGTTGCTGCTGGACGCGTGGAAGCGCGGTAACGAGGGGTTCAAAATTCTTGTTCCGCGCGATCAGGCCTGCGGGGCGCTGATTGAGGAACTTTTTGGCCGGGACGTAGTTGCAGGCACGCGCTATGCCTTTGAAAAAGGCGGCGAGCATTTTGACGCTGCCCATCTGCTGCGCCTGAAGGCCGGGGCGCCGGAGGGTGTGGACATTGTGCCGGTGGACGGCGCCCTGTATCACCAGGCGGCGCAGAACGAATGGTCCAGGGATTTTGTCTCTCAATTTCACAACGCGCAGGATTACCTGCGCCGCGGCATAGGGTTTGCCGCCCTGCACGAGGGCAGGCTGGTGGGCGGCGCGTCCTCCTATACCTGCTACAGCAAGGGCATTGAGATCGAGGTGCAAACCCTTGATGGCTGGCGGCGCAGAGGCATTGCCTCCGCCTGCTGCGCGGCGCTGATTCTGGAGTGCCTCAAGCGCGGCCTGTACCCCAGCTGGGATGCATCCAATCCCGTATCCGTTTCGCTGGCGCAAAAGCTTGGCTACCGCCTTGCGGGCCCCTACCCTGTATGGATACGAGGCATACACAAGTGATACGTTAAAGGAGATACCAACCATGCGGCTTAAACGGAGGGGTCTGGCGTCCGCCCTGGAAACCAACAGCATTACCCAGGGCGTGATCTGGAAAAACATGCTCCTGTTTTTCTTTCCGATTTTGCTGGGCACTTTTTTTCAGCAAATGTATAACACGGCGGACGCCATCATTGTGGGCAAGTTTGTGGGCACGCGCGGGCTGGCCGCGGTTGGCGGCACCAGCGGTACCATGATCAACCTCATTGTCGGCTTCTTTGTGGGCCTGTCCTCCGGCGCTACGGTAATCCTGTCGCAGTATTACGGCGGAGCACGCGCGCAGGAAATTGGCCAGACGGTGCATACCGCCATTGCCATGGCCATTGGCGGCGGGCTGATCATTATGCTGCTGGGGTACACGCTCTCGGCCAGGCTGCTTTCCTTGATGGGAACGCCCCCGGAGGTTATGCCGGAAGCGCTTACCTATATCCGCATCTATTTTGCGGGCATGATTCCCTCTCTGATTTACAACATCGGCTCCGGCCTGCTGCGCGCTGTGGGCGATTCCCGCCGCCCGCTACTGTTTCTGATTGCTGCGTGCCTGACCAATATCGTTTTGGACGTGCTGTTCGTGGCGGGCTTTGAAATGGGCGTGGCGGGCGCCGCGCTGGCAACCATTCTTTCCCAGCTGGTCAGCGCGGTGCTGGTTATCTACACCCTGACCGGCACGCATACCGTGTACCGGCTGGAAATCCGCAAAATCCGTTTTCATCTGCCCATTCTGAAGGAAATTGTCAAAATCGGCCTTCCCGGCGGATTGCAATCCGTTATGTATTCCGTTTCCAACGTCATCATACAGGCGGGCATCAACGGGCTGGGCACCAGCGTTATGGCCGCCTACACCGCCTATGGCAAGCTGGATGGCTTTTTCTGGATGATGATTAACGCCTTTGGCGTATCCGTAACCACCTTTGTGGGACAAAACTTTGGCGCGCGCAGCTATGACCGCGTTCAAAAGAGCATTCACACCGGCCTGATCATGGCATCGGTCGCGACGCTTGCGTTAAGCACCGCGCTGCTGACCTTTGGACATACGCTGTACCACCTGTTTACGGACGATCCGGTGGTTATTGATTATGGAATGCAAATGCTTTGGCAGCTTGCACCCATGTTTATTACCTATGTGTGCATCGAAATCTTCTCCGGCGCGCTGCGCGGCGTGGGCGACGCGCTGGTTGCAACCATTTTTACCCTTGGGGGCGTGTGCGTGCTGCGTCTGATCTGGCTGCTGATCATTGTGCCCATGAACAACACGCTGTACATGATTTTGCTCAGCTATCCCATTACCTGGACGATTACCTCATTGCTGTTTGTGTTTTATTACCTCAAAAGCGGATGGCTCAAGCGTGCAATCCGCCGGGCAGGTCTGGAAGAGGCGGCTTAGGAAAGAAAGGAACGAAACGCTATGAAGTGCATCATTTCCGGTTACGGCGCGCATCTGGATACTACGCTTGCGATGTTTGTGGATCATCGCGGCACGCCCCTGTGGACGGAGGGGATTGAGTCACCCAGCTTTATTGCCTATGGGGATGGCTATCTGTTTGCCATTACCGAAAACCGGTTTTATGCCGCCATCTATGCCTACCGCAAAGAGGGGTTGGGCTACCGCATGACCGACCGGCGAAGCCTGGAGGGCCGGGAGCTTTGCCATGTGGTATACTCCCCCAAAAACAGGTTGCTGATCGGCTCCTGCTACGGAAGCGGGCATGTGATTCTGGCTGCGTTTGATCCTGATACGGGGCTGTTTGGCGAGGTGCAGTCCATTGAACAGAAGGGCGAAAAGGAAAGCCGCCAGCACTGCATTGTGCTAAACCGTGCGGAGGATTTGGCCTATACCATCAACCTTGGGCTGGATCAGATTATCGTATACCGCATTAAAGACGGCCGGCTTGAGCAGAAGGAGCGCATATCCGTCAAGGAGGGCAGCGGTCCGCGCCACGCAAGGCTTTCGGCGGATGAGAGGCTCTTGTATGTGATCACCGAATACTCCAACGAGATTATGGTTTACGATACGTCGGACTGGTCTCTTCGCCAGACCCTTTCCACCCTGCCGCAAAACTATCTGGGCTCCTGCCATTGCTCCACGCTGTGCATTGCGCCGGATGGCCGCTACCTGTACGCCGCCAACCGCTTTGCGGATACCATCGCGGTAATGGAAATAGACCACGACGGCCTGCTGTCTCTGAAAACCACCTTTGATTGCGGCGGCTGCAATCCGCGCCATATGGAGCTTACGCCCGACGGGCGTGATCTGGTCATCTGCTGCAATCATTCCGACTGGGTGGTGTTCAAGCGTCTGAACAGCGAAACCGGCCTGCCAAGCCATACCGTGCGGGAACTGCCCGTTCAGTCGCCCTCATGCGTGGTGTTTGTGCCGTAAAATCAAAAAGGTCTGCCGCAGAGATCCAATCTGTGGCAGGCCTTTTTGATTTGGAGGCTTTTCCCCCGCTTCCGGGTTGAAAAATGCCGTCCAATCGCTTACAATAGACAGTATCAAGAAGAAGCGTTTCAAAACGGATATTCAAATGCAATTCAATAAGGAGGCTCTTTCATGGAACACAAAAATCCCCTGCTCAAAAACCAGCAAAGCCCCCAAAAGTTTATCACCGTGGGCGAAATTATGCTGCGTCTTACCCCGCCCAACTACGAAAAAATCCGCATGGCCAACAATTTTGACGCCAGCTATGGCGGCAGCGAGGCCAACATTGCGCTGGCGCTGGCCAATCTGGGCATTGACAGCACCTTCTTTACCGTTGTGCCCAACAACAGCCTTGGCAAAAGCGCGGTGCGCTGGCTGCGATCCAACGATGTGCACTGCACGCCCGTCATCCTGTCCAGCCCGGAGGAAACGCCAACGCACCGTTTAGGCACCTATTATCTGGAAACCGGCTACGGCATTCGCGCCAGCAAGGTAACCTACGACCGCAAGCACAGCGCCATCACTGAATACGATTTTTCCAGGGTGGATCTGAACAGCCTGCTGGATGGCTTTGACTGGCTGCACCTGAGCGGCATCACCCCGGCGGTGGGCGGCAACTGTCCAAAGCTGATCATGGATCTGCTGAAGACCGCGCACGAGCGAAACATGACCATCAGCTTTGACGGCAATTTCCGCAGCCGTCTGTGGACATGGGAGGCTGCGCGCGACTTCTGCACCGAATGCCTGCCCTACATTACCGTGCTGTTTGGCATCGAGCCCTACCACCTGTGGAAGGATGAGAACGATCACTCCCTGGGCGACTGGAAGGACGGCGTGCCCCTGCAGCCCAGCTATGAGCAGCAGGACGAAATCTTCCAGCGGTTTGTGGAGCATTACCCCAACATCAAATGCATCGCCCGGCATGTGCGCTACGCCCACAGCGGCAGCGAGAACAGCCTGAAGGCGTTTATGTGGTATCAGGGGCATACCTTTGAAAGCAAGCTGTTTACCTTTAATATTCTGGATCGCGTGGGCGGCGGCGACGCCTTTGCAAGTGGCCTGATCTACGCCATGATGAACAACTACCGCCCCATGGATATGATCAACTTTGCCGTGGCCTCCAGCGTCATCAAGCACACCATCCACGGCGACGCCAACATCACCGACGATGTGGAAACCATCCGCAACCTCATGAACATGAACTACGACATCAAAAGGTAGAACCAAAAGAGCCTGATTTCATTTTGCATTTTTGTTTGCGCGCCGCATAGGATAAAAGTGAGCGAGGTGAAGCCCGATGCCCCGACCCACTTATCATTCCTATCCCTGCCATTCCGTGTTGAAGCTGATTGGCTATCTGCTGCTGGTGGCGGGGATCATTCTGCTGTTTACCTGCATACCGGGCTGGGCATGGCTTGCGCTGATCGGCCTGACGCTGATGGCGGCGGGATGGCTGATCCTGAGACTGTGCAGCGCATGGAGGTGACGGTATGGCTGTGAAGATGGTTTGCGTTCGCGCGCCGCGTTTTCTGAGCGGACTGCTGAAGCTGTTTCTCAAAAAGCGCAAATAGCGCTTACTTGGAATGCGGCTTAAAGATGAGTGCCACCAGCGTGCCAAACAGAATGGCCGCCGTAATGCCTCCCGCTGTGGCGGAAAGGCCGCCGGTAAACGCGCCAATCAGTCCGCTTTCCTCCACGGCATGCTTTACCCCCTGTGCCAGAGCATGACCAAACCCTGTCAGCGGTACGGTAGCGCCCGCCCCGGCAAATTCCACAATGGGCGCGTACAGGCCCACGGCGCTAAGAACAACGCCCGCAATGATATAGCCCACCAGAATACGCGCGGGTGTGATACTGGTACGAAGCACCAGCACTTCGCCAATGGCGCAGATAACCCCGCCTACCAGAAAGGCTTTCAGGTACATCAAAAGCATCAAACCGCTCCTCTCAAAGGCCTTCCCCTCCGGGAGGAAGGCCAGACTGTCGATAAACCCTCTGGGAGGGGTTGAAGGGCCGCAGCCCTCCGACTCCTGTTCCGAGCCCAGCGACCTGTGCGCTGGGCTCGGTTGCCTTGCGCAGCAAGGCTTTCCTTACACCATTTGCCGCCCGGCGAGCTGTAGGCGAGTAGGCAAATGGTGCATTCCCGGCGGAAAAGATCGCCCCAGGCGAGCTTTTTCGACGCGCTGGCCTTCCCCTCCGGGGGATGGCTTCAGACTTTTTGCATATGCGCCGGTTTTTCAGGCCTTGCTTCCCGCTCCCTCCAGCACCACCGCATGGGCAACGCCGGGAATGCTTTCGCCCTGCTGGCTGGAGGTAAGGCTCATGAGCGCGCCGGTGGCCATAAAGATCATGCGCCGGATCTGGCCGGATTGCAGCTGGGGAAGAAAATGCGCGTTGAGCACCACGCCGCTGCAGCCGCAGCCGCTGCCGCCCGCGTGCACATCCTGCTTTTCGCGGTCGTAAATCAGCAGGCCGCAGTCCGTGTAGCGCTCGTCGGGCAGCGGCATGCGCTGCTCGCGCATCAGCTGCATCAGCAGGTCGTGGCCAACCTGTCCCAGGTCTCCGGTGGCAATCAGATCATAATCCTCCGGCGTGGTGTGCGTATCCGAAAACAGCGCCAGCAGCGTATCCGCCGCCGCCGGAGCCATGGCCGCGCCCATGTTGTTGGCGTCTGTAATGCCCAAATCCACCACGCGGCCCATGCACACATGCGAAACATGCGCCAGTACAGGCGCCTTGGGGGTCATGCTGAGCAGCGTGGCCCCCGCGCCCGTTACCGTCCATTGCGCCGTAGGAGGACGCTGCGAGCCAAACTCCAGCGGATAGCGGTACTGGCGCTCGGCGGTGCAAAAATGGCTGCTTGCGGCACAGATCACCTGCTGCGCATGGCCGCCATCCAGCAGCATGCTGCCCAGCGCAATGCTCTCGGCCATGGTGGAGCAGGCGCCGTACAGCCCGATAAAGGGAATGCCCAGATCCCTGGCGGAAAACGAAGCGGTAATGATCTGGTTGAGCAGATCGCCGCCCAGAAGAAACTGCACCTCCTCCGGCCTGGAGCCGCCCTTGCGGATGGCCTTGCGGATGGCATCCAGATAGAGCTGCTTTTCGGCCAACTCAAAGGTATCCTGATTGTACAGCTCGTCCTGCGCCACAAAATCAAACTGCGCGCCCAGAGGGCCCTCCCCCTCCTTTTTGCCTGCGTAGGCCGCGCTTCCGCAAATGGCGGGGCGGCTGGACAGCGCAATGGTCTGCATGCCGATACGGGAACCAGCCACGGGCATGCCTCCTTTCTAATGAATAAACAGCGCGTAGATCAGGCCGTAAATCACGGACGAGCCCACGCCATATACCAGAACCGGCCCTGCAATGGTAAACAGCTTGGCGCCCACGCCAAGCACAAGGCCTTCCCTGCGAAACTCCAGCGCGGGAGCGACCATGGCGTTGGCAAAGCCGGTGATGGGCACAAAGCTGCCCGCGCCCGCATACTTGCCGATCTGGTCAAACACGCCGATGCCGGTAAGCAGCGCCGTCAGAAACACAAGCGTGATGCTGGCCAGGGTGGATGCGTCCCGCGCGTTCATATCCAGCAGATGAACCCCGATATCCGAAATGCCCTGTCCGATCACGCAGATCAGGCCGCCTACCCAGAACGCCTGCAAAAGCCCGGAGCCAAAGGCCGAGGGCGGCGACAGCTGATCCGTCAGCCATGAATAGTGCTGCGGGTTGGTATGAATGCGCTGTTTATCCATGCTGCTCTCCTCCGTCGCCGTGCGTTCTGCCGTCGTGGCACAGGCTGGGCGGTTTTATAAAGATTTCCCGATCCGCCGGACGGGGATTGTGCTCCAGCGAAGAGGGGGACATGCCGTGATGGTTACACATATCGTCTGCTCCTTTCCAAAGCCGTTGTGCTCAGTATTTCCGGCTTTGAACAAATTGATACGGCGTATTTTGCTTGTGTGCGCACACTGCCCGTGTTAAAATAGCAATCGAGGTGAAAAAAGATGAAGCTTCTTTTGCATATCTGCTGTGCTCCATGCTCCATTATGTGTATCCAGACCCTGCGGGACGAGGGCATCGAGCCCGTAGGCTTCTGGGATAATGTCAATATTCATCCCTACACGGAATACCGCGAGCGCAAAAACACGCTGATTGAGTACGCCAAAAGCATTGGCCTTGAGCTGATTGTGCATGGCGAATACGGACTGCGCCCCTTTGTGCAGGAGGTGGCGGACGATATCGACGGACGCTGCGTCAAATGCTACCGCATGCGCTTTCGCGCCGCGGCACAGTACGCGGCTGAAAACGGCTTTACGCATTTTACATCCACGCTGTTTGTCAGCCCTTATCAGAATCACGAGGTGATGATCCGCGAGGCCGAGGCTGCCGCAGCAGCGTTTGGCGTAGCGTTTTTGTACCGCGATTTCCGCCCGTATTTCCGTCAGGGGCAGGAGAAGGCCCGCGAGCTGGGCTTGTACATGCAAAAATACTGCGGCTGCGTGTTCAGCGAGGAAGACCGCTACAGAAAGTGCAAGAAAAAGGCCGCTCTGGAGGCGCAGCATGCTTGACGCGCTGAAAAACCATCTGTCCACGCGCTGGGCCGGGCGCGGTGAGATCGCCTATGAGCATCAGATGGCCTCCACCAATCTGGCCGCCAAAGCAATGGCCCGAAACGGCGCCGCGCATGGCAGCCTTGCCGTTTGCGACCATCAGACCGCCGGGCGCGGCAGGCTGCAGCGCAGCTGGGATACCCCTGACGGCGAGGCGCTGACGCAATCCCTGGTGCTGCGCCCCCGCCTGCCCATGGAGCAGGCGCAGCTTTGCACCTTCGCATCGGCGCTGGCTGCGGCCAAGGCCATCGAGCAGGTCTGTCCCGGGCTGAATCCCGGCATCAAATGGCCTAACGATGTGGTCATCGGCAGCCGGAAATGCGTGGGCATTCTGTGCGAGATGGTGCTGGAGGCGGATGGATACGCGGTTATCGCGGGGGTGGGCATCAACGTCAACCAGCGGGGCTTTGAGGGCGAATTGCGCGGAAAGGCCACCAGCCTTTTTCTGGAAACCGGCCAAACGGTGGATCGCGGGCTGCTGCTGTGCGCCTATCTGAAACAGATGGAGCAGGCCGTCGATACGCTGGAAAGGGACGGTCTGGAGGAATTCCTGACGGAGTATGTCAGCCGCAGCGTTACGCTTGGCAGGCGCGTGCATGTTTCGGGAACCGGCATTGATTTTGTGGGCACGGCCAGGGCGGTGGATGAAACGGGCGCACTGATCGTGACCGATGAAAGCGGCGCGGACCGGCGGGTGCTCAGCGCGGATGTATCCGTACGCGGCCTGATGGGCTATGTGGATGAAGGAGGTTTGGCGCATGAAGCAGCCAGTTTATGAGGGACAAATCACCGATGTACAGGGCATTCTGGTAGGACAGGCCCAGAACCGGCAGGCCATGACCGGCGTAACGGTTGTGCTGGCGGACAAAGACGGCGCAACCGTTGGCGCGGATGTGCGCGGCGCGGCTCCCGGAACGCGGGAAACCGATTTGTGCCGCCCCGAAAACACGGTGGAAAAGGCAAACGCCGTGGTGCTTTCCGGCGGAAGCGCATTTGGGCTTGCCTCGGCCACAGGCGTGATGGACTATCTGGAAAACGAAGGCATCGGCGTGGATATGGGCGTCTGCCATGTGCCCATCGTTCCCGCCGCCGTGGTGTTTGACCTTACGGTGGGAGATGCGCATGTGCGCCCAGATGCGGCCATGGGCATGGAGGCCTGCCGGGCCGCGTCTGCCGAGGTGGCGCAGGGCGCGGCGGGCGCGGGAACGGGCGCGACGGTCGGAAAGCTGCTGTGCCCTCTGAGGCCGGACGTTTCACCGGCTCCCGGCGGCGTGGGCACGGCCAGCATCACCCTGCCCGGCGGGGTAACGGTGGGTGCGATTGTGGTGGTTAACGCCTGCGGCGATGTGTATGATCTGCAGGGCCAGCCGATCGGCGTGGGACATTTGCCGGATGGCACGCCCGTACCGGCGCAAAGCCTGCTGCTGGGCGCTCCGCTTGCCGGAAGGGAAGGGCAGAACACCACCATAGGCGTGGTTGCAACCGATGCGGTGCTGACCAAAGCGCAGGCCAGGCGCATGGCCGTCTGCGCACATGACGGTCTGGCGCGTACCATCCGCCCCGTGCATACGCAGATGGACGGCGATACGATTTTTGCGCTGGCCACGGGCAAGGTGGCGTCGGAGGTCAGCCCGTTCCAGCTTTGCGCCGCTGCGGCCGAGGTCATGGCGCGTGCGGTGGTCAACGCGGTCACGATGGGAGCCGGGCGATGAAGGGCCTGGGGATTGACCTGTGCGGGATCGACCGCATCGAACGGGCCATTGCGCAAAACGATCGCTTTCTGGAACGCTGGTATACCCCGGCGGAGCGGGCGTACATCCATTCGCGCGGCAATGCGGGCGCGCAGAGCGCGGCGGCGATGTTTGCAGCCAAGGAGGCTTTTTTGAAGGCGCTGGGCGCGGGCATCGGACAGGGCATAACGCTTGCGCAAATTTCTGTAGAGCACGATGCGCTGGGCGCGCCGCATTATGCGCTCACAGGCGCCGCGCAGCAAAGACTGCTGGAGCTGGGAGCGAAGCAGGCATGGCTGAGCCTTACGCACGAAAACGGCATGGCGGCGGCGGTCTGCGTAATTGAGTAGGGAGGAACAACATGCTCAAAACCATTACGCCCTCGGAAATGAAACGGGTGGAAAACCGCGTGATGGCTGAAACCGACATCACCGGCGAGGCGCTGATGCAAGCCGCCGCGGCACAGGTGGCAAAAGCCGTGCGTGAGATACGTACATCACGCGGGGGAATCACGCTCTGTGTGTGCGGCACGGGCAATAACGGCGGCGACGGCATGGCCGCCATGCGCATGCTGGCAGAGGCGGATCCCGCTTTCACGGGCGCTTGCTGGATTTTGCCGGGCTCCCTGTCATCGGATGCGCAGCGCGAGCTGGACAGGCTCAAGACAGAGGCGGGCAGCAGGGTGGCAATCCGCACGCTGCACGAAGGAGAAACGCTTTCGTTTCCCGGGCAGCTGAATTGCGTGGTGGATGCGTTGTTTGGCACGGGGCTGTCCCGTCCGCTGGAGGGCCTTTCCAGACGGCTTTGCGACGGAATCAACGCCTGCGGCGCGCCGGTGGTGGCGGTGGATATTCCCTCCGGACTGAATGGCGAAACCGGCGATGTGCTGGGCGCGGCGGTTGAGGCGGATTGCACGGTCACGTTCCATCGGCCCAAGCCCGGCCTGTACCTGAAGCAGGGGCCGGATTATGCCGGAAAAACCATCGTGGCGGAGATCGGCCTTCGCGTACCGCCCGCCGCGCCGCTTGACGACGCTGCGGGTATGGATGTGCTGGAAAAGAAGGATCTTGCCTGGCTGCTTCCCGCACGCAAAAGGGTTACGCACAAGGGCAGCTACGGGCGCGTGCTGCTGCTTGCAGGCAGCCGGGGCATGGCGGGCGCGGCGGGCATCAGCGCGCTGGCAGCGCTTCGCACCGGAGCCGGACTGGTAACGGTTGCGTGCCCGGAGGCGATTGTGGACATCGTGCAGGTGCTGTGTCCCTGCGCCACCTGCCTGCCGCTGCCCCCCGATGCGGAGGAGGCATGGCAGCTGCTTTGCGGCGCGCTGGAACGCACGGATGCGCTGGGCGCAGGCTGCGGCCTGGGTCAGGGCGCCTGGGCGGCGGAGCTTGTGCACCGGCTGACCGGCTGGCTGGCCGGGCATGAGCTGCCCGCAGTGCTGGATGCGGACGCGCTTAACCTGATGGCCAAAGCGCACCCGGGCATACCGGGCAGTCGCACCGTGATCACGCCCCATCCGGCGGAAGCGGCGCGCCTGCTGCATACGGACATCCCGGCGGTTCTGGCAGACGCGCCCGCTGCAGCGCAGAGGCTGAACCGCGAATACGGCGTATCCGCCGTGCTCAAGGGCGCGTGCAGCGTGCTTTGCACAGCGGATGGAATGGCCGTCAATCCCTTTGGTACGCCCGGCATGGCCAAGGGTGGCAGCGGCGACGCGCTGATGGGCATCCTTTCCGCGCTGCTGGCGGGACGCGCGGCGGGGGCGTATGCCATGAACGACCTGCAGCTGATGCAGGCTGCCTGCGCCCTGCACGGGCTGGCGGGAGAGCTGGCGGCGGCACAGCATGGAGAGCGCGGCATGCTGGCGACGGATTTGTGTCAATGCATCGGGCTGGTACAGCCGGAAAACGAAGACAAGGACCCGCCAGCCGTAACCGGGCGCATCCGCGTAACCGTTATTGTGGAGCATCCCGCAGGATCGCGCGGCGAGGACAACCGTCACAGGATCTATCTGCGCAACTGCGGCTATGTGCAGCAGGTATTGGAGGAGCGCAACGAATGGCAGGATGCCTGCATCCTTGACTGCTCGCATGGGCTGGAATGGTTTGACGGCGAGGTAATGGCAGAGGTGACCATCGAAAACCGCACGGTTTGGGCAGTGGGCCAAAACGGTCAAACCGTATCCGAAGAAACCATCCGCCGTGAGCTGGCCTTTCTTGGCGCGATCGGGCATGTGAGAATGTTCTGATATTCAATTGCCGGATGTGGCGTTTCAAGACCCATTTTGATCAAAAACGAATCACCGCGCTGAATGCAAAACACGAACGTTCGTTATATACAAACTTTTTTCTTTATTTTTATTAAAACGTTCGCCTTTTATGGTTGACAAAAGAATCGGATTCGGGTAAACTCTACCCCGTAGGAAGGAGGAGGACGATTGTGGTTTTCGCCAGCAAACGTTATGTTGCCCTCCATCAGCCTACCTGGTTGGAATGCAGCCGCGCGGGTTTCCGTGCATGACGGCTGCATTTTATTGCTTTTGATGAAGGAGTGGACGAACGATGAAAAAAGTGGCCGTCATCATGGGCTCCGACAGCGATCTGCCCGTGCTGGAAGGGTGCTTCCGAACGCTCAAAAACCTGAATATTCCCTATGAGGCGCATGTGTATTCCGCACACCGCACGCCCCTGGAGGCCGCAGCCTTTGCCAAATCCGCCCGGGACAACGGCTTTGGCGTGATCATTGCCGCCGCGGGCAAGGCGGCGCATCTGGCCGGAGCGCTGGCTGCCCAGAGCATTCTGCCGGTAATTGGCATTCCCGTCAAGGCCAGCGCGCTGGATGGGCTTGACGCTCTTTTGTCCACCGTGCAGATGCCCGGCGGCATCCCCGTGGCCACGGTAGCCATCAACGGCAGCGAGAACGCCGCCCTGCTGGCGGCGCAGATCATTGCGCTTGGCGATGACGGGCTTGCCAGCAGGCTGCTTGCCATGCGGGATGAGATGCATCACAGCGTGCTTGCAAAGGATGCCGCTTTGAACGTGTAAGGGAGAGTACAGATGGAAGAAGTGTTTGACAAGCTGCATGAGGAATGCGGCGTATTCGGGATTTACCGCAAGAACGGAAAAACGGGCGTGATTCCCGACGCCTATCACGCCATGTACGCGCTGCAGCACCGCGGCCAGGAAAGCTGCGGCATTGCCGTAAACACCGACGGCGTGCTGCACTGCCACAAGGATGTGGGGCTTCTGACCGATGTGTTTACCAAAGAGGTGCTGGAAAAGCTGCCCGAGGGACGCATGGCCGTGGCCCATTGCCTTTACGGCACCAAGGCCACCAAAAACCGCGACAATGCCCAGCCCATGCTGGTCAATTACCGCAAGGGCGCGCTGGCGCTTTGCAACAACGGTGTGCTGACCAATGCCCATCAGCTGCGCGAAGAGCTGGCCGATGGCGGCGCCATCTTCCACACCACCAGCGATGCGGAGCTGATCGCCTTTCTCATTGCGCAGGAGCGCCTGAAGGCGGACAGCATCGAGCAGGCGGTGGCCACCGCGATGGAGCGCATGTATGGTGCGTACTCGCTGGTGATGATGAGCCCCACCAAGCTCATCGCCGCGCGCGATCCCAACGGTTTCCGTCCCCTGTGCATGGGCGAAAGGGACGGCGACATCATCTTTGCCAGCGAATCCTGCGCGCTGGACGCCATCGGTGCCAGCTTTGTGCGCGATATCCGGCCCGGTGAGGTGGTGGTGGTTTCCGAGGACGGCGTAACCACCCTTGAATGCAGCCGCAAGGCGCAAAGCGCCCTGTGCGTGTTTGAATTTATCTATTTTGCCCGTCCCGACAGCATCATTGAAGGCAGCAGCGTGCATATGGCGCGCAGGCGCGCGGGCGCGTTTCTGGCGCTGGAGCATCCCGTGCAGGCCGATGTGGTGATCGGCGTGCCGGACAGCGGCCTGGATGCGGCCATGGGCTACGCCCAGCAAAGCGGCATTCCCTATGGCATCGGCTTTATCAAAAACAAGTACATCGGCCGCACCTTTATCCAGCCCACCCAGACCGAGCGCGCCAACAGCGTGCGCATCAAGCTCAACGCCGTACGCTCCACCGTGGAGGGCAAGCGCGTTGTGCTGGTGGATGATTCCATCGTGCGCGGCACCACCTCCGCCCATATCGTAAGCCTGCTTCGCGAGGCCGGGGCGAAAGAGGTGCACATGCGCATGTCCTCCCCGCCGTTTCGCCACATGTGCTATTTCGGCACCGATATCGGCTCGGTGGACAACCTGATTGCCGCCAAGCACAGCGTGGAGGAAATCTGCCGGATCATCGGCGCGGACAGCCTGGGCTTCCTCAATGTGGATTACCTGCCCATGCTGGCGGATCAGTCCCATTGCGGCTTCTGCAGCGGCTGTTTCACCGGCAACTACCCGGTGGAGCCGCCCTGCGAGTGCCACCAGCCCAGATGTGAGCGTCCCTTGTCCCAAAGCAAAGAATAAACGGAGGAGCAACGACCATGAAGAGCGAAAGCGCAAGCTACAAGGCCGCCGGTGTGGATATTACCGCAGGCTACAGAGCCGTGGAACTGATGAAGGAGCACATCGCCCGCACCCGCAACGAGGGCTGCCTGGATGATGTGGGCGGCTTTGGCGGCTGCTTCGGCCTGCCCGTTTCGGGCATGGAGGAGCCCGTGCTGGTTTCCGGCACCGACGGCTGCGGCACCAAGGTAAAGCTGGCCATTCTGATGGACAGGCACGATACCATTGGCATTGACGCCGTGGCCATGTGCGTAAACGATATCATCTGCGTGGGCGCAAAGCCCCTGTTCTTCCTGGATTATATTGCCTGCGGCAAAAACGTGCCCGAGAAGATCGCCCAAATCGTGGCGGGCGTGGCCGAGGGCTGCGTGCAGGCGGGCGCCGCGCTCATCGGCGGCGAGACGGCCGAGCATCCCGGCATGATGCCTGCGGAGGATTACGATCTGGCGGGCTTCGCGGTGGGCATTGTGGATAAGAAAAAGGTGCTGGACAAAACCCGCATGGCCGCCGGCGACGTTGTCATCGCCCTGCCCTCCACGGGCATCCATTCCAACGGCTTTTCCCTGTGCCGCAAGGTGTTTGATATTGACAGCAACAACCCGGAGCTGTATATGCAGCGCGAGGAGCTGGGCGGCAAAACCATTGCCGAAACCCTTCTGACCCCCACCAGGATTTATGTAAAGCCCGTGCTGGCGCTGCTGGAAAAGGTGGATGTCAAGGGCATCAGCCACATCACCGGCGGCGGCTTCTACGAAAACATTCCGCGCTCCATCCCCGATGGCCTGTGCGCCAGAATCCGCAGGAGCGATATCCGGGTGCTGCCCATCTTTGACGTAATCGCCAAATGGGGCAACATTCCCGAGCGCGATATGTTCAACACCTACAACATGGGCGTTGGCATGAGCGTGGTGGTTCCCGCCGATCAGGCGGAAACGGCGATGCGCATTCTGCGCGACAACGGCGTGGATGCGTATGAGATGGGCGAGATCGTCGAAGGCCCGGAAAAGGTGGTTCTGGAATGAAAACCAACATTGCCGTACTCGTATCCGGCGGCGGCACCAACCTGCAGGCGCTGATGGATGCACAGCAGCGCGGCGGGCTGGGCGGCGGCGAGATTACTGCGGTGATTTCCACCAGGGAAGACGCTTACGCCCTGCAGCGCGCCCGCAGCGCCGGCATCCCCGGCTATGTGGTGCCGCGCAAGGCCTATCCCGATTCCCGCTCCATGACCATTGCCATGGTGGACAAGCTCAGGGAGCTGAAGATCCAGCTGGTGGTGCTGGCGGGCTGCATGGTGATCTTTACCAGAGAGCTGACCGATGCCTACCCCAACGCCGTGATCAACGTGCATCCCGCGCTGATTCCTTCCTTTTGCGGCAAGGGTTTTTACGGCCTGCATGTGCACGAGGCCGCGCTTGGCTACGGCGTCAAGCTTTCCGGCGCGACGGTTCACTTTGTCAGCGAGGAATGCGACGGCGGCCCCATCATCGCCCAGAAGGCGGTGCCCGTGGAGGAAGACGATACCCCCGAAACGCTGCAGCGGCGCATTATGGAGCAGGCGGAATGGCAGCTGCTTCCCCAAGCGGTGTCCCTGTTCTGCCAGGGACGGCTGCGCGTGGAGGGCCGCCGGGTGATCATTAAAGAAGGAGAAAAGCAACATGAATGTGTATGAAACAAAAACCATGCAGGATCGTCTGAGCGGCAATACCTATCCCGGCCGCGGCATTGTGCTGGGCGTAACGGAGGACGGCACAAAGGCGGTTGCCGCCTACTTTATCATGGGCCGCAGCGTAAACAGCCGCAACCGTGTGTTTGTGGAGGAGCCCGACGGCATCCGCACCGAGGCACACGATCCCAGCAAGATGGCCGATCCGCACCTGATCATCTACCATCCCGTGCGCGAGGCGGGCTGCGGCCTGATTGTGACCAACGGCGATCAGACCGATACCATCTGGGATGCTCTCTCCCACGGCGAAAGCTGGGAAAGCGCCCTGCGCACCCGTCAGTTTGAGGATGACGGCCCCAACTGGACGCCCCGCATCTCCGGCATTCAGGCTGCGGACGGCAGCTACAGGCTTTCCATCCTCAAATCGGCCGACGCCGAGGGCAGCGCCTGCGCCCGCTTCTTCTACGAATATCCCGCCGTTCCCGGCCTGGGGCATTTCCTGCACACCTATGTATGCGACGGCCATCCCGTCATTCCCACCTTCCAGGGCGAGCCGGAGCGCGTTTCCATCCCCTCGGATATCGATGCTTTTACCACCGAGCTGTGGGAAAGCCTGAACGAGGATAACAAAATTTCCCTCTTTGTACGCTATACCGATCTGCAAACCCGCCGCTACGAGCAGCGCATCCTCAACAAGCACCAGTAAAGGAGAATCACCATGACAGAACTGGAACTCAAATATGGCTGCAACCCCAATCAGAAGCCTGCCCGTATCTTCATGAAGGAGGGCGAGCTGCCCATCCAGGTGCTCTCCGGCCGTCCCGGCTACATCAATTTTCTGGACGCGTTCAACGGCTGGCAGCTGGTCAAGGAGCTTAAGCGCGCTACCGGCCTGCCCGCCGCTACCAGCTTTAAGCATGTAAGCCCCGCCGGCGCCGCCGTGGGCCTGCCCCTGAGTGAAACGCTCCGCCGCATCTATTTTGTTCCCGACGGTCTTGAGCTGAGCCCCCTGGCCTGCGCCTATGCCCGTGCCCGCGGCGCGGACCGCATGTCCTCCTTTGGCGACTGGATCTCCCTGTCCGATGTGTGCGATGTATCCACCGCCATGCTCATCAAACCCGAGGTATCCGACGGCATCATCGCCCCCGGCTACGAGCCCGAGGCGCTGGAGATTCTCAAATCCAAGCGCAAGGGCAACTACAACATTGTGCAGATCGACCCCGATTACGAGCCTGCAAAGCTGGAGCAGAAGGATGTGTACGGCATCACCTTCGAGCAGGAGCGCAACGAGCTGCACATCACCGATGATTTCTTTGCCAATGTCGTAACCGAAAACAGGGATCTGCCCGAGGCTGCCCTGCGCGATCTGGCCATTTCCATGATCACGCTCAAGTACACCCAGTCCAACTCCGTCTGCTATGTAAAGGACGGACAGGCCATCGGCATCGGCGCGGGCCAGCAGAGCCGCATTCACTGCACCCGTCTGGCGGGCGACAAGGCCAACAACTGGTGGCTGCGCCAGCATGAAAAGACGCTGCAGCTGCCCTTCCTGCCCACCCTCAAAAACCCCGACCGCGACAACGCCATCGACCGCTATATCTCCGACGAGCCGGAGGATGTGCTGGCTGACGGCATCTGGCAGACCCTGTTTACCGAAAAGCCCGTGGAGTTTACCAGGGAAGAAAAGAAGCAGTGGCTTGCCAAGCTGACGGATGTGTCCCTTGGCAGCGACGCGTTCTTCCCCTTCCCGGATAATATCGACCGCGCCTACCGCAGCGGCGTCAAGTACATTGCCGAGCCCGGCGGATCCGTCCGCGATGACATCGTCATTGAGGCCTGCAACAAATACGGCATTGCAATGGCGTTTACGGGCCTGCGTCTGTTCCATCATTGAGAAGGGCCGCGGCCTTTCCCACGGAGGTTTAGTATGAAAGTACTGGTTGTCGGTGGCGGCGGACGGGAGCATGCCATCATCAAAAAGCTGAAGGAAAGCAGAGAAATCAGCCAGCTGTACTGCGCGCCGGGCAACGGCGGCATCGCGGCGGATGCAACCTGCGTTCCCATCAAATCCACCGAGGTGGAAAAGCTTGCCGCATGGGCGGCGGAAAACCAAATGGATTATGTGGTTGTCGCCCAGGATGATCCGCTGTGCATGGGCCTGGTGGATCTGCTGAGGCAGGAGGGCATCCCCGCCTTTGGCCCGGACAGGCTGGCCGCCCGCATTGAGGGCAGCAAGGTGTTTGCCAAAAACCTGATGAAGAAATACGGCATTCCCACCGCGGCCTACCAAACCTTTGAGGAGCTGGACAAAGCGCTGGCCTATGTCAAAACCGCCAAATGCCCCGTGGTTGTCAAGGCGGACGGGCTGGCGCTTGGCAAGGGCGTGCTGATCTGCATGACCAACGCCGAGGCCGAAGCGGCTGTAACCGACATGATGGCGGGCGGCAGGTTTGGCCTTTCCGGCAGCCGCGTGGTGGTGGAGGAGTTTCTGGAGGGGCCGGAGGTGAGCGTGCTGGCGTTTACCGACGGCACCACCCTGCGCCCCATGGTAAGCAGCATGGATCACAAGCGGGCGCTGGACGGCGATGAAGGCCTGAACACCGGCGGCATGGGCGTGATTGCTCCCAATCCCTACTACACCCCGGAGGTGGCTGAGCGCTGCATGCGGGAGATTTTCCTGCCCACGCTGCAGGCCATGCGCGCGGAGGGCTGTCCCTTCCACGGCTGCCTGTACTTTGGCCTCATGATTACCGCCGACGGGCCCAAGGTGATTGAATACAACTGCCGCTTTGGCGATCCCGAAGCGCAGGCGGTGCTTCCGCTTTTGCAAAGCGATCTGTTTAGCATCATGCGCGCCACCACCAGCGAAACGCTGGATCAGGTGGAGGTTGCCTTCTCATCCGGCGCAAGCTGCTGCGTGATTCTGGCCAGCGGCGGCTATCCCCAGAAGTATGAAACCGGCAAGGTCATCAGCGGCCTGGACGAAGCCGCCCAAACCGCCTGCGTCTACCATGCAGGCACCCGGCGCAGCGAAAACGGAGACATCGTTACCGCGGGCGGCCGCGTGCTGGCGGTTACCGCCGTGGCCGGCAGCCTTCCGCAGGCCATTGAGGCTTCCTACGCCGCAGCCGGCAAAATCAGCTTTGACCAGCTGCACCGCCGTTCGGATATCGGTGCTCGCGCCATGAAGGCGTATCAGGCATAACAGGAGGAAAAACATGGCTGTTTATCGCGTGTATGTGGAAAAAAAGCCTGAGTACGCCGTGGAGGCGCAGGGGCTTTTGAAGGAAATCCGTCATATTCTGCTCATCAGGAGCGTTACCGGCGTTCGCCTGCTCAACCGCTATGATGTGGAGGGCATCGACCGCGCGCTGTTTGAAAAGTGCATGCCCATCGTTTTTTCCGAGCCGCAGGTAGACGTTACCTACGAAACGCTGCCCGAAGGCGCGGATTGCATCATTGCCGCCGAATACCTGCCCGGCCAGTTTGACGCGCGCGCCGCCAGCTGCGAGGAATGCATCCAGCTGGTCAGCCAGCGCGAGCGCCCCACGGTGCAGACCGCCCGCGTCTATCTGTTTGAAGGCAATCCCACGCAGGAGGAGCTTTCGCGCATCCGCAGGCATCTGATCAACCCTGTGGAAAGCCGCGAGGCCAGCCTTGATGAAAAGCAGACCCTCAAGCAGCAGTACGACCGTCCCGAAACCGTGGAAACCCTTCACGGCTTCATCGCCATGAGCGATGAGGAAGTGGCGGAGTTTGTCCAAAAATACGGCCTGGCCATGGACAAGGACGATCTGGCCTTCTGCCGCGCCTACTTCCAGAGCGAAAAGCGCGACCCCACGCTGACCGAGATTCGCATGATCGATACCTACTGGAGCGATCATTGCCGCCACACCACCTTTCTGACTACGCTGGACGAGGTGGAAATTGAAAAGCCCGCCGTGGAAGCCGCCTTCAAGCGCTACCTGGCCATCCGGGAAACGGTTTACGCCAACCGCAAGGGCGGCCCCAAGCCCATGAACCTGATGGATATCGCCACCATCGGCGCCAAGGCGCTCAAAAAGCAGGGCAAGCTTGGCAACCTGGACGAGAGCGAGGAAATCAACGCCTGCTCCATCAGGATTGACGTGGATGTAGCCGGAAAGAAAGAGCCCTGGCTGCTGATGTTCAAAAACGAAACCCATAACCATCCCACCGAGATCGAGCCCTTTGGCGGCGCGGCCACCTGCATCGGCGG
>JAEDGL010000161.1 GCA_016297535.1 Clostridia bacterium | reverse complement strand
AGCTGGCGGAGATGATGGAGGTTTCCAGACAATCCGTGTCCAGGTGGGAGATCAACCTTGCCTTTCCGGGCACCGAAAAGCTGCTCCAGCTTGGCCGGATTCTGGATTGCAGCATCGATTTTCTCCTGAACGACCGGGAGGAGGAAGTCCCGTGCGAAAAGCCCGCCCCCTCGGTGGAGGAGGCCTACCGCTTTGTGCGGGAGTGCGGAACCTTCTTTCTGGCAACGGCGGCGGAAAACAGGCCCAATCAGCGGCCCATGGGCATGATCTACTGCGACGGCAAAACGCTGTATCTGGGAACCGACCGCAGAAAAAAACTCTATGCCGAGGTAATGGCCAACCCCTCCATCAGCATTGCAAGCTACAACCTTCATACCAGAAGGTGGATCCGCCTGTCGGGAGACGCGTTTGAGGAAACCTCTCTGGAAATCATTCAGGCGATGCTGCGCCAGTTTCCCATGCTCAAGCAACGCTACAACGCGGAAAATGAAGTGTATTTTGCCGCACTGAGAATAGCCATCTCATCCATTGAGATCGAATAAAGGAGGAATCATCATGAACCGGGATGGATTGAACCTGATGAAGGAGCGCTTCGGTCAGGATACCCTGCTTGCGCTGGGCACCATCAACAGCGATTACCCGGCCATCCGGTATGTGAACGCGTATTACGAAGACGGGGCTTTTTTCGTAATCACCTATGCGCTTTCCAACAAAATGCGGCAGATTGCCCAAAACCCCAACGTATCCGTCTGCGCCGAATGGTTTACCGCCACGGGCAAGGCCCGCAGCCTTGGCTATTTCGGCCGCGAGGAAAACCGCGCCCTTGCCGCCAGACTGCGCGAGGTGTTTGCCTCCTGGATTGATAACGGGCATAACAATTTTGAGGATGAAAACACCATCATCCTCAAAATCGAGCTGGAAAACGCCGTTCTCTTTTCCCATGGAACCAAATACGAAATCAGCTTTCAGGTCAACCCGGCCTGAAGCAGCAGAACGTCAAAAAAGCTCGCCACAGGCGAGCTTTCAGACTGTCGAAAAACCTTATCGGGAGTTGTCAGAGGGGCCGCAGCCCCTCTGACTTTGGTTCGTATCGCCCGGCTTTGCCGGGCGGGCGGGGAGTTTTCGGCCTTGCCGAAAACATTTCCGCCAGTTTCTGTCGGAAAAGATCGCGAAGCGAGCTTTTTCGACACGCTGAAAGCTCGCCACAGGCGAGCTTTTTTGATAGAAAACGTTCAGTCCCCCTCCACGCTTTCCGCACGAAGGGGAAAATCAAAATACGTATCGGGGTAGGGCTCGTCGCGGAGCGTAAAGTGCCACCACTCCGTATCCAGCGGCAGAAAGCCGCTTTGCGTCATCACATCCCGCAAAAGCATGCGGTTGGCCAGCTGACCGGGCAAAAGCCCCTCCGTGCAGCCGGGATGGGAGCGCCTGCCAAAATAGTCAAACGCGCCGCCCATGTCCGCATCCGTCCCGGTCATCATATCCACCAGCGTTACATCCACCGTGCTGCCCCGGCTGTGGCCGGAGCGGGCGGCGATGTAGCCTTCTTCAAACAGGCGGGCTTTTTCCACCTGCGGATAGAAAAACGGCTTCATCTGCTGCGCGCTTTCCTCCTGCGCCCAGCGCACAAAATGGTCCACTGCCCGCTGGGGCCGGAAGGCGTCGTACACCTTGAGCCGGTAGCCGCGCGCCATGGCCGCGTCGCTGGCCCTGCGCAGGGCGTTCGCCGCCTCGCGGGTAAGGATGGCCACGGGCTGGTCGTAGCCATCCACGCGGCTGCCCACAAAATTGAAGGTGGAATGATAGCGGATTTCCAGAATCACATCCGGCACGGCCTGTGAAACCAGCACAAACCCTTTCACAGCGGTATTTCCTCCTGCAGCCGTTTCAGGCTTTCCGCCGCATCCATGCGCGGGTGGTATTCCAGCCCCACCGCGCCGCTGTAGCCGGCCTGCTTCAGCGCACCCAGCACGGAGGGATAGTGGATTTCATTGCATCCGAAGGGCTCGTGCCGCCCCGGATGCCCGGCGATATGCACATGGCCGATCCATGCCGCGTTGCGCGTAAGGTTGGGGATGAGGTTGCCCTCGGTAATCTGCTGGTGGTAAATGTCAAACAGTACCTTCACATGGGGGCTGTTGACCTGGCGCACGATGGCGAAGGCCTCGTCCGAGCGCGCCAGAAAGGTGCCGGGATGATCGATCAGCGTATTGAGCGGCTCAATCACCAGTGTGACGCCCGCGCTTTGCAAAAGCGGCACGCACTCTCTCAGCCCGTCGATTATGGATTGCGTCTGCTCCGCGCGGGAAAGCAGGGGCTGCTCCTGTCCCACCTGCGAAATGATGGTTGGGCAATGCAGGCGGTTGGCCACGGCCAGCGTTTCCTGCAGCCCGCAAAGGTAGGCCGTACGCTTTGCCGGATCATTGAGCGGCACAAAGCGCGTGCACAGGGCCGCCATGCGTATGCCGTGCGCCTGCTGGGCGCGCAGTGCCGCCTCCACATCCAGCTCCCACCAGCCCCAGCATTCCCAGGCCTTCAGCCCCGCCGCCCGCACCCGGTCGATGGCTTCGCCGGCAGGCAGGCCGGGAAAAAGTGCATTGATGCATACGGAATATTCCATTTATTTGCCTCCGAAGGCGTCCTGCTTCATGTTGGGGCTGGAGCGCTTTTCAATATCCGGCGCGCGGCGCTCGATGGCGGCCAGGGAGTATTCAATATCCTCCAGCGCCTCCTCCGCCTCGGTGCAGCCAACGGTGACCATGTCGCAGTCGCGCAGGGTGTTCCACACAAAGTTGAAGCCAACAAAGGGCGTGGTGCGCCCCGCGGCCATGGGCTTGATGGTCATAACGGGCTTTTTGGCGTTGTGAATGATGGAGGCCACGGTTTCAATTTCCACCTGCATCAGAAAGCCCATGCAGTTGTAGATCTGGATATAGGTTTCCACATCGTAGCCGTTTTCGTCGGAATAGGTAATCAGCTCCGGCATATGGGCGGACAGGCCGGGAATCATGCCCTCCTGGCGGATCATATCGGTGTAATCGTCCAGGCGCACAATCTGGTGTTTGTTTTTGTTCACCAGCTGCTCGGCGCTGCTGTGGTGGATCAGGCAGAAGCGGGCGCCGCACTCGCGGCTGCGGCGGATGGTGGCGCGCGCCTCGCGGCGGGCGGCCTCGTTGTCATCCACGTTGATGATGGGCGTGTCGATCACCATCATCTTTTTGCCGGAACGCTCCTGCGCCACCTGAATGGCTTCCTGCAGCACCCTTTCCTGCTGCAGCGGGCCCATGATGGTATCCACGCCGTTGTCCAAAAAGCTTTTCAGCAGCGGCCAGGCGCTTTGTCCATCCGGGAAGCGGCGCTTGATCTGATGATCCGCTGCGGGGGTGGTATGGCTCCAGCCCAGCACCCAGTTGGTGCCAATGATCATGCGGGACAGGGATTCTCCGGCAACCGTGGTACGGGGAAACAGGATTTCACTCATAGGAATATCCTCCTGGATGCAGTTGTTTTGGTACCAACAGTGTACCAAAAAAAGCCCGCCACTGCAAGCATGGATTGTGCCGTTTCCGCAGCATCCGGCAGGATAAACGGGCCCGACCGTCGAATGTTTGCAACCATACCGGATTGCCGGACTGGAGAGAGGAAACAGCATGAAAGCCATTGTGAATACGGCGGTATGCCGCATGTACGCCCAGCCCACCCGCGAATGCACCGTGGAGGATGAAGCCCTGTACGGGATGGTGGTGGACATTACACAAACCCCCGCGCCGGGATGGGCGCGGATCTTGACCCACTACCGCTACAGCGGCATGGTGCCCATGGAGGAGCTGCTGACGCAGCAGCAGGCCGTTCTGGCCTGGGAGGCGCTGCCCAAAAAGGTGGTTCGCAACAAAAACTGCTGCGACGTGCTCTCCGAGCCCAGGGTGCAGGGGGTTCATCTGGCGCATCTGGTGCGCGGCTGCGTGATTGGCGTATGCGGTCAGCCCCGGGACGGCTGGCAGCAGGTGCAGTTGGCCGACGGGCGCCGGGGCTATGTGATGGCCGGCATTCTGGCCCCGTACCACACCGCGCCCATGCCCGGCGGCGAGGCTGCCCTGCGCGATGCGCTGGTGGAGGCCGCGCTGCTTTATCAGGGCACGCACTACCGCTGGGGCGGCAAATCCCCCCTGGGCATCGACTGCTCGGGGCTGGTATCCATGGCCTACATGCTTTGCGGCATTCTCATCTACCGCGACGCCAGCATTGTGGAGGGCTTTCCCATCCGCCCCATTCCCCGTGAAAAGCTGCAAAAGGGCGATCTGTTGTTTTTCCCCGGGCATGTGGCCATGTACATGGGCGATCAGCTCTATTGCCACTGCACCGCCCGCGCGGGCGACGACGGCTTTACCATCAACAGTCTGGATCCCCAATCCCCGCTTTACCGGCCGGATCTGGCCAACGGAATCGAGCAGATCGGGTCGTACTTTGCATAACGAAAGGAAGGCTGAACCATGAAGATTTTTCTGAGCGCCGATATCGAGGGCACCTGCGGCATCTGCGCCTGGCCGGAAACCGAGCGCGCCACCCCCTTTGATTACACGCCCTTTCAGCAGCAGATGACCCGCGAGGTGGCCGCTGCCTGCCGCGGCGCGCTGGCCGCGGGCGCCACGGAGGTGCTGGTGAAGGATGCGCACGATTCCGCCCGCAACATCGATGCCATGCAGCTGCCGCGCGGCGTGCGCATGAACCGCGGCTGGACGGGCGATTTGCTCAGCATGATGACCGGGCTTGACAAGGAGCCGTTTGACGCGGTGTTTCTGACCGGCTACCACTCCTGGGCGGGATGCACGGGCAATCCCCTCAGCCACACCATGAACGGGCGCAACCATCGTGTTACCCTGAACGGCATGCCCTGCAGCGAGCTGCTCATCAACGCCTACACGGCTGGCTACTGCGGCGTGCCCGTGGCGCTTGTGACCGGCGACAGGGCCGTGTGCGATTTTGCCGCAAGGCTCATCCCCGCCGTAACCGTTGTGCCCGTTAACGAGGGACGCGGCGGCAGCGTTACCAGCCTGCATCCCATGGAGGCGGTGGAGCGCATTGAGGCCGCCGCCGGGGAAGCCGTGGCCAAAGCGGGCCAATGCGCCGTGCCCATGCCGGATCGCTTTCATATGGAGATCGATTTTGTGAACCACGCGATCGCCTACGGCAAGAGCTTTTATCCCGGCGCAACCCTCCGGGACAACTGTCTGGTATGCTTCAGCACCCACGACTGGTTTGAGATGCTTCGCTTCTGTCACTTTGTGCTCAGCGACGGCTGATTGGAGCAGCGTCGGAAAATCTCGTTTCAGCGTGTCGAAAAAGCTCGCTTCGCGATCTTTTCCGACAGAAACTGGCGGA
>JAEDGL010000160.1 GCA_016297535.1 Clostridia bacterium | reverse complement strand
TTACACCATTTGCCGCCCGGCGAGCCGTAGGCGAGTAGGCAAATGGTGCATCCCCCGGCGGAAAAGATCGCCTCTGGCGAGCTTTTTCGACGCTCTGTGCCGCCCCGTCCACCGGGGTGGGCCGCAGGGGCGCGCTGCGCGCCTGCTCATGCTCTATGATACGCCGAAAAAGCCCTTTCAGTCAAGCAAAACGCGCCGGGCATTGCCCTTGTGGTTTTCCCGCTTTCATGTTATAATGCAAGCCGACGGCATAAGGCCGCCGCGCACCATCTGTGTGAACGACGAAATGCTGGAGTTGTTTTCATGAAACTGACGGTTGAAGAAATCCGCGCGCTGGCCCAGGCATATGCCCCTCATGGTACGGTCGGCAGCCCCGTGGCCTTCGGCGGCGGACACATCAACGATACCTATCTGCTAAGCTGCGGGGACGGCTCGCAGTTTGTGCTGCAGCGCATTAACCAAAACGTGTTTCCCGATCCTCACGCCGTGATGGATAACATTCAGCGCGTTACCCACCACCTGCGCAAGCGCATCCGCGCCGCGGGGGGCGACCCGGAGCGCGAGACGCTGCGCATGCTCAAAAACACCGCGGGTGAGCTTTGCACCATCGATTCCAACGGCGATTACTGGCGCGCCTATGTGTTTGTGGGCGGCAGCGTAACCTATGATCAGGTGGAAAGCCCCGAAATCTTTTGCGAATCCGGCCGC
Source organism: Clostridia bacterium (assembly GCA_016297535.1). GTDB lineage: Bacteria > Bacillota > Clostridia > Christensenellales > Aristaeellaceae > Limiplasma. Next base: position 4,696 of record JAEDGL010000160.1, on the reverse strand, counting down.
GCGTTCGGGCGGTTCATGTCCATGCTGGATGATTTTGACGCATCCACCCTGCACGAGACCATCGCCCGCTTTCACGATACGCCCAAGCGCTTTGGCGATTTTCGCGCCGCGGTGGAAAACGACGCCGCCGGGCGCGCGCAGGGCGTGCGCGAGCTGATTGATCTGGCCCTGAGCTACGAGGCCTTCGGCAGCACGCTGATGGATCAGCTGCAAAGCGGAGCGCTGCCCCTGCGCGTTACGCACAACGATACCAAGCTGAACAACGTGCTGATCGACAACGCCACGGGCCGCGCCGTGTGCGTGATTGATCTGGATACCGTCATGCCCGGCCTGTGCGCCTACGACTTTGGCGACGCCATCCGCTTTGGCGCCTCCACCGCCGCGGAGGATGAGCAGGATCTTTCCCGGGTGCATTTCGATATGAACCTCTACCGCGCCTACGCAAGGGGCTATCTCAGCGAGGTGGCTTCGGCCCTGTCGCCCAACGAGGTGGATTCGCTGGCGGTGGGCGCCAAAATGATGACGCTGGAAAACGGCATCCGCTTTCTGGGCGATTATCTCAACGGCGACGTGTACTTCAAAACCGCCTATCCCGAGCATAATCTGGTGCGCGCCCGCACCCAGTTCAAGCTTTTGTCCGAGATGAACCAGCACTGGGACGAAATGCTTGCCTGTGTGCGCGAGCTTGCGCAGAAAGGAAAAAACGCATGAAAAAACCTGTACTGGTCATTATGGCAGCCGGCATGGGCAGCCGTTACGGCGGCCTGAAGCAGATGGATCCCGTGGGCCCCGCCGGGGAGCTGATTCTGGATTACTCCCTGTTTGACGCCAAGCACGCCGGGTTTGAGCGCGCGGTGATCATTATCAAAAAGGAAAACGAGAAGGATTTCCGCGAGGTGCTGGGCGACCGCGTCAGCCGCTATCTGCAGGTGGATTATGCGTTCCAGTCGCTGCAGGATATCCCGGAGGGCTTTTCAATCCCCGAGGGCCGCGTAAAGCCCTGGGGTACCGGCCATGCCGTGCTCAGCGCTCTGGAGGCGGTGGACGGCGCACCCTTCTGCGCCATCAACGCCGATGACTACTACGGCCGCGAGGCCTTCCGGCTGTGCTACGACCACCTTGCCCATCTCAAGGGCGGCGGGGACGTGTGCATGGTGGGCTACCTGCTCAAAAACACCCTCAGCGAAACCGGCAGCGTGGCGCGCGGCGTGTGCATGCTGGATGAAAACAGCTGCCTGTGCGATCTCAAGGAGCGCACCCACATCATCTCCACCGTGGACGGGCCCCTGTTTACCGAGGATGGCCAGCATTATGAGCACCTTTCCCCCGAAACGGTGGTCAGCATGAACATGTGGGCCTTCCCCGCCGCCTTCATGCAGCGCCTGCGGGAGGGCTTCCCCGTGTTCCTGAAGGAGCGGGTGCCCGCCAACCCGCTCAAGGCGGAATACTTCCTGCCCAGCGTGGTGGATGACCAGCTTGCCGCAGGCACCGCCACCGCGCGCGTGTACACCACGCACGATAAATGGTACGGCGTTACCTACCGCAACGATCGCGCCGGGGTGGTGGACGCCCTTGCGCGCATGACCGGCGAAGGCTTCTATCCCACGCCTCTGTGGCCCTGAGGGCAGGGGTATGAAAATCAGGCCTGTAACGCTTGTGCTGTGCTTGCTGCTTGTGGCGGGGGCAATCGCCATTGCGCTGATTGCGCCTGATACCATGGCGGCAAAGCAGCGGCTGGCCGTGGAGCTTTCCGCCACGCCCACCCCCACGGCGGATGTGCGCAGCATGCTCCAGGTTACCCCCGATCCCAACAACACGCCCACCCCCACGCCGCTGCTGCTTAAGCTGGGTGCCAAAAACGACGAGGTGCGCCGGCTGCAGCAGCGCCTGCAGGAGCTGGGCTATTACCATGGCGAAGTGGATGGCCAGTTTGGCCCCGGCACGCGGGATGCGGTCGTTCTGTTTCAGGCCCAGCACGGGCTGGATGCGGACGGCATTGCGGGCGATACCACCCGCACCCGGCTGTATTCCTCCTCCGCGCAGCCCTGCCAGCCCACGGCCACCCCCACGCCCACAGCGGCCGCGCTGCTCAAAAAGGGCGACCGCGGCGAGGATGTGCGCCGCATGCAGGAGGCGCTCAAGGCGCTGGGCTACTACAACGGCGCCATTGACGGCGATTTTGGCGGCGGCACGGAGGAAGCCGTGCGCCTTTTCCAGCGCCAGAACGGGCTGGATGTGGATGGCATTGCCGCCAAAATGACCTTTTCCGCGCTCTACAGCGAAAACGCCCGCCAGATCACCCTTACCCCCACGCCCGATCCGGACAGCCTGCCCATTCTGGTCAGCCGCGCGCATCCGATCGGGGAAAACGACTGGCCGCGCGATCTGGTAAAGCTGGCCAATGTGGTTCCCTCCACGGTGGCCAAAATCAAGGGCAGCGATATCCAGGGCGACCGCACCGCGGTAAACGCCCTGGTGGAAATGCTTGCCGCCGCCAACGCCCAGGGCGTTACCAACTGGCAGATCAGCGCGGGCTACCGCAGCTATCAGTACCAGCAGCAGCTTTTTGACAGGCAGGTGCAGGAGTACCGCAACCAGGGCTTCAGCCAGGCCAACGCCGTATCCGCCACCCGCCAGACCGTGGCCGATCCCGGCACCAGCGAGCACCATACCGGCCTGGCGTTTGATGTAACCTCCCCGGGCTCCGTTTTCAAGGGCACGCCGGAGCAGGTCTGGCTGCACAGGCACTGCTGGGAATACGGCTTCATCATCCGCTATCAGGAGGACAAGGAGGCCATCACCGGCTATCTGGCCGAATGCTGGCACATCCGCTATGTGGGGCTGCCCCACAGCCTTGATATGCGCGACCGGAATCTGTGCCTGGAGGAATATCTGGGCGATGTGTAGCCGGGGCGGATGAACCCCGGCGCTTTTACGCAAGAAACAGGGAGAAAACCAATGCTTGAACTGCAACATGTATCTTACGAGGCCGAGGACGGCAAGGAGATTCTGCGCGATGTAAGCCTTGCGCTGGAGGGGCATGTCATCGCCCTGACCGGCCCCAACGGCGGCGGCAAATCCACGCTTGCCCGGCTGATTGCGGGCATCATTGCGCCCACCGGCGGCCGCATTCTGCTGGATGGCGAGGACATCACCGGGCTTGGCATTACCCAGCGCGCCAACCACGGCATCAGCTATGCCTTTCAGCAGCCGGTGCGCTTCAAGGGCCTGCGCGTGAAGGATCTGCTGGATATCGCCACGGGACGCACGCACGATATGGGCATGGCCTGCCGTGTGCTCAGCGAGGTGGGCCTGTGCGCGCGCGATTATCTGGACCGCGAGCTTAACGACAGCCTTTCCGGCGGCGAGATGAAGCGCATCGAAATCGCCATGGCGCTGGCGCGGGGCACAAAGCTGACCCTCTTTGACGAGCCGGAGGCCGGCATCGACCTGTGGAGCTTTCAAAGCCTGATCCGCGTTTTTGAAAACATGCGCGAAAAAACCAACGGCTGCATCCTGATCATCAGCCATCAGGAGCGCATTCTCAACATTGCCGATCATATCGCCTATCTGCGCGACGGGCGCGTGGAACGCTTTGGAACGCGCGAGGAGATTCTGCCCGGGCTGCTGAGCACGGTGGATGATACCGCCTGCCGGGTGCTGACCGAAAAGCTGGAGGTGAACGCGCATGCTTGACGCTGTTGTGATGAACCTGCTGCATGAGGTGGCCGGCCTGGACGAGCTGCCCGCCGCCGGCGCGTTCAACGTGCGCCTCAACGGCCAGACCGCCGCCCGCTCCTCCAGCCCCAATGTGCAGATTCTGCCCAAGTCGGATCAGCCCGGCATCAACATTCTCATCAAGCCCGGCACCCGCGAGACCATCCACATCCCCGTGGTGATCAGCGAATCCGGCGTAAAGGAATGCGTGTACAACGATTTTGTGATCGGCGAGGGCTGCGACGTTACCATCATGGCGGGCTGCGGCATCCACAACTGCGGCGATAACGACAGCGTGCACAACGGCGTGCACAGCTTTCATGTGGGCAAAAACGCCAAAGTGCGCTACATCGAACGCCACTACGGCGAGGGCGAGGGCCGCGGCAGGCGGCTGATGAACCCCACCACGATCGTGCACCTTTCCGAGGGCGCGTACATGGAAATGGAAAACACCCAGATCGCCGGGGTGGATGATACCGTGCGCAAAACCAGCGCCACGCTGGATGCGGGCGCCACCCTGATTGTGCACGAAAAGGTGATGACCACCGGCACCCAGCGCGCCGTAAGCGATCTGACCGCCGACCTCAACGGCGCGGACAGCCATTGCGATATCGTCAGCCGCACCGTTGCCCGCGATCAGAGCCGGCAGAAATTTGTATCCGTGCTCAACGGCAACGCGCCCTGCACCGGGCATACCGAGTGCGATTCCATCCTGATGGATTCCGCCTCGGTCATCGCAAGTCCCCAGCTGTCCGCCACCTGCATCGACGCCAGCCTGATCCACGAGGCCGCCATCGGCAAAATCGCCGGGGAGCAGCTGATCAAGCTGATGACGCTGGGATTAACCGAAGAAGAGGCCGAGGAGCAGATTGTAAACGGCTTTCTGCAATAGGAAAACCGGGCCTGCGCCCCGGCACAGAGCGGCGAAAAAGCTCGCCAGCGGCGATCTTTTCCGCCGGGAATGCACCATTTGCCTACT
>JAEDGL010000016.1 GCA_016297535.1 Clostridia bacterium | reverse complement strand
GTCAGAGGGGCTGCGGCCCCTCTGACAACTCCCGATAAGGTTTTTCGACAGTCTGCAAGGGAACGGTTCGCCGTTCCCTTTCTTTTCCGTTGTGCGGTTATCGACAGGGAAATGCCGGCTGCGTAGCGAATTCTTACACCAAAGAGCGTACAGGGGAGGTGCCGTATGCCGTCCAAATGGTCGCTGCAAAAGAAAATGACATGGCTGCTGGTGGTATTCGGCGTGATCCCGCTGTGCCTGATGGGGGTTCTGATGGCCTCCATCAGGTGGAATGCACATGTTTCCGAGGAGATCAGCCAGAACGAGTATGTGCTGGACAACATAGAAGCCGACTACCTGATGCTGATGTCGCAGACGGAAAACGTGATCCGCACACTGGCCAACGTGCAGGCTTTGCCTGAGCTGCTGTCCATCCGGTCGGTGGGCGATTGGATCGCACTGTATAAGGAAGCAGTCCTGCCGGAGCTGACCAAGGCGGAGGTGTATCTCTCCTCGCAGGATGCCAAGATCATGCTGCTGTACGAGAGCGACGTTTTTTTCCTGGAGCACTGGTACAGGCTGCTCAAGGCGTCGCGCTTCAGCAACAGCTCCGGTTATCAGGCTTTTCTGGCTTCGGGCGCAATGTCCGGCTGGTATGGAATGAGCCAAACGCTTCCTGAGCCCCTGTCCGGTGTCTATGATTTTCAAAGCATGGGGGAAAGATTTACCTATTACTGCCGCATTGCTTCATCGATGAATCATGGCTCGGGCGTTATCAAATGCGCAGTTAGCTGCACACCCTATCTGGAAGCGGCGCGGCAGCGCGTGGGCGGAAAGGCGCTGTACATCCTTTCCGGCGGGCGCGTGCTGTATGCCTCCGATGAAGCATACACCCCGGAGCTGCCCGGCGCGGAGCGAGGGAATGACGGAACCGTACGCTGGGGCGGCAGTCTGTGGCAGCAGATGCACATGGACGGCATGGAGCTGGATGTCATCGTTCGTTCGGATATCCATACGCTGTTTCTGGGGTATCTGAAAAGCAACGGCGGCCTGCTGCTGTTGGTTTTCCTGACCATTTTCCTGCTGTTTTTCGTTGCACAGTGGGTGCTGGGCAGCCTGCTGGAGCGTTTCAAGCGCATCGCGGCCGTGGCGGACAGCATCAATGCCAAGGATGGGCGCGTTCATCTGCCGGAGGATGGCGAGGATGAGGTGGGCCACATGGTGCGCGCCTTCAACAGCCTGTTTGACCGCATCGACTACCAGATGGAGGAGATGATGGGCAAGGAAAAAGCCAAGCGCCACATGCAGGCGCTGGCGCTGCAGTATCAGCTCAACCCGCATTTCCTGTTCAATTCGCTGCTGTGGCTGCAGATGGAACTGGAAAACCGGAATGTGGACAGAGCTGTGTGCGGCAATATCACAAAGCTTGGCAGCGTGCTTCGTTATAATCTTTCCGAATCACTGGAAGCCACGCTTGCGCAGGAGGCGGAGCATCTGCAGGCCTATATCGACTTTATGAGCGATATGAAAAAGCAGAAGATCACATTGGAGCTGGACTGGGAGCCGGAACTGAACCAAGTGGTAATCCCGCGTTTTATGCTGCAGCCGCTGGTGGAAAACGCTCTGCAGCATGGGCTGATCTACGGCGTAGACATGCGGGTGAGTGTTCGCGTGGAGCAGGATGGCGACATCATGCGTTTTCGCATTGCCAACAACGGCAGGGCCATTGTCCCGGCCCGTCTGGAGCAGGTAAGGATGAGCCTTGCCCATCCCGAATGCAGCGAGAGTGGCAGGGTGGGCATCACCAATCTGGCGCAAAGGCTCAAACTGAAATATCCCGACCGGCATCAAATCCAGGTGTCCTCAGAACCGGGCGAGACGGTGTTTATCATTGAAATTCCCGTGGATACCAGCCAAAAGAAGGAGTGAAGGCGCTTTGAATTATCTGGTTGTGGATGATGAAGTGGCCATCTGTCAGGGAACGGCTCAAAGGCTCAGGCGTTTTCTTCCGCAGGGAGAATCCATCGTGTGTGCATTCAACGCAGAAGATGCGCTGATGCATATCCGCACTTCGCCGGTGGACATTCTGATTACCGATATTCGCATGGGTGAAATGGATGGCCTCCGCCTGATCGAGCAGGCCAGGGAGTATCACCCCGAGCTGGCCTGCATTGTGATTACGGCCTATGATATTTTCAAATACGCCCAGCAGGCGATCAAGCTGGAAGTGAAGGATTTTCTGGTAAAGCCCTATGGAGAAAGCGAGCTCCGGGAGGCGGTAGAGCGCGTAACGGCCGGCCTGCAAAAGGCGCAGCGTCAGCAGCAGGCGCTGCTGGAACGGCATGTATATGAGGCGCTTACGAAAGGGGAACAGCTGGATAGAGGGCTTTTTGCCCGTTCCCGTATGAAAGAACCGCCGGAAAGTCTGCGGGTTGTTGTTTGGAATGAACAGGAGAATCAAACGCCCGAATGGACGGGGGAATGGTGCTTCTGCGACAGGGAGCATCAGTACCTGCTGATAGGCGATGAGCGTGAGGCTGTTTTGCAGTGGATGCAGACCAAACCAATGGATCTGTTGCGCTTTGGCATTTCCCTTGCGGGCTCGAACCTGTCCGAACTGTGGAAGCAGGCTCAGCAGGCCCTGCGGATAAGCACCTATGAAAACATGCCGCGTTGGGTCTTTTATCAGGACGCCTTTGAGGACGAGCTGAGCTTCCGGCAGGATCATATGGCGCTTTGGGCCATGAATTACATTGCCGAAAATGCAGGCAAACCAATCTCCATGGAAGAGGTATGTGCCAAGCTACACTTGAATTACACCTATTTCAGCCGCCAATTCAAGCAACAGATTGGCGTGTCCTTCTCCGGCTATCTGCTGAAATGCCAGATGCAGTGGGCGCTGGAAAAAATGAAAAAGGGCATGCGGGTGAATGAGGTGGCGGATGCACTTGGCTACGGCAGCGCAGACAGCTTTTGCAAGGCTTTTGTACGCGTTTTTGGCTGCGCGCCCAGGCATTACCTCAACCGGCAGCGCAAGGAGAACCAATCATAAGCAGCCTGAGCGGGATGCAGCTGCCCACCGGCAAATGCAGTGCGTGCGCCTTGCCGGGCATGCACAGCCGAAATGTCTTTCACCATCCGTCCCTTGATGATGCAATTTTGATATGGCGAAAAATGCGATGAAATGTTATCATGGGTTCATCCCGGGAAACGTTTGCTGACAAGGCACAAAGGAGGCATCTGTATGATGATTCCCGCAAACTACGTTGAACGCGTCTATGCCGGCTGGTACGGCAAGCTGATTGGTATTCGCCACGGCTCCAATATCGAGGGCTGGAGCTATGATCAGATCGCCGCGAAGTATGGCGAAATCAAGGGCTATCTGTTTGATTTCAAGAATTTCGCCGCGGACGATGACAGCAACGGCCCAATTTTTTTCATCCGCGCACTGGAGGATTACACCTGCACCGAGAGCATCACCCCTGCGCAGATGGGCCGCACGGTGCTCAACTATGTGCCCTGCGAGCATGGCTTTTTCTGGTGGGGCGGCTACGGACGCTCCACAGAGCATACCGCTTACCTGAACCTGATGCACGGCGTGGAGGCACCCCTGTCCGGCTCCGTGGCGCTCAACGGCGCGGCGGTGGCCGAGCAGATCGGCGGGCAGATTTTCATCGACACCTGGGGCCTGGTCAATCCCTGCGACTACCGCCGCGCGGCCCGGTATGCCGAAAAGATGGCCTCCGTCACCCACGGCGGAAACGGCGTGTACGGAGGCATGTTTGTGGCGGCATGCGTCAGCGCAGCGTTTGAGGAGCGGGACATCATGGCGGTGATTAACAAGGGCCTGTCGGTGATCCCGGAGGATTGCGAGTACCGCCGCATGGCCAATGACGTGATCGCCTTCCATGCAGCCCATCCCGGAGACTGGCGGGCGTGCTTCGCCTTCGTACGCGCACACTATGGCTACGACCGCTATCCGGGCTGCTGCCACATCATCCCCAACGCTGCGGTGGTCATCCTCTCGCTGCTCTATGGCGGCGGCCGGTTCTCCGATGCGATCAACATCTGCAATATGTGCGGCTGGGATACCGACTGCAACGTCGCCAATGTTGGCGCAATCATGGGCGTGCTGGTGGGCCTGGAGGGCATCGACCGCAGCTGGATCGACCCCATCGGCGATTTTCTGGCCTGCTCGAGCGCCATGGCCTGCATGAACCTGCGCGACGTGGCCAACGACGCGCTCTTCCTGGCTTCTCTGGGATACCGGATCGCGGGCGAGGCCTATCCCTCGGAATGGGCGGCACACCTTGATGGCAGCGCGCCGGGGTTTGCCTTCCCGCTGCCAGGCTCGACGCATACCTTCCGCAGCGAGGGCGCTGCCGTTGCCTATGCAAACATTCCCTTCGCCGCCCCCAGCGCCCCTCGTTGCCTGGAGGCCGCCATACCTGCCACGGACGGTCCGGTAAGGCTTTATCGCCAGACCTATTACCGCCCCGGGGATTTCAGCGACGACCGCTATTCCCCGTCCTTTACGCCGGAGGTATTCCCGGGCCAGACGGTGCATGTGACCCTGCGCGTCCGGGATGCATCCGCCGGGCCGGTGCAGGCAAGGGCGTATGTCTATGATCTGTACAACAAGCGCTACATTTACGGCGAACCGGCGCAGGTGAGCGGCTGGACCGGGCTGCAGGTGCGGATTCCTGCCGGAGACGGCTGCATCGGCCAGGCCGGTGTGGAGATTGCGGGTCAGGCGCAAAAGACGGTTGTGCTCATCGATTCCATGACCTATACAGGGCTGGCGGATTACACCCTTGACTTTGCCAAGGCGGGCGTGGAACGGTGGAACCTGTTCCATACCGAGCTGAGCCAGACCTCCAACACCAAGGGAATCTGGGAGGCGGATGATCAGGGTGCCTGCGGCAGCTGCGCGGATCACGCGGAGCTGATCACCGGCGGCAGAAACTTTGCCGGCTGCGAGATTCTGGCGGATATCACGCCGCAGGTGGGGCGCCGGCATCTGGTCTGCGTGCGGGTGCAAGGCACCATGCGCGGCTATATGGCCGGCTTCTGGGATGACGAGCTGGTTATAATCAAAAATGACGAGGGCGTCCTGCGCCGTCTGGCTGCCCGCCGCTTTAGCTGGCAAAGAGGCAGGGCGTATACCCTGGCGGTAGAGGCCCGCGGTGCGGCGCTTACGCTGAAGGTGGATGGCGAGACCTGCCTGCAGGCGCTGGATGAAGAAAATCCCTGGCTGGACGGCTGCGTTGGGCTGAGCCTGCGGGAGGGCAGCCGCTGCCGGATCCGCAGCCTGCGCACGCGCTGCTTTGAGGGCTGAGCAGAGACAAAGTGCCGTGCCAATATCCTGTGCCTATCGGGGAACTGGGCCCGGGCGTTGAAGATCCGCCCGGGCCCGGTTCCCCGATAGGCTGTTTTGGTTTTTCATGGCGGTGCGGGATCACGGACCCGCGCGGGAGATTTGCTGCTCCTTTCCGGCTGTGGATGGCCGGCACCGATGTACATACATAGGGCGTTCTTCTTTCATGAGATAACGCGTTCGGTCTTTCAGCAGGCAGCATCAGCCTATGCCATCTGTCGCACACCCCCCAACTTGACATGCAAAATAGGGCTGCATCAAGCAGCCCTACTCTGCATTCACGATGGATTTGTGTTTACTTTTTGTATCCGCATTTGGGGCAAACGCCATTTTCGTTCAGGGCGATGCCGCACAGCGGGCAGCGGTCGATCGTGTTTTCCGTGTTGTATTCTTCGGACGCCATATTCACGCCGCTGGAAAAAGTGATTTTGGCAATGTTCAGCTTGTCCTTGAGCAGGTCATAAACAATTTTGATCATGCCCTCTGTGGTCATCGTTTCCTTGGTTACAACCAGACGGCACTCCGGGTAGGCGGTGGCCAGCTCTGTTTTGAACGCGGGGCCCTTCATCCGATTTTGCGGCGTGCCATCCTTGATGCCCTGTTTCTCATAAACATCGAGGATTGCGGGCAGCAACGGATCGTCCTCCCGCAGAATCAGCGCATGGTCAAAGTTTTTGAGCACATCCCAGGCGGTCTTCTGAATCTCGTTGCAGGGGAAGACCATGTTCACTCCGTCGTTAATGGTATCCTCAACCTCAATGGTCAAAACGCCGGTGTGTCCGTGCAGATACTGTGCTTCGCCCTTGAAGCCGTAGAAACGGTGTGCGTATTGCAGATCCAACTTTGTGATACTTCTCATTGTTTTTCTCCTTTTATTTTATTTACGGGATTTTTTTCATGCTCCCGTATGAGCATCCTGTGTGTGCGTTTCCCTGCATTCCGGGCAGATGCCTTTGAAAACAATATCGTGCCCGGTAAAGAGAAATCCGTGCGTGTTGGCGATGGTTTGTTCCAAGTCCTTCATATAGGGCATATCTACATCAAAGACCCGGCCGCATACGGTGCACTGAACATGATAGTGGTCGTGGCAGAGATGATCATAACGGTCTGCGCCCTCCGGCACTTCTTTTTTTCGAATTTCGCCCATTTCACACAGGCGCTGGAGGTTGCGGTAAACCGTTCCCCGCCCGATGTTGGGATGGCTTTTTGCTATGTATTCGTAGATTTCATCTGCGGTTGCGTGGCACTGTAATGTCTTGACCGCATTCAGCACCAAATCGCACTGGATTGTATTTCGCCTGACCATAGCCCAACCCCCGGAACGAAATCTTTAATGAGATTATATCCTAATAGTAATTCAGTATCAAGAACTTTGCAGCAAAATGATCCCGGAAACGCTGGGCAGCGTGGTGCTGGCGCTTACCACGGGCACCATCGGCCTGCTGGGCGCATCGGCCATGGCGGGCTATGTGGGCGGTGGCGGCGTGGGCGATCTGGCGCTGACCTATGGCTACGAAAAATGAACACCCCGCTGATGATTCTTACGGTCATCCTGCTCATCGTATTTGTGCAGCTGATTCAGCTGCTGGGCAGCGCCGTTGCCAGAAAGCTGAGGGCCCATCAATGAAAAGCAATCTCAAAAGAACCCGGTGGTCGGACCGATGTCGGCGTCCGGCAAAAACGGTTGAATCACATGGCGATCCATTTACCCACCCTTGTTATCAGGAAAGGAAGGTCTTTTATGAAAAAACTGTTTGCTGCTTTGCTGTCCGCCGCTGTGCTGCTGACCTCCGTTGCCCTTGCCGAAACCGTGGCCACCGGCAAAACCACCATTTTGTATTCCAAATCCCAGGGCCCCTATACCGAGCTGTTTGAGGATGCCATCATCCCCATTCTTAACGCGCAGGGTTATACCGTTGAGGAGGTGGAAACCTCGGAGCTGCTTGTAGCCGATCAGCTGCTGCAGGCCGGAGAGGTGGATGTGAACGTGGAGCAGCACTCCGCCTACGCCGCAAGCTTTAACGCCAACAACAACGGCGATCTGACCCCCATCAGCGTTATTCCGACCGTTCCGGCCGGCGTCTATTCCGTCAACCATGCATCGTTGGATGAGGTGGCCGACGGCATGACCGTGGCCATCCCCAACGACGCCTCCAACACCGCCCGCTGCCTGGCCATTTTGCAAAAAATTGGCTGGATCAAGCTGGATCCGTCCGTTCCAATTGCCTCGGTCAGCGTGGATGATGTGGTGGAAAATCCCTACAACCTGGAGCTGATTGAGCAAAAAAGCCTCACCATTCCCGTGGCCATTCAGGATTATGACTATGCGGCCATCACCGGCTCGGTGGTGTACAACGCGGGCATTGATGCATCCACCGCGCTGGCGACGGAGGATATTCAGGAGCATCTGATTCTTCAGGTAACGGTAAAGGCCGAAAATGTTAACACCGACTGGGCGCAGGCCATTGTGGCGGCCTATCATTCCGCTGAGTTCAGGGCCTATATGGATCGGGAGAATGCCCCTGGCGGAAAATGGAACGCGCTGTGGTGGATCCCGGATGAGCTGAAGCAGGCGCAATAAAAGGCGCAGTCCGTCGAAACAGTCGGAGGGCTGCGGCCCTCCGACGCCTCCCCGGGCTTTTTGCAACCGTCCGGGACCGGGAAACAACCATCCTTCCCGGTCTGAATTTTTTGCGGAAAAAATGGATTTGTTTATTGACAAGATAGATCAATGGTGGTAAGCTATGTCCAATTCATTCGGAAGGAGGCGGCGCTCATGGCAAGGCAGGCGTTGAACAGCATGATGATGATGTGCAAGGACATGTGCATGTGCATGTGTCTGTCTTTGTCGTGCGTTTGCCGCCAGTCCCGAGCATAGGGTCGTTTCCATTCTGACATGGAGGGCAGCATACGCTGCCCTTTCTTTTTTTCCATCAGACAGAAAGGATGAGCTTCATGCGAAAACGCCTGCCCAGCCGGGCAACGGACCGAATGCCTGTTCACAGGCCGGACGCTTTTGCACCCCGTATCCTCATCAGCTGAAATCAAAAAGGAGACATCATCATGAAAGCAATCATCAAGAAGTCCCTGGCTCTGGCTGTGGCAACCGTTCTCACCCTGTGCACCTCTCTGGCCTGCGCCGAAACGCTGCAAATCGGCATTCCCGACGATGGCACCAACCTGTCCCGCGGCATCAAGCTGCTGGAAACAGCCGGACTGATTACCGTTAACCCCGACGCGGGCTATACCCCGGAAATTGCGGATATCACCAGCTATCTGTACGATGTAGAGGTGGTGCCGGTGCAGGCCAATACGCTGCCCTCCACCCTTGGCGACTTTGCCGCCTCCACCATCAACGGCACCTATGCCATTCCCTACGGCCTGATTCCCTCCCGCGACGGCCTGATCATTGAGCAGCAGAGCGAGGCGGGCGACAACCCCTATGTCAACATCATTGCGGCCCGCACGGCGGATGCGCAGAACGAGCTCTATCAGACCATCGTCAAGGCCTATCAGACCCAGCTGGTTGCCGAATTTTTGCTGGTAAACTACGCCGAGGCCTTCTTCCCGGCCTTTGCCTACGACGGCAACATCAGCCTCACGGCGGAAGAAGCGCAGAGCATTGTGGAATACACATCCGACAAGGCGGGCAAGACGGTTGTTACCGTGGGCGTGTGCGGCGCGAACAACGATCAGTGGAAGGCCGTGCAGAAGGTGCTGGACGAGCAGAATGCCAACATCTACATCGAGCTGGTGGAATTCAGCGCCTACAATCTGCCCAACGAGGCGCTCAACTCCGGCGAAATCGATCTCAACGCCTTCCAGCACAAGGCCTACCTCAACAAGGATGCGCAGGCCAACGGCTATGATCTGGCGGTAATCGGCGATACGCTGATTGCGCCCCTTACCCTGTACTCCGAAAAGTATGAGTCTCTGGACGCCCTGAAGGACGCTGCCGGATTGATTGCCCAGTAACCCCAAATCACAGCAGAAAGAGGCGCGTTCCATGATCGAGCTGCATCATCTTCACAAAACCTACCATTTAAAAAGCGGCGACGTTGCCGCCCTGCAGGATGTGTCCCTGCGCATTGAGGAAGGAAGCGTATACGGCGTAATCGGCTACTCGGGCGCGGGCAAATCGACCCTGGTGCGCTGCCTCAATCTGCTGGAGGTTCCCGACTCCGGCACGATGACCGTTGGAGATTCGGGAGAAATCACCTTTCAAAACGGCAGGCCGTTTCAGGGCGGCGCTGCGATGAATGCCCGATGCCAGAATGACATGCGCCGGGGCATCGGCATGATCTTTCAGCACTTTAACCTGCTGGAGCGCTCCACGGTGTTTGACAACATCGCCTATCCCCTCAGGCATACCGGCAGAAGCCGCCGCCAGATTGAGGAGCGGGTGCGGGAGCTGCTGGCACTGGTGGATCTGCGCGACAAGATCGACGTCTACCCCTCTCAGCTCTCCGGCGGCCAGAAGCAGCGCGTTGCCATCGCGCGCGCCCTTGCCGCCAATCCCCGCATTCTGCTGTCCGACGAGGCCACCAGCGCCCTTGATCCCAACGCGACCGAGTCCATCCTTAACCTGCTCAAGGAGCTTAACCGCAAGCTTGGAATCACCATTGTGCTGATTACCCACGAAATGGCGGTGATCAAGGCCATTGCAGACCGTGTGGCCGTCATGGAAAACGGCAGGGTGGTGGAGGAGGGAAGCGTGTACGATATCTTTGCGGCCCCCAAAGCGGAAATTACCAAAAAGTTCATCGCCTCCGCCTCGCCCCTGGGCAAGGTGGACCGGCTGATGGCGGAGGGCTCCGAGCTGGTGCGCGTCAAACCGGGCGAGCTGCTTGTAAAGCTGGTTTTTCAAAAGGATTGCGTAAGCGAGCATATCCTGACAACCGCGGCCAGGCGCTTTGGGTTTGACCTGAACGTGGTGCTGGCCAATGTGGAATACCTGCAGGGCAATCCGCTGGGCGGGATGATCGGCATCCTGAGCGGCGGACAGGAGCAAATCGAAAACGGCATTGCGTTCCTTGCGCAAAATCATGTCAGCACAGAGGTGATCAGAGATGGAAGCGTGGATTAAACAATGGATTCCCAATCTGTACACCTATCGCGACAAGTTTTTCAAAAGCTGCGGCGCGACGGTGGAAATGTTCTGGAAAGCCGGTCTGATTGCCTTTGTCATTGGTCTGGCCTTCGGCATTCTGTTGGTGGTTACCAAAAAGGACGGCATCTGCCGCAACACCATCGTTTATCAGATTACCAACCTTGTGATCAACGTGTTCCGTTCCATTCCCTTCATTATCCTGCTCATCTTCCTGATTCCCCTGACCAGGGCGCTGGTGGGCACGGCGATCAACGTCAAGGGCGCCATTCTGCCGCTGGTGTTTGGCATTGTGCCCTTCTACACCCGGCAGGTGGAGGTGGCGCTTTCCGGGGTGGCCCCGGGCAAGATTGAAGCGGCGCGCAGCATGGGCAGCAGCACGCTTGGGCTGATTTTTCGCGTGTATCTGCACGAGGCCGTGCCCGATCTGATCCGCGTGACCACCGTAACGGCCATCAGCCTGATCGGCCTGACCACCATGGCCGGCGCCGTGGGAGCGGGCGGCCTGGGCTCCTTTGCCATCAACTATGGCCAGAACCAGAACCACCCGGACATTGTGAATGTGTGCGTGGTTGTGCTGCTTGCCGTTACCTTTGTGCTGCAAAGCCTTGGCAACGTGCTTTCCAGAAGAACGACGAACCGGGGCCTGTTTACCATTCGTCACAAGCCCTGAGGAGGAGATGGTTTGATGACACGCCGTGATACGATTGTTGCCTATGCGGATCAGCAATATCCCGTTTACCGCGAAATAGCGCTGGATCTTTTTGAACACCCGGAAACCAGCAATCACGAATACCATGCCTGCCAGGTGCTTACCGCCCAGCTGCGCAGGGAGGGCTTTGCCGTAAACGTGGATGTGGCGGGGCATCCCACCGGGTTTACAGCGGTGTACCGCGCCTCCAGGCCCGGCCCCGTTCTGGTGTTTCTGGCGGAGTACGACGCGCTGGTGGGCCTTGGCCACGGCTGCGGGCACAATCTGTTTGGCGCAACCTCGGCTTTGGCGGCGGCCGCGCTCAAGCAGGTGGTGGATGAAACGGGCGGCGAAATCCGCGTATACGGCACCCCGGGCGAGGAGGGCGGCGAGAACGGCAGCGCCAAGGGCAGCTTTGTGCGCGAGGGCTTTTTTGCGGATGTGGACGCGGCGCTGTGCGTGCATCCGGGCTCCGATCACCACGAGCTGACCCACGAGGAGGTGGCCTGCGCGCCCATTCGCATTGCGTTCAAGGGCAAAGCCTCCCACGCGGCGGCCAACCCGGAGGATGGCATCAACGCGCTGGATGCGCTGGTGCTGGTTTTTAACGCCATCGGCCTGCTGCGCCAGCAATTGCCCAAGGATGTGCGCATTCACGGCATTGTAACCAGGGGTGGCGACGCGCCAAACATCATCCCGGATGATACGGAGGCGCGCTTCTATGTGCGCGCGGCAACCGTAAAGCGCATGATGAAGGTTTACCATCAGCTGGAGCGCATTGTGGAGGGCGCGGCGCTGCAAACCGGCTGCAAGGGACTGCTGGAGCCCACGCAGCGCAATCTGGTGGAAAACATCATTCCAACGCCGTCCTTTGATGAGGTGTACCGCCGGAACCTGATTTCGCTGGGCGAACCGTTTGAGGAACGCCAGGTTTTTCCGCTGGGCTCGTCCGACGTGGGAAATGTTTCGCAGGTGATTCCCACCATCCAGCCGATGATCCGCATCAGCGAGGTGCCGGTGGCCGGGCACAGCATCGAAAAGAAGGAGGCCTGCCGGTCCGAAACGGGCCTGCAATCCATTGCGCTGGGCGCCAAGGTACTTGCGCTTACGGCGCTTGATCTGCTGGAGCAGCCGGCGCTGCTTGCCAAAATCAAGGCGGAGCATGCCGCGGCGGTGGCAACTCAGCAATAAAATGCGCTTGCGTTTTGCGCCTTTTTCAAACAGTCAAAAGCCCGCCCATTCGTTTTTCTCAAACGAATGGGCGGGCTTACAGGTTGTCGATAAACCCTCTGGGAGGCGCCGGAGGATCGCAGCCCTCCGACTCCTGTTCCGAGCCCAGCGACCTGTGCGGAGGGCTCGGTTACCTTGCGCAGCAAGGCTTTCCTTCTCCGTCCGGCCGGGGCGCTGAATTACCTGGGCCATTTATCCAGCATTCTGGCAAGCATGTTCAAATCGAACGGTTTGGCGATATGCTCGTTCATACCAACGGTTTTAGCCGCCTGAACAGGGAGGTATAGATTTCTCCCAGTGACTGAATGATTCTTGCCTGATTGCCCGATTTTGTCCGGGTGTGTTTTCTGTAAACTCGTTCCTAACCCACCGCTGACGTATGACCTGCCCACGGGCAAGCCCACAGGCGCTTCCATCGGGCCTGTCATTGCCTTATGCCCTGTCCAGGTATCTGCGGATGGCGGCGGTTGTGGTACGGTAATCGTTTTCAACCTGCTGCAGAAGGGCGAATGCGGTATCCGCAATGGCGTCCGTCTCCGGGCGCAGCTCCTCCGTTAGCCGGCTGGCGGATTCCAGGAGACGGGTAAAGCTCAGGTTGGCACATACACCCTTTAAGGTGTGAGCAGACCGAAAGGCTTCTTCCCGGTTTCCGGCCTTCATCTGCATGCAAAGCGTTTCAAAGCTTTCATCCTCCAGAAACTTGGAAACGAACTTTTCAATCATCCTTGCGCTGGGAAGGCGCGCGCTTACATCAGCGTAGTTCCCTCCCAGTTCCTGGTAGCACTCTTCAATGGTCATGGTGACCCCTCCTGTTAATCATTCTGCTGCTGTCGTGGTCTTTTCCGGGATTGCAGGGAGGGCACTTGCGGGGCGCTCCGGGGCAATCAATCGTATTCAAAAGTATTTGTCATTCAAAATGACAAAACGTCATCTAAAAAGACGAAATCAAAACAAGCTTTTCTATTGTTTTGGATTATAGCGTACCATAAGTTGTTGAATAAATCAATATTTCGACACAAATGTCATTGGTATTTACAATGCTTTTTCCTTTTTTTGGTTATTGCATCAGGCAGGCATTGCAGCTATACTGCAAAAAGAGGAGGACGTTTTATGATGCCGTTTGCGGAGAAACTGTCATTTTTAATGCATTTGCCCCAAACCAGCAACAAGGAGCTTGCCGCCGGGCTGTGCGTGGATCCTTCCCTGATCAGCCTGATGCGCACCGGCAAGCGCAAGCCTTCGGCCAAAACCGAGCATTAACCAAACTGGCGTCGTTTTGGACGATGCCGATTCGTAGCTGGAGCAGGATTTACGGCGAGCTGGCCATCATGTACCTTGGCCGGCTGCCGGACTGATACCAGAATCCCTCAGATCCATCAGGAAAAAATGAACGCCCGTTTTACGGGCGCCCTTGACAGAACTGCCTGATTCTGGTAGAACGGTAGCCAGGAGCCGAACGGCAGAACCTGCCGTTCGGCTCCATCTGATTCTGGCCGTATCACGGAAAACCGATATTTACAGAAAGAATTTTACAGAACCTATTTTCCGGAGCCGATTTCATACGCGCTTTTTTCCGCAATCTGGTTGAAAAGCTGATTTTTCTGTGCGACGATGCAAATCATTCTGAGAGAACCTGGTTGCTTGGTTTGTTTTTCAGTGGCATTTACTGTCAATTTGCACAACAAAAGGGCTGTCTCTGATTGGGTCATAGAGACAGCCCTCTGCTTTTGCAGCGAAACATCAGCTCAAACAGTCTTATTTCGCTGAGAAGGGTTTATTTTCCATATGCTGCGGTATAGGCCTTCTGGTAGATCTCCACATACTCTTCCAGGCCCATGCTTTCCAGCCGGGCAACATAGGCGTCCCATTCGTCCTCCACGCCGCCGTAAGCCAGCCACTTGGCGCGCATTTCGTTGGTGTAGCTGAGAATGTCGGTCTGAATCAGGCTCAGGGCGTCGTTGTCCTCCTCGCTCATCAGCATGGAGGGAACGTACTGGTAAATGGCATACTTGCGGTAGTAATTCTCGTTGCGGTCAAACTTGGCCTGATGGCCGGAGCTGCGGGAAATGACCGTTCCGAAGTAATCGCTGGTCAGTGCGATTGGGCCGTCGGAGGCAAAGGCTTCCTTATAGCGGAACTCATCATAGCTCATGCCTTCAGGTACATCGGCATAGGCATAAGTGCCATCGCCATTGTCAATCAGGTTGATGCCAACAGGTCCAAGGTCGCACTGCATGGACCAGTAGGGATCGTAGAAAGTATCCACCCACTTGATGAGCAGTTCGGGATCCTTGCATACGTTGGTGATGGAGAAGCCGGTGGACATCATGTTATTGGATGCGGTCCAACCCCAGGACGTCGTACCGTCCGGTCCGAGCATGGGCGACAGCGGCTCGTACTCGGCTTCGTGCACGGTACCCAGGTCAAAGGAGTTCCAGCACATGAAAAGGCCGATATTGGCGATTTCGCCCTGATTTTGGGCATTGTATGTCTTTTTGTCCATGGTGAAGCCTTCCATGTCAATCAGACCCTGGGAGAAGAAATTTTCATACAGGTACTTGCAGGCAGTTTTGTAACCCTCGGTGGTGGGAACAAAGACAACCTTGTCGCCGTCCAGTACCAGGTGATGGCCATCGTCCGTCAGGGTGTCCGGATAGCCGAACGCACCAAACAGACCGCCAATATCGCGCTGAGAACCATTGAACTTGAAGGTCATGGGAATTTCATCGGAAGGATCACCGTTGCCGTTGGCGTCCTGATCACGGAAGGCTGTCAGAACGGTCTTGAGTTCCTCCATGGTGGTGGGCTTTTCAAGGCCAAGGCGCTGGAGCCAGGTTACGTTGATCATCATGTTGCTGGCAATGGTGCCATCCTCGCCCTGCTGCACGTAGGGTGTGGAATAAATGTTGCCGTCGGGTGCGGTAACCATGGATTTAACCTCGGGGTGTGCTTCAAACAGAGCCTTCAGATTGGGCGCATACTGGTCAATCAGATCGTTGAGAGGGAGGAGCATGCCCTGCGAACCGTAGGTTACAATATCGGAAGAGTTCAGGGAGAACTTGCCGAAGAAACCGTCGGGCAGGTCAATGCCGGCCGCCAGAAGCAGGTTTTTCTTCTCGTCATACTCAGCCTGAGGAATCTGATCCCAGGTGATATGCACGTTAGTCAATTCCTCCATGCGCTTGAACAACTCCATCTCGTCGGGGTTGCCGTGCAGGGGACGCACACGGATAATCAGGCGGAAGTTGGCCGTTTCATCCGTAAGGGGGTACTCGGTGGCCAGCGCATTGGATACGCCAAGCACCATTAGCATGGACAATACCAGGCAGAACAACCGTTTCATCAGGGATACCTCCTTTAATCTATCAACGCTTCACCAAGCGTTTGATCCATGGATCAACCCTTGACCGCGCCAATCATCACACCCTGGATGAAGTAGCGCTGCAGGAAGGGATAAAGAATCAGCAGGGGAAGGCTTGACGCCATGATGACGCCATACTTGATCAAATCCCCCATGCGCTGCTGCGCAGCCAGCGTGGACGCATCCTCTACCATGTCACCCATGGAGTTTTCGAACAGAATATTGCGCAGTACCAGCTGCAATGGATATTTTTCGGGAGATTTAAGATAGATCAGGGCGTTGAAATAGCTGTTCCAATGGTTAACCGCGTAGAACAGCACCATCACCGCCAGAATGGATTTGGACAGCGGCAGCACAATCTTCACGAAAAACTGTGCGTTGGAACAACCGTCCAATAGCGCCGCCTCCAGAAGTTCGTCGGGGATCGTCTGTTGGAAAAAGGTTCGTGCCACAATCAGGTTCCAAGCGCTAACCGCCACCGGCAAGATCAGCGCCCACATGCTGTCGTACAAATTCAGCTGCAGCACCAGCAGATAGGTGGGAATCAGGCCTCCGTTAAAAATCATCGTGAAGGTAACCATCATCATGAGCATGTTACGGCCTGCCAAATCCTTGCGCGAAAGCGCATAGGCGCCTGGAATGGTAACCAGCACGTTGACCGCTGTGCCAATGAGGGTGTAAAGAAAGGTGTTGCGGTATCCGGTGAAAAACGCGTCGTATTCCAGAATGCGCCGGTAGCCTTCCAGGGTAAACTGCACCGGCCACAGGCGCACCTTGCCAGCGTACACTGCCACAGGGTCGGATACCGAGGCAATCACGATGAAATACAGCGGATAGGCCACCAGAAGCAATACAAGGGTGAGAATGATGTAATTGGCGGTGTCAAAGATTCGATCGGCTCTGGAGAGGGCGATTCGATTTTCCTTTTTCATGCTTTTTCCTCCTCAGAACAGGGACGAATCGGAAAGCTTGCGGGAGAGAAAGTTCACCGAGAGAATCAGCACCAGGTTCACCACCGATTCAAACATGCCTACTGCCGCGGAAAAGCTGAACTGGGATTTGAGCAATCCGCGCTTGTACACATAGGTCGCGATGATCTCGGAGGCAGAGATGTTGAGGGATGTCTGCATCAGATAGGCCTTTTCAAAGCCTACGGCCATCACCTTGCCGGAATTGAGAATGAACATGACAACCACCGTCGGCAGAATACCGGGTATGTCGATGTGCCACACACGCTGCAGCTTGTTGGCACCATCCACCACCGCCGCCTCGTGCAGCTCCGGATTGATGGAGGCAAGCGCCGCCAGATACAGGATGCTTCCCCAGCCGGCGCTTTGCCAGATTTCCGAACCGATGTAGAGCGGACGGAACATACCGGCTTCTGCGGTAAAGTGGATGGGCTGTCCTCCCAGGGCAACGATGAGATGATTGACAATACCCGAGGAGGGAGAAAAGAACAGAAAGATGATACCGACCATCACTACGGTGGAGATAAAATGCGGCGCGTAGATTACGGTTTGAACGATTTTCTTAAAGCGTTTGCTGGGCATCTGGTTGAGCAGCAGCGCGAGGATGATCGGTACAGGAAAGGACAGCAGCAGGTTTCCGACGCTGATGGCCAGCGTATTTTCCAACAGCTGCCAGAAATCCGCCGTGGCAAAGAAACGCTCAAAGTTCTTCAACCCTACCCAGGGACTGCCCCAGATGCCCTTGCTTGCTTTGTAGTTGCGGAAGGCAATCTGCAGACCATACATGGGATAGTAACGGAAAACAAGAAAATAGAGAACCGTCGGGAGCAAAAACAGATATAGCTGCCAGTTTCCAAGCACGCGTTTGGCCTTTCTGAACATGGCCGTGCGACGGTTGTGTTTGATTGTTGCCATTGTAGCACTGTTCACGGGGCCACCCCTTTTTCACATTTCTGATGGACTTATCATATGAAAAACGAACCAAATAATCAATCGTCATTTTGTGAAAGGGTGTTCATCAAATGAACAGGAAGGACGCAAAACGTTTATGATCAAGGCTTTTCCGAAAATATGCAAATCTTGAGAAAAAGAGCGTGATGTGGTATGCTTGAAACATCCTTCCCAAAGGAGTGCAGAACATGATGCTGCGAAGCAAAACTTTTTTGCGGTATATGCTGTCCTATGCGCTGGTGCTTTTCCTGCCGCTGCTTGTTTTGTGTGTGGTGTTTTATTTTGCCGCGCTGGATCGCTTTACAGAGGAGGTCACGCTGAGCAACAGCCGGGCGCTGGAGCAGGTGCAGGAGGGGTTTGACGCGCAGCTGGAGCAGATTGTGCATCTGTCCTATCTGATTCAGAATAATTCCTCGCTTCATCCATCTGCCATCGGCAGCGATATTGTGGCCGCACGCAGCGCGGTCAACACGCTGAGCACCTACAAGTCCATCACCACCCTTCCGGAACTGATTATGGTCTATGCCGAGAACAGCGACATGCTGTACACCAACGCGGGTGTTCTGTCACTGGACAGGTTTTTCTCTCAGCAGTACGTATACGGCGCTCATACCAGGCAGGACTTTGAGGAAGCCGTGTCCAGCAAAAATGGCATTGTTACCTGGGGAAGCGATACTGTGGAGCAGTATGGTGGGCAGAAGGGAGAGTACATTACACTGTTCATCGCTGTGCAAAGCGGCAATATTTCCCCCAAAATTCGTTCCATCTATCTGATTCCCGTCAAGCGGCTGCGCCAGGCTACCGAAGGCATTGCAACGCAGTATGGCGGCCATGTGTACGTGTTTGACCAGCACCATCGTCTGGTAATGGGCGAGCCAGGCGCGCCTGTAGCGGCTCAGCTGACGGGGATGGATGAGATTGTCCAGCAGCTGCGCCCTCAACGGGTAATGATTGATCATCAGGAATATCTGCTTTCAGGCGCGTTGTCGAAAATTGTCGGCTGGCAGTATATCTTTTCCCTTCCCGTGGCGGAGGTGGAAGCACCCCTGAATAGTCTGCTGCTGAGGATGGCGCTGATTATGGCGGTGGTTATCCTGCTGGGCGGCTGGTTTGTATACTGGTTTTCCATGCGGCAGTACAAGCCGCTGCATCAACTGCGGCAGCAGGCGCTGACCTATGCACCCGCCGAGAGTGGAACCGAGCTTGAACAGGTATCCGCCGTGCTCCGGCAGCTTTCCCGGGACAGCGACAATTATCGAAATCGCCTGGAAAACAGCCGTGAGGCGCTGGTGCAAAACTGTCTGTCGCGCCTTCTTCGCGGTGACAACGAGCATGAAGCGCTTCTGGAACGAGCGAAGGAGAATGGGGCGGATCTGACGGCCTCGGAGGTATGGACGGTTATTGCGCTGGATTTTTCCCGCGATCTGGGCATTTCGGCGGCAAAGGCGTTGCATGCTGCCCTTCTGTCCGAATCTTTCCGTTTTGGCAATGCGATTCTGTGCGAAAATCCACCTGACAGCGGCATGGCTGTGATGCTGGTGCCCGGCGCGGAGGAGGACTGGGAGGGAAGGCTGTTTCCCTTGCAGGATTATCTGCAAAAGACGCTTGGTTGCTCTGTGGCCTTTGGTGTGAGCCTTCCCTGCGGCGCCGGAACGCTGGCGGAGGCCTACCGGCAAGCCACCCTGGCACTGGAAGGCAAGCTGATCCGGGGCAACAGCTGTATTGCGGTTTATTCCAATGATCAGGGAAACGGCAAAACTGTTCCTTACTATCCTCTCAGGGAATTGGAGGTGCTGCAGTGGAATCTGCTGCAGCTGGATGCGGAAGCAACCACGCGTTGCATTCACACCATCGTGGAGGGAATCAGCAAAAGCGGCGTTTCCTTTTCTGTGGCGAGAATGATCTGCTTTGATGTGGTCAACGTGACCCTGCACAGCCTGTATACCGTGACCGATAACAAGAGCATTCATCCAACCGACAGCATGCTGGAGCAGCTGTCCGGCTTTGAAACAATCCACGAGTTGGTAACGCTTCTGGAGGAACTGATTCATACCGCCTGCACCTCCATGCGTCAAATGTCCGGCGAACACGAGGACGAGCGCCTTGAATGCATTCGGCAATACGTGGAAGAAAACTGTTTCGATCCGGAATTTTCCATCTACTCTACGGCCATGCATTTTGCCCTTACGCCGTCCAATTTATCCCACTACTTCAAAAACCTTACCGGACAAAGTATTTCTGATTATGTTCAGGCGCTGCGTCGCGCAGAGGCCTGCCGCCTGCTGACGGAAACCAACGATTCGATTCAGCTGATCGGTCAAAAAACGGGTATGCTCAACGTTTCCTCCTTTATACGCAGCTTCAAACAGCAAACCGGTCTCACTCCGGGACAATACCGAAGCCGCAATAACAAAATCAGCAAAACGCAAAGGGATGAATACCCGATGGCGGATGATGAATAGTTGAGGCACGTGGTTGGCCAGACTCAGAGGAGAAATTCAGGACGGTAACGGAGACTGCACGACAGGATCTGCTGCTTTGCGAGAAAAGCCTTCTGGAACGGAAGACGTAAGGCTGTATTTACGATTCGGAGGGATGATTGAATCGCTGTAGTCGTATACCTGTTGCTCTTTGGCGATCTGGGAGGGACGTGGCATCCCCTCCAGGTTAGAAAAATGTTCACTGTACATTCATAATGGGAGCACGAAGCATTCACACAGGCGTGGTAAATATTCATTATTGATCCTGAAGGAGGCTTTGGTTTATGAAAAAGCTCATTGGGGCGGTACTGATGCTTTGCCTGCTGCTGACGGTTGCGGCAGCGGAAACGACGGAGACGGTCATCGTGCTGGGTGACACCATCACAGTGAACGGCACGGCCATCACGGAGGATGCGTCCGATGCGGTGTATCTCGCCCATGTGGTGGAGACTCACGAGGACGTGAAGGAGGAACTGGGCGGTGTAATCAACCGCGTCATCACGATCGCGGACGGTGGCGTGTACCGCATCAGCGGCACGGCGACGGATACTCAGATTGCCGTGAAGGCGGGCGCCGAGGATGATGTGCGCATGATCCTTGATGGCGTTGACCTGACCTGCCGCACCCACGCGGCCATTGCCATCTACAGCGCCCGGGATCCCCGCACAGCGGGCGAGTACGGTGTAACCATTGAGCTGGCGGCGGGCAGTAACAACCGCATCACCGGCAGCCACAATGTGGCGGCGACTGACGGGGAGCCGGAGTTCGACGGTGCGATTGGTTCGCAGGTGTCCCTCGGCTTTGAGGGCACGGGCAGCCTCACTGTGGACGCGGACAACGAGGGTGTGGAGGTCGCCTACGGGCACCTGACCATTGGCGGCGGCGTGTTCCACATCGAGGCTGGCGACGATCCCCTGAACGTGGCCGAGGACGGCGTGGGCGTGCTGACCATGAACGACGGCTATGTCTACTCCGCTGTGAAAAACGCCCCCGGCGGCGAGGGAGACGGCATTGACTCCAACGGCTGGATTGTCTTTAATGGCGGCACGGCCATCAACCTGGCTCATCCCACCAGCCAGGACGGCGGCATCGATTCCGACATGGGCAGCACCATCAACGGCGGCATCATCGTTGGCGCAGGCAACATGTATGATCCCATCGACAGCGACTCTGCGCAGCTGTTCATGATGCTGGAGTTCTCCGAGTCTACGGACGACCTGATCGTCATGACGGACGCAGCGGGCAATCCCGTCTTTGCTTACGACTTTCCCTATGACTACACGTACATCGCCTTTTCCACCCCCGAGCTGAAAGAGGGTGAGACGTACCATGTCTACCTTGGCGGCAAAATTGAGGGTGAGCAGCAGGACGGCCTGTACACCGCCATCTCGGCCTACACGCCCGGCAAGCAGCTGGTACACGGCGGCGGCGTGGCTGAGCAACGCAATATGAACATGCAGATACCCGCTGATATGGGTAACCGGCAGCCCGGCGGCTTCGGTCCCATGCAGGACGGCCAGCACCCCGGGGGGATCGACCCCATGCAGGAGTTTGGGACGCTGTATGCGGCGTACCGGTCCATCGACCTGAACGAGCTGCTGGCGGGCGTTGACCTGAACGAGCTGCTGTCCGGGAAGGACCTGAACAGCCTGCTGACGGGCTTTTCCCTGACGGATATCTTGACGGAAGAGGAGCTGCGAGCCATTTTTGGCGAGGATGCCGACCTGAGCCTGCTGGACATGATGACCGGCAGGAACCGCGACATGGGTGGCTTCGGCATGGGCGGCCCGCGGGCGATGGAATCCTCTTCGGAGGTGGCAACGGCAGATTTCGTCCTCAGCCGCGAAAGCACCGCCTTCTCCAATGTGTCGGCCATGGAGTGACGGGATACAACAGCAAACTGTCGAAAAAGTCCAGTGAAAACTGGGCTTTTTCGCATATGAATGAAAAAAGAGTGAAAGAAGCGAAAAGAGAGATTGAATCAGCAACAGAAACTTCGACGTCGAGCAGTAGAAATACTGAGCATGGAAAATCCTGGGCACAGAGATCATCTGCTCAGATAGCTCGATGGAGCGGTGGGTTTCATTCATATCTGCGATTTCGTGGAAGAACTGTAGTGCAAAGAAAACGACCGTCCAAGCGTAGTCCCCGTTGGTACGATACAAAAATGTCATGATTCAGCCTCTGTTTGGGATTTCTTCACTGAGAAGAATGATGGAAGAAATCAAAATCAATGTGGCATACCGGTGGTTTCTGGGGTAAACCTATCGTGACGAGCTTCCTTATTTTTCAACTGTGAACTATAGCTTCCGACACCGCTTTACATCGGATACCATTGAAATGGTAAAGTACGTCCGTGATGGGGATTACGATTGTATCGTTTGCCCCGAATACCATGTCCTGTTGAGCAGCCGTTTTCCTTTGCAGGAGACAGGTTGCTTTGCGGCAGACGTCAAACGGTGTAATGAAGACACATGGCCAGCAGAGCAAATTGAACCTGATGGCCAAATCAACTGAAATATGGTACCTCAACCTGTTTTTGGGCGCGAAGCAGCGGGGTGTTTCCTGCCATGACAAACTGTGGTATAATGTCGGTGCCCCTTTCCCATCATCATGCCGCAAGAGGATTTGATTGCTTTGCTATTGGAAAAAATCAGCCGGGTCGTTGCCGGATGGAAGAAACGCTCCAGCGCGCCCAACAGCCGTTTTGCCTTGCAGGAAACCGAAGGCGTTAGCCGGCGGGTGCACCGGAAAAAACGCAGGTACCGCGTTTCAACGCTGAAAAGCCGGACCTGGTGGCTAAGTATGGCGGTGCTGAGCGGTATCTGTGTATTCTGCGCGTTTAAGCTGATTTCGTATGGCGCTGATTATTTTCATTCCCAAAAAGCCTCCGCTGCCCTGCGCCAGGCCTACTACGCGCAGGAGGAGACGACTCCTACACCTTCGCCCACCCCTGCGCCGTCACCCACGCCTGCGCCGTCGCAAAATCCCGGGGTCTTTGAGGCGCCCGCGCCAACGCCCACGGCGGCCACCCTGCTGGATACGGTTCATTACCCCAACAATCCCCACGCCAGCATCAGCCTCCGCTTTCAAAAGGTTCGCCGCCAGAACAGCGACATCATCGGCTGGCTGACCATAGAGGATTTGATTGACGAAGCGGTTGTACAGAGGGACAATTCCTATTATCTGGGGCGGGACTATCGCGGCTACCACAACGTTAACGGCGCGATCTTTCTGGATGAGTTCTGCGATCTGAGCACGCGGCCCTACACGATGATCCTGTACGGCCATAACATGAAGACGGGCGCGATGTTTGGCGGCCTGCGCAATTATGAAAGCCTGAGCTTCTATCATCGAAATCCCTTTATCACCTTTGATACGGCCTACGAGGAGGGGCGCTACGTCATATTTTCCGTGGCCACAATCAGCATCAACGCCTCCGACTGGCGGCATGTCAATTTGTACCGGCTGGATTCCCGCGTGATTGCACAGCGCGAGGCCGAGCTGAAGGCGCTTGTCAGCCGCTCCATCTACCGCAGCGGGGTGGAGGTAACGCCGGAGGATCAGCTGCTGCTGCTGGTTACCTGCGTGGAGGATGATGACAAGCGCCGGGTGATTGCCGCCCGCCGGATTCGCCCGGGCGAGGAGGAGCAAGAGCTGGAAAAAACCGTGCGCAGGGCCACCCAAAAGTAAACTGCCCGAAACAGCAAAGAAAAGAGTTCGGTATGAAGAAAGCGGTTTTCAAAGGATATGGGCTCATCACGCTTTTGTTGTGCGCAGCGCTTTTCATAACGGCGTTTGATCCGGCCGGCGCGTGTGCGGAGCAAACGCCGCTGCGGACGGTCCGTGTTGGCTATTATCAGGTCAGCCGTTTTCAGGAGGGCATGTCGCCAGCCTAAGAAAAGAGCGGCTACGGCTATGAGTATCTCCAGAAGGTTTCTTATTACAGCGGTTGGAAGTATGAATATGTCTACGGCAGCTGGACGGAGATTTACGACCGGTTTGTCAAGGGCGATGTTGATGTAATGGCAGGCCTTTCCTATGCAGAGGAGCGGGAAGACCAGATGCTTTTTCCCAGAGATGAAATGGGCAACGAAGGCTATTACATTTATAAGCATGCTGATGACGAATCCATCTTCCGGTTGCCGGTTCCCTGACCAATGCCGAAAACGAGGGCTATTTTGTGTCCGCGCCTGCCGTAACGGCAGGGATATCAGCCTTGTGAAGCTTGCGGGCGTTAAGTTTGATCCGGGACTGTTCCGCGGCAAACGCATTCTGCTTGCGGAGAACAATGATCTGAATGTTGAAGTTGCAATGGAAATTCTGAAGGAAGCGGGATTTGAAGTTGAACGGGTGCAGGACGGCCAGGCCGCCGTGGAGATGGTTGAGCGGGCGGATTTGGGCTATTATCACCTTGCTCTTATGGATATTCAAATGCCCAGAATGAATGGGTATGAAGCAACCCGCAGCATCAGAGCAATGCCGGATGCCGGCAAAGCCACCCTGCCCATCCTTGCGATGACGGCAAACGCCTTTGACGAGGATAAAAAGGAGGCTGTGCGCGCAGGCATGAATGGGCACCTGGCCAAACCGATTGATGCGAAAAAACTGATGAAAGCGCTGGAGGATATCCTGCGGTTATCGTGAATGCCCGGCTCCGTATCCGGCCGGAAGCGGCCTTCTGCAGCGGGCTACGGAAGCTGAATGTGAATGGTTCCTTTTGCATGCCGGGCCTCAACCTGAATGGTATAGGTGCCGATTTGAGGAATGTTGATGGTAAAGCCGGTCGCTTCCTTCCCGTTTCCGCTGTAAATGGCGGTTCCGTCCGGCGCTTTGATCTCCATGTGCATCGATCCCCTTACCGTTTGAAAGGAAACCTGAAGCACATCGCCCTTTTGCAGATCCAGCGTATGCTGATCGGTGCCGTTCATTTTTTCGGCATCCAGCAGATAGGCGTCCGGGTTTTTGATCCGATTGCCGGTAAACTCGCTTTGATGGTTACAGGTCAGGAACACAGCCAGGGCAATCCCCAGCAGCATCAGCCCGATCAGAAATCTGATTTTATTGCCCGTTTTTTTCATTGTCATCCTTCCTTTTCTTGATGCAGGAGCCGATTGCAAGACCAAATAGCATCCCGAGGGACATTCCGATGCCGATGTTGACAACCCCCGACGCGCCAATGGCGGAGCCAAAGCATAGTCCCAGGCACAGTCCCTCTGTTCCGTAGTCGCCGGTTTTTTGGCTCTTCTTTTTTTCGGAAGCGTTTCTGGCAGAGAAAATGGCCAGAAGCAAGCCCATGGCTATCCAGGGCAGGGCCGCGTGAAGAAAATCAAATCCATTTTGCATTGTGTTACACTCCCCAAACCGTCGTTTTTGCCTTGCGGATTTTTTCATCCATCCTTTTACGGCCTTTATTATAGCTAACGAACGATCGGTTGTCAAATGCTTTTACGACATTTTTTAGCACCCCC
>JAEDGL010000159.1 GCA_016297535.1 Clostridia bacterium | reverse complement strand
AAGTACTTCTCCGTTGCTTCCGGCGGCGGCACCGGCCGTACCCTGCATCCCGACAACATGGCTGCCGGCCCCGCCTCCTACGGCATGACCGACACCCTGGGCCGCATGCACTCCGACGCTCAGTTCGCCGGTTCTTCCTCTGTGCCCGCCCACGTGGAAATGATGGGTCTGATCGGCGCTGGCAATAACCCCATGGTTGGTATGACTGTGGCTGTGGCTGTTGCCATTGAGGAAGTCAGCAAGTAATTTTTCTCTTGCCAAAGCTAAGGAGCCTGTTCCTTTGAGGACAGGCTCCTTTTGGGTTTCAATTATTTGCTCAGATAAAGATCGTGCAGCATTTTTTTGCCGCTGTTCGTGCGAAATACTTTTTCCTCAAAGCTGCGGATCGCATGCACGTCCGCGCCTCCTTCATCCGCATTCACCAGATAATCTGCCTCCAGCAGAATCTGCCAGTCCAAACCATCTACACCTTCATAGGTGTGATGATGCGCAACCGGCTCAATGATCCGCTCTTTCACCTTGTTCGAAAGCTCAAATTCCGCCAGAAACGGTCTGAGCAAGCCTTCGCTTTCCTTTTCCTGATTTTTACCGCTGCAGTTTCCATACCGTTCACGACAAAACGGACAGCTGATATCGTGCACAATGGCGGCCAATTCAACAATCTGCTGTGTTTCCGGGTCCAGTCCCTCCAGTTTTCCAATGGTGGATGCGTATGCGTATACTTTAAGAAAATGTGCGATGTCGTGTTTGTCGCCTTGATTGTTGCTGATCATCTTTAAAATCATTTGTGCCTTAAGCATGCTTCTGCTTTTCCTTTCTGTTTCATTTGTTTTACCTGCCACTATCATACAGGATCTTGCCATCCAATTCAACGCTCTGGTCCATCATACATCAAAAAACACATACGCAAAACAAAACATGTCCCCCATCTTGATTCATTTCCAATAACCCGTTATAATAGGAATATCTGTGTGTACCTTATTCCAAATTTCTTATCTGGAGGAACCAAATATGGCTAAAATCATCGGTAAAGCTCTGCCTGATATGCCTTGGGAAGACAAGCCCGAAGGATGCACCGAACCCGTATGGCGGTACAGCAAAAATCCCATTATCAACCGTTTTGGAAACAAGCGCTCCAACAGCGTTTTCAACAGCGCGGTAGTTCCTTTTGAGGATGGCTATGCCGGCGTGTTCCGCTGCGACAGCCGATCCATCAGTATGGATCTGTTTGCGGGACGCAGTGAAAACGCGCTTGACTGGAAAATCAGCGATGAGCCCATTGTATTCGAGGATGATTGCGATCCCGAGGTTCTCCGCAAGGAATACCGCTACGACGCGCGCATCACCCCAATTGAGGACAGGTACTACATTACCTGGTGCAACGGCTACCATGGTCCCACCATTGGCGTGGGCTGGACCAAGGATTTTAAAACCTTCCACCAGCTGGAAAATGCTTACCTGCCCTACAACCGAAACGGCGTGCTCTTTCCCCGCAAAATCAACGGCATGTACATGATGATGAGCCGTCCCAGTGATACCGGGCATACCCCCTTTGGCGATATCTATGTCAGCCAGTCGCCTGATATGGAGTTCTGGGGCCGTCATCGCTTTATGATGGGCACCGTACCCGGAAACACCTCTGCCTGGCAGGCCACCAAAATCGGTGCCGGTCCCACCCCCATTGAAACGGATGAGGGCTGGCTGCTCATCTATCATGGTGTGCTCAACACCTGCAACGGCTTTGTCTACCGCATGGGCGTTGCCATTCTGGATATTGACGAGCCCTGGAAGGTAAAGCATCGTTCCGCCGATTACATCATGGCGCCGTGGGAACTGTATGAGTGCGTTGGCGATGTGCCAAACGTGGTCTTCCCCTGCGCCACCCTACAGGATGCCAATACCGGCCGTATCGCCATCTACTATGGCTGCGCCGATACCGTTACTGGCATTGCCTTTACCACTGTGGATGAGCTGGTAAACTTTGCAAAGGAACATGACATGAACAAATAAACAAAAGTGAGGCCAGAGAACATGCATTATCTTGATAAACGTATCCAGGTAATCTGCAATCAGCTGAAAAAGCAGGCGATTCTCCAGCATGTAGCCCTTTCCAACTGGCAGTGCAAAGCCGGAAACTTTGTTCGTCCTTGTGATGCCGATGCAGATTCCGCGCCCTTTACCCCATTTGACAGCACAACCATGCACTGGTACGGGCCGGACAGGCATTACTGGTTCCGCACCGATCTGGTTGTGCCGGAAAGCTTTAACGGTCGCTCCCTGTGGCTGCATGTAGCCACCCAGGTAGATGAATGGGACGACGGAAAAAATCCTCAGTTCCTGCTGTTTGTAGATGGCGTGCCCGTACAGGGCATTGACATGAATCACCGGGATGTTTTGCTTACCGGAAAGGCCGAAGCCGGACGCACCTACCGGCTGGAGCTGCAGGCCTACACCGGTACGCTGCACAGCGAGTTCAGCCTTGTGACTTATCTGGAGGAAGTGGATCCTGAAATCAACGGTCTGTACTGGGATCTACAGGTTCCGCTGCAGGCCTTCAGCCGCCTTGATCCCGACGGTCAGAGCCGCCTTGCGCTGGAACGTGTGCTCAACGACGCCATCAACCTGTTGGATCTGCGCACGCCTTACAACCGTGCCTATCTCAACGGCGGCCCCTGCATGCCCGAGAATATGCCCGTTGTTCCGCACAGCGAAGCCTATATGGCTTCCGTCCAGGAAGCGCGCGCCTTTCTCAAGAAGAATCTGTACGAAGACCTTGCCGGCCATGACGAGGTAATCGCCACCTGTATCGGCCACACTCATATCGACGTGGCCTGGTGGTGGACGGTCGCCCAAACC
The DNA here is from genome assembly GCA_016297535.1 of Clostridia bacterium. Classification (GTDB taxonomy): domain Bacteria; phylum Bacillota; class Clostridia; order Christensenellales; family Aristaeellaceae; genus Limiplasma. The sequence goes on along the minus strand of JAEDGL010000159.1, from coordinate 2,640 downwards.
CGCGAAAAGGTTGCCCGCAGCTTTGCCACCGTGCTAAAGCTGATGGAGGAGTATCCCGGCTACAAGTTTATGTCCAGCCAGCCTCAGCTGTACCAGTTCCTGAAGGAGCGCTATCCCGAGCTGTACGAGCAGGTGAAGCAGCGCGTAGCGGAAGGTCGCTGGGAGCCCGAGGGCGGCATGTGGGTGGAAGCCGACTGCAACCTGACCAGCGGTGAAAGCCTTGTGCGCCAGTTTGTACACGGCAAAAAATTCTTCAAACAGGAATTTGGCGTGGATAACGAAATTCTGTGGCTGCCGGATGTATTTGGCTATTCCGGCGCGCTGCCACAGATTATGAAGGAATGCGGTATCAAGTATTTCATGACCACAAAGCTTGCCTGGAACCAGTTCGACAAGCATCCCTATGACACATTCCTGTGGCGCGGCATCGACGGCAGCGAGATCCTGACCCACCTGATCACCACCCTTGGCGTTGGACAGGATGTTAAGAACTTCTTTACCACCTATAACGGCTTCCTGCACCCGGACGCCATTATCGGCGGCTGGCAACGCTACCAGAACAAGGACATCAACAACGATATCCTGATTTCCTATGGCTACGGTGATGGCGGCGGCGGCCCCACCCGCGCCATGCTGGAAACCAGCCAGCGCATGGAGTATGGTGTAACCGGTCTGCCCAAGGTTCGTCAGGAGCCGTCTCTCACCTATTTCCACGAGCTGGATCAGCGCGTGCGGGGCAACCGCCGTCTGCCCACCTGGGAAGGCGAATTGTATTTCGAATATCACCGCGGTACTTACACCTCCATGGCGCGCAACAAGCGTTCCAACCGCAAGGCCGAGCTGCACATGATGGATTTGGAGCTGCTGTGCGTACTGGCGGCGGATCGCGTATCCTATCCCGCTGCCGATCTGGACGCCATGTGGAAGGGCATTCTCATCAACCAGTTCCACGATATTCTGCCCGGTTCCTCCATCCACGAGGTGTATGAGGTAACCAAGAAGGAATATGCCGAGCTGGAAGCAAAGATCGACTGCATGCGTGCCGAGCGCTTTGCCGCGCTGGTCAAAGGAACTGCCAACGTAACCGTCTTCAACACCAAGGGCTTTGACGCCAGTGAGCCCGTACAGCTGGGCGATGTAAAAGCCACAGGTCTTCGCGCAGCCGATGGAACGGTTTACCCTGTTCAGCAGACTGCCGGCGGCGCATTCGCCTTCCTCAGCAAGCTGCCAGCCAAAGGCTATGCGGTGTTCCAGCCGGTGGAAGCACAGCCCGAGATTCCCTTTAAGCAACAGGGCAACCTGCTCGAGACTCCTTTCTACACCGTAGAGCTGGATGAAAACGCTCTGATCACTCGTCTGTACGATAAACAGAACGACCGCGAGGTATTCAAGCCCGGCGAAAAGGGCAATCTGCTTCGCATGTATGAAGACAAGCCCATGTACTACGACAACTGGGATGTAGACATCTATTACACCGAAAAATACTGGGATGTAACGGATGTTCAGAGCGCTGAGTGGACGGAAATGGGGCCCGTCCGTGCCACGCTCAAGGTGGAACGAAAGATTTCCGGCAGTACCATCTGCCAGCAGATTCATTTCTATGCAGATACCCGCCGGATCGACTTTGAAACCTATGTAGACTGGCAGGAGCATCAGCATTTGCTCAAGGCGCTTTTCCCGGTGGATGTACATACCGACGAAGCCACCTTCGACATCCAGTTTGGCAATCTCAAGCGTAAAATTCACCAAAACACCAGCTGGGATGAAGCCCGCTTTGAAAGCTGTGCCCAGAAGTGGATGGATATGTCCGAGGCGTACTATGGCGTAAGCCTGCTCAATGATTGCAAGTATGGTCATTCCGCCCTTGGTGGCGTCATGGGCCTTACGCTGATCAAGAGCGGCATCGAGCCCAATCCCGTGGCCGACCGTGGCGACCATGTGTTTACCTATGCCCTGCTCCCCCATGCCGGCGACTGGCGCAGCGCCGGTACCATTCAGGAAGCTTACTGTCTCAACCAGCCTGCCCTGGCTGTAAAGGGCGGCGAAACGGGCGATCGGTTCTCCCTGTGCAGCGTAAATAGGCCCAATGTTATTGTGGAAACCATTAAGCAGGCGGAAGACGGAGACGGAGTCATCGTACGCATGTACGAGTCTCACAACGCCCGTACGCCTGTTACGCTCACCTGGAACCGTCCCATTGCCTCCGTTGAGGAATGCAACGCCATCGAGCAAAAGAAGCGCGATATTTCCCTTGAAGATGGAAAATTCTCCTTTGTCATCAAGCCTTACGAAATCAAAACCTTCCGCGTAAAGTAAGCAGACAGCGCCTTCCACGCACCGGCGCAAAACGTAGAACCAACTCATTTCTCCCTCATGGCGGCTTAAAGCAGTACTGCCGTCATGAGGGACTTCTGATTTTGGGGTTTTCCCTATTTGGGACAATACACATGTATTGCCTTGGCTGAATTTATGGCTGAAATGGATCAAAAAAACATTTTTTGATGTTGACAAAGAAGAAAGAATCAAGTATAATATTTAACGTTGCGAAAGCAACATGCGATGGTGGCGGAATTGGCATACGCGCACGTTTGAGGGGCGTGTCCGAGAGGGTACGGGTTCAAGTCCCGTCCATCGCACCAT
>JAEDGL010000158.1 GCA_016297535.1 Clostridia bacterium | reverse complement strand
TCAAATTCAAGTTTATCTATCCATATGAGTTATTTTATCATGTGACAGCAATATATACAAGAACAGTCCCGGCAGAATTACCTGTCGGGACTGAAACTGTTTTACGGACACTTGCCATTCGGGCGGGGGCGCTTTTGTGCGAAAGGATCTTTCTGTCCCCTGAAACAGACAATGTATTCTTGACATTTCGATGATTTGCCCGTATGATATGAGTGATTCATTGCGTTCGATTATACCCGTTTCAGCCCCTTTTTCACGGGCTGTACCAATAATGCTATCCCGAAAGGAGCGACTTTTCCCATGGACCGTCAGATTGCCATCGAAAAAGCCAAAGCCCTCGTTGCCCAAATGTCCGTTGAGGAGGCGGCCAGCCAGCTGCGCTACGACGCGCCCGCCATCGACCGTCTTGGCGTAAAGGAATACAACTGGTGGAACGAAGCCCTGCATGGCGTTGCGCGCGCCGGCATCGCAACCAGCTTTCCGCAGGCCATCGGCATCGCCGCGGCGTTTGATCCCCAGCTTACGCAGGAGCTGGGCGATGTAGCCGCCACCGAGGGCCGCGCCAAGTACAACGCGCTCAGCGCCCACGGCGACCGCGATATCTACAAGGGCCTTACCTTCTGGAGCCCCAACATCAACATCTTCCGCGATCCCCGCTGGGGCCGCGGCCATGAAACCTATGGCGAGGATCCCTTCCTGACCGCCGAAATGGGCAAGGCCTATGTGCGCGGCCTGCAGGGCGAGGGCAAGGGCGAGCATCTCAAATCCGCCGCCTGCGCCAAGCACTTTGCCGTGCACTCCGGCCCCGAGGGCGAGCGTCACCGCTTTAACGCCGTGGCCACCCCCAAGGACATGGAGGAAACCTACCTGCCCGCCTTTGAGGCGCTGGTGACCGAGGCAAAGGTGGAAGCCGTGATGGGCGCGTACAACCGCACCAACGGCGAGCCCTGCTGCGGCCACAGCCAGCTGATGGTGAACACCCTGCGCGGCCGCTGGGGCTTTGAGGGCCATTTTGTGAGCGACTGCTGGGCCATCAGCGATTTCCACCAGTACCATCACGTAACCGACACGCCCGAGGAATCCGCCGCGCTGGCCATCAAAAACGGCTGCGACGTGAACTGCGGCAACACCTACGTCTACCTGATGAAGGCCTACGAAATGGGTCTGGTGTCCGAGCAGGACATCCGCACCGCGGCCATCCACCTGTTTACCACCCGCTATATGCTGGGCGAGATGGACGGCAGCGAGTACGATACCATCCCCTATACCGCCGTGGAGTGCCCTCAGCATCTTGACAAGGCGCACGAGGCTGCCCTCAAGAGCTGCGTGCTGCTCAAGAACGACGGCCTGCTGCCCCTTCGCCGGGAAAGCATCAAAACCCTGGGCATTATCGGCCCCAACGCCAACAGCCGCGATGCGCTCATCGGCAACTATCACGGCACCTCCAGCCGCTACATCACCGTGGCCGAGGGCCTGCAGGACGCCATGGGCGACGGTGTGCGCGTTTTGTACTCCGACGGCAGCCACCTGTGGAAGGACCGCACCGAAAACCTGTCCCAGTATGCCAACGACCGCCTGTCCGAGGCGCTCAGCGTAGCCGAAAACAGCGACGTGGTGGTGCTGGTGGTAGGCCTGGATGAATCCCTCGAGGGCGAACAGGGCGATACCGGCAACTCCGATGCCAGCGGCGACAAGGTGGATCTGCTGCTGCCCAAAGCCCAGCGCGATCTGCTCGACGCGGTGCTCGCGGTTGGCAAGCCCACCGTCATCTGCCTGATGGCCGGCAGCTCCATCGACCTGGGCTCCGCCGCCCAAAAGGCCAACGCCATCCTGCATGTGTGGTATCCCGGCGCGCGCGGCGGCAAAGCCGTGGCGGAGCTGATGCTGGGCAGGGTATCCCCCTCCGGCAAGCTGCCGCTTACCTTCTACCATAACGATCAGCTGGGCCTGATGCCCGCCTTTACCGATTACAGCATGAAGGGCCGCACCTACCGCTACTTTGAGCATGAGCCCCTGTTCCCCTTCGGCTTTGGCCTTACCTACGGCGATGTCAGCGTGCAATCCGCCAGCGTAAGCCGGCAGGACGGCCGCTGCGTCATTACCGCGCAGCTGATCAACCAGGGCAGCGTTTCCACGCAGGATGTGGTGCAGGTGTACTGCCAGAACGAGGGCAGCGCCAACGCCCCCCGCAACCCGCGGCTGGTGGCCTTCCAGCGCGTGGATTGCCCCGCGGGTCAGACCGTTACGGTAACGCTTGCGGTGCAGAGCAGGCAGCTGGAAGTGGTAAACGAGGCGGGCGAGCATGTCATGGAAGGCAGCCCCGTGTTCTACGTAGGCATGGGCCAGCCCGACAGCCTGACCGAAAAACTGACCGGTCACAAGAGCGTTGTGTGCAAACTGTAAGGAGGAATGCTCCCATGAACTACCTGCTTGGCGTAGACCTTGGAACCTCCGGTACCAAAACGGTTCTCTTTGATGTAAACGGGCAGGCCATTGCCAGCGCCACCGTGGAATACCCCCTGTACCAGCCGCACAACGGCTGGGCGGAGCAGGACGCGGACGACTGGTGGAAGGCCACCCAATCCACCGTGCGCACCGTGCTTGAAACCAGCGGCGTGGACGCGCGGGATGTAAAGGGGCTTGGTATCAGCGGCCAGATGCACGGTCTGGTGCTGATCGACGAAAACGGCCGCTCCCTGTGCCGCAGCCTGATCTGGTGCGACGGCCGCACCCAGGCCGAGTGCGATGAAATCACCGCCGCCGTGGGCGCGCAGCGGCTGATCCAGATTGCCGCCAACCCGGCGCTTACCGGCTTTACCGCCGGCAAGGTGCTGTGGGTGCGCAGGCATCAGCCCGAGGTATGGGCCAAAGCCAGATATATTCTGCTGCCCAAGGATTATGTGCGCTACAAGCTGACCGGCGTCATCGCCCAGGAAATCAGCGACGCCAGCGGCACCAACCTGCTGGATGTGCCCGGCCGCTGCTGGAGCCGGGAAATCTGCGACGCCATCCAGCTGGATATGGCCATGCTTCCCCCGCTGGTGGAAAGCAGCGCCGTGGCAGGCACCATCACCGCCGAGGCCGCCAGGCTCACCGGTCTGGCGGAAGGCACGCCCGTGGCGGGCGGCGGCGGCGACAACATGTGCGGCGCGGTGGGTACCGGCGTGGTGGTGCCGGGCAAGGCCTTTACCACCATCGGCACCAGCGGCGTGGTGTACGCCCATTCCCCTAAAGTACAGATTGAGCCCCAGGGCCGCGTGCATGCGTTTTGCTCCTGCATTCCCGGCGAATACGTCAATTTTGCCTGCACCCTGTCCTCCGGCCTCAGCCTCAAGTGGTTCCGCGATCAGTTCTGCCAGGCCGAAATCCAGTCCGCCAGGGAGATGGAAACCGACCCCTATGTGCTGATGAACCAGGAGGCCGCCAACAGCCCCATCGGCGCCAACCGCCTGCTGTTTTTGCCCTATCTGATGGGCGAGCGCAGCCCGCTGATGGATAACAACGCCCGCGGCGCGTTCATCGGCCTTACCGCCATGCACACCCGCAGGGATCTGCTGCGCGCGCTCATGGAGGGTGTTATCTACGCCCTGTGCCAAAACCTGAACACCATGCGCGAAATGGGCGTGCAGCCTCAGGCCATGCTGGCCTGCGGCGGTGGCGCGAAGAGCCCCTTCTGGCGGCAGATGATGGCGGATGTCTTCCAGCTGCCGGTGAAAACCGTGCACAACGCCGAGGGTCCCGCACTGGGCGCGGCCATTCTGGCGGGCGTTGCGGCGGGCGTGTACAGCGATGTGCCCACCGCCTGCGCCAAGCTGGTCCGGGAAAACGATCCTCTGCTGCCCAATGCGGAAAACGCAAAGGCCTACGAGCCCTACTACGCCTATTTCCTCAAGCTCTATCCCGCGCTGAAGAACGCCTACGCGGAGCTTGCCGCGCTCTGAGCGTTCCCTGCGCCCGAAAACAAGGAGTGATTGCCATGAAAATTCTTCCCGTTACCGATGCCTCGTTCAAGCCCTACGGCCGCATTGTGGAGGGCTACGCGGTGGATGGCATTCTGGACGCGCTGCGCCAGTGCCCCTGCCCCGACGGCGTGGTCTATGTGCCCCGCGTGGATGCGCTGCACGCCGCGCCCGGCGCCGAAAAGGTGGGCGAAGGCCTGTTTGGCGGCATGCCCTTCCAGCTGGGCTACTGCAACGGCCACAACACCAGGCTCAACTGCCTGGAGTATCACCGCGACAGCGAATTCAACCTTGGCACGGAGGATTTCATCCTGCTGATTGCCAAAATGGATGATCTGGACGGCGACGGCCGTCTGGACACCGCAAAGGTGAAGGCCTTCCGCGTGCCCGCCGGCGTGATGATCGAGTGCTATGCCACCACGCTGCACTATGCGCCCTGCCATGCCGATGCGGCAAAGGGCTTCCGGGTGCTCATCGGCCTGCCGCTGAACACCAACACGGATTTCCGTCCCCAGGGCGGCGCCAATCCCAAGGATGCCACCCTCTGGGCGCGCAACAAGTGGCTGCTGGCGCACGCCGAATCCAGCGAGGCCGCCGAGGGCGCCTTTGTGGGGCTCTATGGCGAGAACATCGATATCGCCCCGTGCCTGTAATCCGTTATCCCAGAATCATATTCTATACAAGGAGTGGTTTGCCATGTTCCAGAACATCCCCGACGTCAAGCTGGGCATCATTGCCGTCAGCCGTGACTGCTTCCCCATCGCGCTTTCCGAAATGCGCCGCGCCAACATCGTCAAGGCCTACAGGGACGAGCTTTACGAGTGCCCTGTAACCGTTGAAAACGAGAAGGACATGCTCAAGGCCGTGGCCGATGTCAACGCCGCCGGCTGCAACGCGCTGGTCGTTTTCCTGGGCAACTTTGGCCCCGAAACCCCCGAAACCCTGATTGCCAAAAACTTTGACGGCCCCTGCATGTTTGTGGCTGCCGCCGAGGGCGATGGCGATATGATCAACGGCCGCGGCGACGCGTACTGCGGCATGCTCAACTGCTCCTACAACCTGGGCATGCGCCACCTGCAGGGCTACATTCCCGAGTATCCCGTGGGCACCGCTGAGGAAATCGCCCGCATGATCGCGGACTTTGTGCCCGTGGCCCGCGCCGTGATCGGCGTTAAGAACCTCAAAATCATCACCTTCGGCCCCCGTCCGCAGGATTTCTTCGCCTGCAACGCCCCCATCAAGGGCCTGTACGAGCTGGGTGTGGAAATTGAGGAAAACTCCGAGCTGGATCTGCTGGTGTCCTACAAGGAGCATGCCAACGATCCCCGCATCCCCGCCATCTGCGCCGAAATGGCCGAGGAAATGGGCGAGGGCAAGTACTACGAGGATCTGAACGCCCGCATGGCGCAGTTTGAGCTGACCCTGCTGGATTGGGCCGAGAACCACAAGGGATCCCGCAAGTATGTGGTGTTTGCCGACAAGTGCTGGCCCGCTTTCCCCAGCCAGTTTGGCTTTGAGCCCTGCTACGTCAACTCCCGCCTGGCCTCCCGCGGCATTCCCGTTG
>JAEDGL010000157.1 GCA_016297535.1 Clostridia bacterium | reverse complement strand
TTTCCGCAGCGGGAAAGAGGGGGCTTTTCATCATTGCCTGTGCGCGAAGGCAGTGCTTTTTCGATTTTTCCTTTTACAGGCAGCGTTTGCGGCGCAGCAGGCAGGCCAGTCCGGCGGCGGAGAGGATCAGCAGCACGATCGCTGCTGCAACAGCCATATCATCGCCCGTTTGGGGCAGATCACCTGCCGGTGGCACTGTCGGTTGAACCGGCGTGGGCTGACTGCGCCATTGCAGCACGAAGGGGCTAAGGTTGTTTACCTCAAAGCGCAGGCCAATTTCGGTGGGCGTAAGGGTGGTTACGATCTCCTGACCGTCCTGAGCGCTGTAGTGGCGCAGCGTGTAGGTCATTGGGTCCTCAAAGGAAAGCCCGTCGGGATAGGGCAGGTAGATCACCATATTTCGGTTGGGCGCAATGGTATTTCCGTCGCGGTCGGTCAGCCTCAGCTCATAATGCCGGGCGTTTTCGCCCTGCTGCAGATAGGTTTCGGTTACCAGATTCCAGTCCTCGCTGCCGATGGCGATGGCGCCGTCAAAGCTCGCGGGCAGCCCCGTCTCCGACGGGCGCGCATGGTAGGTGATCGCCTTGACGAACGGGCCGGATCGCTCGGCAAACCACCAGACCGCACAGGGTTGATTGCGGTTGAGGGCCTCCTCGGTCTCGTACCAGTAAAAGAGATACACCATCCCCGCATCCAGATTGGTGGGCACAGTGGGGATGAACAGCGTTACGCCGTCATAAATATCAAGGCGCTGCAGCACCGGCCATTCTCCCACGTTGACCGGGCCGGTGACCATTTCTGCATCCATGTCTTCCATAATACCGTCAGCTTCTTCCGTGCTGCCACCACGGTTTCCCAGCAGGCCTTCGCCACCACCCATGCAGTTCTGCCGCACATACCTGGCGTTTGCCGGGGGTTCCACGCTGATGGATACGCGGCTGCCATCCAGCGTTTCCGGATCATCCACAATCTGCGAAAAATCATAGCTGAGAACGCCGTTTTCGTAGGGCATGCTCACGCCGCTGTTTCCGTCAAAGGAAAGCAGCAGATGATCGGGGAGAACGGGCTCCCATTTGGTGATATAGGTGGGCCAGGGCTCCGCCTCCTCCGGCAGGCACTGCACGGTGAGCAGACCGCAGCTGAGGCGGGCGCCGTTTTCATCCAGAAATTCCAGACCGTAGGTCCATTTTTCAAAACGGTTTTGGGAATAACCGATCTCCAGAAGCACCTGCCCGTTTTCAATGGGCAACCCCATATCAGGATCATAGAGGCTGAGCAGCCTGCACTCCGTGGCTCCCTGCGGCGCGCGCACGGCGGTCAAAATGGCCTGATCGTCCCCCAGCGGGGTGCCCGTGCACCGGTAGGTAACCAGTCCCTCGGCAACCTGAGCCGTTACGCCACCCACCGACGTTGCGTTGGGGGTGATATCCCCTGTGCCAATCTGGTAAAGCGGCGCATACAGACCGTCCGTCATGGTAAATTGGCTGGTAAAGTGCAGCTTTTCCGTGCAGATTTCCTGGTACGCCGCGTCAAACCAGCGCACAAAGAGATAGGTATTCTCCAGATAGGGTTTGACAACGCGGTATTCGTTTACGCACTGTGCAACCGTCTGGCCGTTTTTTGCGATGAGGTCATCTTTGTAATCATCGGGATCCCAATCATCCAGCCACTCGAGAATTTCTTCCTCATTGTCTTCACTGCCGCATTCCAGCGCATAATACGCTGCCCCGGCCGGCGCATGAATGCCCACGTTGACATCCACATACGCGGGATCGCTGCTCCACAGCAGCGCATAGCTCCAGTCCGTGCCCCGGGTATCAATGGTCAGTTTCAGCTGGCCATTGCTGGTATGCGGTTCGCAAACCATGCCTCCCGGAGCATCCCACCAGATGCGTTCTTCCGGAACCTCCTGAATTCCGGCGGCGGATGCGGCGCTCAGGGTGCACACAAGCAGCATCAGCCCCATGACAGCGCCGGCGCGCTTTCCATGCCTTCCTCCAAAAATCGAAATCGCCGCAGCAGCCGTTAGCAGCACGATGAAAGGCAACATGAACCAGACTTCCCTTCCTGCTTCATTCGCAACCCCTGATAACGGAAAAAAATGCTCTTTTCATTATATCGCCCCTGTGCAGGAAGTCAAGCCGTTTGCAGGGGAAATGCCCCATTCAAAAAGCCCTCCCTTTTCTCATTTGCGAAAAGAGAGGGCCTTCAACGGTCTTTATGCGCCGCGTTTCCGGCGGGCTACAGCTGCAAGCACCGCCAGCGAAACCAGCAGCAGTCCCCCCAGCGCTGCAAGGGGCATATCATCCCCCGTTTGGGGCAGATCGGCCTCGGGAATCTCAGAGGGCAGGGGGAGCTGACTGTCCCACATCAGCACAAAGGGGCTCAGGTGATCCTCCACAAAGCGCAGGCCGAAGGGGGTGGCCACCAGCTGGACGGACACATAGGACTGGTACACCTCATCATAGTGGTACAGCTGATAGGTGATCTGCGTATCCATGTAGGAGCATCCCTCGGGATAGGGAAGATAGAACACGGTGGCCCCATCCAGCTGATAGGTGACGTTGCGTTCATCCTCCATGTGCAGGTCGTAATGGATGGCCCGCTCGCCCTGCTGCGGATCGTAGCGAACCACCAGCTGCCACTCCTGGCCCGAAACGCCCGTAACCTCCGTTACCGGCTGGGAAAAGTTTTCCGTATCGCACACGGGGTTGCGCACTTCCTGGCTGAAGGATTCGTGCGTAATGGCAATGTACTCCACCAACCGGGGCTGCGTGGCCTGAGCATCGTCATACCAGCTGATGACCTGCACATAGCCGCCATAGCGGGCGGTAATGCCCTCCTGCAGGTAAACCAGCGCACGGCCCGCCTGAACGGTTTTGAAAAGCGGCTGATTGTACACGCTTACCGGGCTGCCCGGCGCAATGCTGTTTTTGTCGGTGCTTACATTCAGGCCCTGCCAGTTGGTCTGATAGATGAAATCCCCGCCGCTTCCGCAGATGCCGTATGCCACGGTCCACGCGGGCGTGGCCACCTCCATGCGGATGACTCCGCTGGGATTGGCCGTTACATCCAGCCCCTGGCGGCTCAGGTGCGCCTGACCATATTGCTGGCGGTAAATGCCGTCGATGTTAACAGGCTGGCCGCCCTGATAGATGGACAGCCGCTCCGCCGCAACCGGCTGCGCGCCGGCTTTATTATAGTAGGGATAGGGCGCCTTCTCGCTGGCAAGCAGTCAGACGCTGACAAGGCCGCAATCATAAACCTCCAGCTCCGGCTCAACCTCTCCGGCAAACACAACGGTGTAATCCAGCTGAGCGGGCGCAATCGCGCCCCGGAAGGTGGAATGCGAATCGGGCGTAATGGAAAGCTCCACCTTGCCGTTGCGAACGTCCAGCGTCTGCTGCCCCTGCTGGGAAGAGGCCCGTCACGGCAAGGCGTTTGAAGGCCTGCTCAAGCGGTACTTCGGCTAAGAACAAATCCAGTAAAATCAAGGCTTTTCAGGGAATCACCCCCACAAGGGGTGGTTCTCTTTTTTGTACCTCTCTGTCAGAATCCCCCTGCTTTGGCGTACTTTTCGCCCCTCCTTTATGCTGTTTCTATGTCACGCCAAAACCATTATGTCACGCTATGTCACGAACTTTCAAGAATCGCTGCTGCTCAAAATGCCTACAAATGAGATGATACAACCACTCAACGCCATTATAGGTGTAGCGATTTTTTCTGTCAATTTTCCTTTACAAAGAAAAGAGTCGCATTTTACTGCAACTCTTCGTATCTCTTTCCAACAGTAGACAACATGTCCTTCATACCCCCCACAACTGATAGAGGACTTTCAATTGTCACATGTTTTTGGGATCAAACACCCAGCCATAGAATTGGGGGCTGATGGCGACAGGAACAGTACTCCTGAAGTGTCTGTCATCAGCTTTCACGATGATGACGTCTCTGCCCAATCGATCCAGCACAGCGCCGCCATGTTGCTGGAAAAACGCATGTTGACAGACCCAATCAACGTGGCAGCCATGGCTATATAAATGCTGGATAACCCAAATGGTTGACTTTCCATGGGAAAAGAAGTATACTTCCAACATATAGAAAAGGTGTAAACTGAAAGACGGATATACGGGAGGAAAGAGACATGTATCAGATGAAAAAGAGACAGACCTTTGGCTTCTCGGCGGAGAATCCAACGGGTACACGCAATGGTGGTACGCGGGGCGGGGATTGCGAAAAACTGAATGCTTTTCGGGTGTTCAAGCCCGGTGAAACTGTCACGCTTTGCGATGTGGAAGGCCCCGGCATGATAACCCATATGTGGTTTACGGGCTACATCGGCCATTCCTTTATCATCCGCATGTATTGGGACGGCGCGAAGTATCCCTCGGTGGAAGCGCCGCTTTCTTCTTTTTTTGCTATGGCTTATGACGAAAACTGGGAGGACAGCGAAGGCAGGTATCCTACCCTGAATTCAGCGCTGATGCTGGTTGCGCCCGGCCGGGGCTATAACAGCTATTTTGAAATGCCCTTCGGGAAGCATTGCCGTATCACCATGGAAAACCGCAGCGGCGAGGAAAAAACACTGTATTATATGATTTCCGGCTGGAAGGGTGAAATATCCGCTGAATCGGGGTACTTTCATGCCGTATACAGGCAGGAGCATCCGGTGCAGAGGGGACGGTCCTATGTGGTGCTGGATCAGGTGCAGGGCCCTGGGCGGTTTATCGGCATGAGCCTGGCCGCTGGTATGAACGGCCACAACACCTGCTGGGTGGAGGGCGAAGCCAAAATGTATCTGGATGGCGAAGAATATCCCTCCATGAACTATACCGGTACCGAGGACTATTTCTGCGGTGCGTACGCATTTGGTAATGATATTGAACTTCACAGATATCAGCCGTTCCAGGGGTTGTATGTGGGTATGCACGCCATTCTGGGCGATACGAAAGCCATGTATAATCATCAGAAGCGGTTCATGCTCTACCGCTGGCATGTGAAGGATGAAATCTGGTTTGAGAAGAGCTTCCGCATGGTCATGGACAATCTGGGCTGGACCGGCCCGCGTTACGATGATTACACCACCGTGGCGTATTGGTACGGCGAAAAGCCGGCACCCCTGCCTTTTGCGCTTCCCGAGGACAGTGAGCTGATCATGCGCTGAGCATGGCGGAACAAGCCGGCAGGCAGCATGAGGGTTTGGCAGCTGCCTGGCGCGTTGCCCAAACAGGAAAGCCATCCAGATCGGGGCTTGAAAACAGTCTGAAAAGCAGGTCAGTCCCGCATGGGGCCGGCCTGTTTTCATGTCCTCTTCAGTCATACTTCTGTCATTTGGTTCTGCTCCCGCTGCTCAGACAAGTTTGCTCTGTCACAACTCTTCAGTCACAACATTGGCTCAATTATGTCACGAAGATATGGCTATGTCACGCATTTGAATGAAATCGTTCAAAAAGTTCTTCAAAGTTGTAAAGGGTTGTCAATGAATTGCAGGGCAAGGCTTCAAAGTTGTAGATAAGTTGTAGAAAGTTGTACGCAA
>JAEDGL010000156.1 GCA_016297535.1 Clostridia bacterium | reverse complement strand
TCGCCCAGCAGGCGGCACAGAATGCGGCGGAAATACTCGTGACGGGGATAGCTCAGGAAGCTGCGGCTGTCGGTAAGCATACCCACAAAGCCGGCCAGATAGCCCAGATTGGCAAGGCTGGTCAGCTGATCGGTCATGCCCTGGAAGTGATCGTTGAACCACCAGCCAGAGCCATGCTGCACCTTGGAAACGGCCTCGTCGCACTGGAAGCATCCGCAGATGGTATCGATGGCGGCGTTGTCGTTGGGATTGAGGCTGTAAATGATGGTCTGGGGCAGGGCGTTGTCGCTTTCCAGCGCGCCCAGGAAGGCGGCCAGCAAACCGGCGGGAGCGTTATCGCCGATACAGTCGAAGCCGGTATCGGGACCGATCTTGGCAAACATGGGCTGGTTGTTGTCGCGGCGGCAGCCGTAGTGCAGCTGCATGGTCCAGTTGCGCTCCTTGTACTGCTTGCCGCAGAAAAGCAGGCAGGCGGTCTTGAACTTGGCATCCTCCTCGGCGTTCAGGATTTCGCCGCCCAGACGCTTGGCAAACAGGGCTTCGATTTCCTCATCGGAGGCGGGGGAGCAGGGCACATATACCAGACCGTGGTCGCTCAGGCAGCAATTGTTCTTGGCAAAGTAATCCAGACGCACGCTGATGGCCTTTTTCCAATCCGCAAACGTTTTGATTTCCACGCCGGATACGGCGGAAAGCTTGGCCAGATAATCCAGATAATCCGGCTTTTCCTGATTGAGGGCCTTGTCGGGACGCCAGGCGGGCAGCACGACCGTCTTCATGGTTTTGTCGGCAGCCAGCTTCTGGTGGTATTCCAGGGTATCGATGGGATCATCCGTGGTGCATACGGTATCCACATTGCTCATGGTGATCAGGCCGCGGGCGGAGTAGCCGGGGCTTTGCAGCTTTTCGTTGCACAGGTTCCAGACCTCATCGGCGGTCTTTGCGCTCAGCGCGCCCTGATAGCCAAAGTAGTTGCGCAGCTCCAGATGGCTCCAGTGATACAGAGGATTGCCGATGGACTTGCCAAGCACTTCGGCCCATTTGCAGAACTTTTCGTAGTCGCTGGTTTCCTTGCCGGTAATGTACTTTTCGGGCACGCCGGCGCAGCGCATAAGGCGCCACTTGTAGTGATCGCCGCCCAGCCAAACCTGGGTGATGTTTTCGTACTTAACGTCTTCCCAGATTTCACGGGGATTGAGATGGCAGTGATAGTCGATGATGGGGCAGCCGGCGGCTGCCTCGTGATAGAGTTTGCGCGCGGTTTCCGTGGTGAGCAGAAAATCCTTGTCCATGAAAGCCTGCATGTTGGTTCGCTCCTTTGATGTATATGGTTCATCACGTGATGAAGGGGAAACGGGGAAAATGAAACAGTTGCCTGCATTTGTCATTATACATGAACGCGATGCCGGATTTCAAGCCATGAAGCCGAAAAAGCGCAAAGAATCAGCGAAACGCGGAAATGCGCAAGAATTGACTGAAAGCGGAAAAAGGTGTAAAATTTGCACAGACCGTTATGGAAGAAACGGTTACGAAAAAAAGATGGAGGGCTTGCATTGATGGAACGCCTGAATAAACATATGCTGGAGGCGCCGGACCGTCCTGTGCGTGTGCTGCAGTTTGGTGAGGGTAATTTTCTGCGCGCATTTGTGGATTATATGATTGATATTGCCAACGAAAAAACGGATTTCAACGGCAGTGTGGTACTCGTCAAGCCCATTCCCTTTGGCAGCCTGGATCTGTTTCACGAGCAGGACTGCCGCTATACCGTTATGCTTCGCGGCCTTGTGGATGGAAAGCCCGTGGAGAGCAGCCGCAAAATCACCAGCGTTTCCGACGCGGTGGATGCTTACGGCGAATATGAAAAATACGCTGCCTACGCCAGGGTGGATACGCTGCGCTTTATCGTAAGCAACACCACGGAGGCGGGCATTGTGCTGGATGAGAGCGACCGTTTTGAGCTTTGTCCGCCCAAATCCTATCCGGGAAAGCTGACCAAATTCCTGTTTGAACGCGCCGAGGCCTTTGAATATGCCCCCGACAAGGGCCTGATCATTTTGCCCGTTGAGCTGATTGACGACAACGGTATTGCCCTCAAACGCTGCGTAAAGACGTTGGCCGGGCTGTGGAAGCTGGGCGACCGTTTTGAAAAATGGCTGGATGAGGCATGTGTGTTCACCTCTACGCTGGTGGACCGCATCGTAACCGGCTATCCCCGCGGCGAGGATACGGCGATCTGGGATAAGCTGGGCTATGAGGATCGCCTGCTGGTAACCGGCGAGCCCTTTGCGCTGTGGGTAATCGAAAGCGAAAAGGATCTTTCTGCCGAGCTGCCCCTGCCGCAGTGCGGGGTGCCCGTGATTTTTACGGATAACCAAAAGCCCTACAAGCAGCGCAAGGTACGTATTCTCAATGGCGCGCATACCTCCTTTGTGCCCGCCGCCTTCCAGTACGGCTACGACTATGTGCTGGATGCGATGAACGACGGCCTGATTCTGAACTTTATGCAGAAAACCCTTTATGACGAAGTGATTCCTACGCTTTCGCTGCCCAAGGAGGATCTGCTCGCCTTTGCCGAAGCGGTAACCGGGCGGTTCCGCAATCCCTACATCAAGCATGCTCTTTTGTCCATCTGCCTCAACTCCGTTTCCAAGTGGCGCGCCCGCTGCATGCCAAGCCTGCTGGGCTATGTGGAAAAGGAAGACCGGCTGCCCGAGCACCTGTCCTTCTCGCTTGCTGCGCTCATGAGCCTGTACCATGGCGGAAAGCTGGTGGACGGCAAGCTGGAATGCCTGCGCAACGGCCAGCCCTACACCCTGCAGGATGACGCGGCTGTGCTGGACTTTTTTGCAAACAACAGCGACAAGCCCGCTATGGAAATGGCCGGTCTGTTCCTGAGCAACCAGGTATTCTTCGGTCAGGATCTGACGGCGGTTCCCGGTCTGCTGGCATATGTGGGTGGGGCGCTGGAGGATATCCTTGACAGGGGCATGCGTGTTGTGATGAACGAGCGTTTTGGAGGATGACCACATGCGTGAATCACTCAAAATCTGTGCGGGAGACAGCGTTGCGGTTGCGCTGACCGACCTGAAGGCCGGAAGTGTGCAGACTGTGGCTGGCGGGCAGATAACGCTTGCCACCGATATTCCTGCAGGGCATAAATTTGCCCTTCGCCAGATCAGGGCGGGGGAGCCGGTGATCAAGTACGGCTTTCCGATTGGTCAGGCCAAATGCGATGTGCAGCCGGGCGAGCATGTGCATGTGCACAACCTCAAAACGCTGCTTTCCAGCGAGCTTGCCTATCAGCATCATCCCTGCGTTATTGCGCCCAAGCCTGTGGAGCCGTCAACCTTCATGGGCTATCCCCGCGCCGATGGAAGGGTGGGCGTGCGCAACGAGCTTTGGATTTTGCCCACGGTTGGCTGTGTGAACGATGTGGCCCGGATGCTTGAACGCCGGGCGCAGGTTCTGGTGGGGGATGGGGTGGAAAATGTGTATGCCTTCCCGCATCCCTACGGTTGCTCGCAGATGACCGAGGATCAGGAAAACACCCGGCAGATTCTTGCCGATCTGGCAACGCATCCCAATGTGGGCGGTGTGCTGGTACTGGGGCTTGGCTGCGAAAACAGCAGCGTGGAGCACATCCGGGCGCACATGGGCGCGTTTGATGAAAACCGTGTTCGCTTCCTTGTTTGCCAGCAGGTGGAGGACGAGGTGGAAGCCGGCATGCAGGCGCTTGAAGAACTGGCCGGGCGCATGCGCGGGGAAAAGCGTGTGCCCTGCCCCGCAAGCAAGCTGGTCATCGGCCTCAAATGCGGCGGCTCCGACGGCTTCAGCGGCATTACCGCCAATCCCGTTATCGGAGGCTTTTCCGATCTGCTCATCGCCCAGGGCGGCAGCACCATCCTGACCGAGGTGCCGGAGAT
Organism: Clostridia bacterium; assembly: GCA_016297535.1. GTDB lineage: Bacteria > Bacillota > Clostridia > Christensenellales > Aristaeellaceae > Limiplasma. The sequence goes on along the minus strand of JAEDGL010000156.1, from coordinate 1,624 downwards.
GTTCGGCGCGGAAACCATTCTGATGGACCGCTGCGAAACGCCCGAGCTGTTTGAAAAGACGGTTTCTCTGATTAACGATTTCAAGCGTTACTTTGAGGAACATCATCAGACGATCTATGAAAATCCTTCGCCCGGCAACAAGGCCGGTGGTATCAGCACCCTGGAGGACAAGGCGCTTGGCTGTACGCAAAAAAGCGGCTTTGCGCCTGTAAAGGATGTGCTTCGGTATGGCCAGAAGGTGGAAAAGCCCGGGCTTAACCTGCTTTCCGCCCCCGGCAATGATCTGGTTGCTTCCACCGCGCTTGCGGCGTCCGGTGCGCAGATCGTGCTGTTTTCGACCGGCCGCGGAACACCCTTTGCCTCGCCTGTGCCAACCGTGAAAATCGCTAGCAACGAAGCTCTTGCCCAGCGCAAGAGCAACTGGATTGATTTTAACGCGGGACGCCTGCTTTCCGGCCGGGCGCTGCCGGAGCTTGCGCAGGATCTGATGGATTATGTGCTGCGCGTGGCAGGCGGCGAGCAGGTGTGCAGCGAGAAAAACGGCTTTCACGATATGGCCATTTTCAAAACCGGCGTAACCCTGTAAGAAACACCGTTTTGGCTTGACAGAAAAGGGTAAATTGGCTATCATATTTTAGAAGGATGAACAGCTTCATCCATATCCGTACATCCGCCAAACGCCATGGCGGAAAGCAATACGTATCAATCCCACTGTAAAAACAACAGGGAGGAAGAACTACCATGGAAATGCTTGAAAAACTGTCCTGCGCTGGTATCGTACCCGTTATCAAGGTCGAAGACGCCGCTGACGCTGTGCCGCTGTGCAAGGCGCTTTCGGATGGCGGACTGCCCGTTGCGGAGATCACCTTCCGTTCCGACGCCGCGGAGGAAGCCATCCGCCGCGTGCACGAGGAGCTGCCTGAGGTTATCCTGGGCGCTGGCACGGTGCTTACCAGGGATCAGGTGGATCGCGCTGTCAACGCCGGCGCTACCTACATTGTTTCTCCCGGCCTGAACCCGGATATCGTAAAGTACTGCCAGGAAAAGAACGTTCCCATCGTTCCCGGCACCGCCAACCCCAGCGATATCGAGGTGGCTCTGAGCCTGGGCCTGAAGACCGTCAAATTCTTCCCCGCCGAGCCTCTGGGAGGTCTCAAGCTGATCAAGGCCATGGCCGCTCCCTACGGCAACGTTACCTTCCTGCCCACCGGCGGCGTCAACGAGCAGAACCTGAACGACTATCTGGCCTTTGGCAAGGTCATCGCCTGCGGCGGCAGCTGGATGGTTCCCGCCGACGCCGTTGCCAACAAGGACTGGAAGAAGATTGAGGACCTTACCCGCAGCGCCGTTAACAAGATGCTGGGTCTGGAAATCCGCCACATCGGCGTAAACAGCGGTTCTCCCGAGCAGTCCATGAAGGATGCGCAGATGCTTTCCAAGCTGCTGGGCTGGCCCATTGACGAGCACAAGAACGCCAACTTTGTGGGCGATGGCTTTGAAGTGATGAAGATTCCCTTCCGCGGCACGCACGGCCACATTGCCGTTGCCTGCAACTCCATCAAGCGCGCCCGCTGGCACATGGAACGCCGCGGCTTCGTGTTTGACGACGAGAGCGCCATCATGA
>JAEDGL010000155.1 GCA_016297535.1 Clostridia bacterium | reverse complement strand
TACACCATTTGCCGCCCGGCGAGCCGCAGGCGAGTAGGCAAATGGTGCATTCCCGTCGGAAAAGATCGCCTCTGGCGAGCTTTTTCGACGCTCTGAAGGGAGCCCGCGCGGGCTCCCTCAAGGAATCAGTCGTTCTGGCCGTTGACAAACTGAAACAGCTCGACAGCCGCATCCTTCAGCCGCGGGCCGGGACGGGAAACCGCGTTGGAATCGGCATTGAACACCTGTGCGCCGGAGACGGCCTTCAGGTTTTCCCAGCCGTTGCGGCCCAGAATTTCCTCCACAGGCGTGGGGCCTTCGCCAAAGTACATGGAAATGGTAACGATGTAGTCCGGGTCGCGGGCCAGCACCTGCTCCTCGGAAATGGCGCCCCAGCCTTCCACATCCGCAAAGGCGTTGGTCAGGCCGCAAATGGTGGCCAGCTCGTCCATAAAGGTGTTGCTGCCGGCCGTCCACAGGCCGTACTGCAGGGGGGATACCTCAAAATAGACGGTTTTGCCGGTGCTTTCGCTCTTGGCGGCGATTTCGGCAAAGGTGTTCTGCATATCTGCGATCAGGGCCTGCGCCTCGTCATCCTTGCCCATGAGCGCGCCGATCATGCGGATGGCGGTATAGGTTTCCTCAATGCTGTTGGCATCGCTGAGCACAACGTGCACGCCGTTTTCCTCCAGCGCGTTCACCAGCTCCTTGGACTGCGCCATGTCGCCCATGAGCACCACCTGCGGATTGAGCGCCAGAATCTCCTCCACATTGGTTTCCGCACCGGACTGCACCGCGGGCAGCTCCAAAACGCTCGCGGGATAATCGCAGTACGCGCCGCGGCCCACCAGCGCCTGCCCGCAGCCCAGCGCGCACAGGATTTCGCAATCGGCCGGCGTAAGCGCCACAATGCGGGTAACGGGCTCGGACAGGGTTATCTGACGGCCGTACATATCGGTAACGGCCACAGCGCCGTTCTCGGCCAGCGCGGCAGTCATGCCCAGCATCAGCAGCAGGGCCAGAAACAGGGAAACGATCTTCCTGGACATAAGAGTCCCTCCTCATTGATGATCAAATGAATTGGCGGGAGGGCCGTTTTTGCAAAGAAAAAGCGTCCCTCCCTGAGGAACACTAAGCAGACCGGCAGCCGCGCTGCAGGCCCAAATAGCATATCCCACCCCCAGGGGAATGTGAAATTCACGGTGTAAACAGGTCTCCCGGCTTGGCATCATCCTACTTGCGCGCCTTCCCGCTTTCGCAGTGGCTTCTCCTGTCGCTTTCGTCCGCTTCACGGTTACTGGGATAGCCCGGAACTTTCATCCGATTCCCATGGCGCTCTCCACCCGGAGGAGCGCCGCGCATCGCTGCGCAGATACACCGGCTATTCATTTGTCACGCTCATTATAGGCCTGTTAACGCTTTGCGTCAATCTCAAAATGCGCATGGGCCTATGCCCATCAGGCGGCTTATCCGCAACGGACAGCCGGATCCCCTTTCCCCACCCCAACAAACGGAGGCATATGACATGGAAATCAGAGAATACCGAATCTACAACGAAAAAGAAATTCTGGACCTGTACGCAAGCGTGGGCTGGACGGCCTACACCGGCTGCCCGGAAGCGCTGCGAAAAGGGTTTGAAAACTCCATGCTCACTTTGGCAGCCTACGAAGGAGAACGGCTTACAGGCCTCATCCGCGCCGTGGGCGATGGATATACCATCGTGTTTGTGCAGGATATTCTGGTGCATCCAAAGTACCAGCGCCAAGGCATTGGTACCTTGCTCCTGCAAGCCGTTCTGGATAGATACAGCCATGTACGCCAGATTGAACTGGCAACGGATCACACGGCGAAAACCATTGCCTTTTACAAGTCCATGGGCTTTCGCGAGCTGTCCGAAATGGGTTGCTGCGGGTTTATGAAAGGGTGAGGGGATCCCATTGCCCGGCGCAAGCCGCAGAAACAGCGTGGATCAGTCCTCCGGGTGGTCTGGCGTTGCCCCTGGCTTGGCCGGGCATTACAGCAGCCATTGCTTGGCGTCCTCAATGCCCATGAAAAACCCAAGCGCAAATCCTTTGTGATTGAGTTTGCTTTTCACCGCCCGGATATGCTTCCTGTCCATCCCTGCAAAGGCAACCTTCCGAAACGGCTTGCCGCTGTCCAGAAGAGCATGCACGATTGCCTCGACAATGCTCTGCGTTACCGTTGTTTCGCTAAGAACAAAGCACACAAATGCCGGTGACGAGGGCTTGGAAAACCGGGGCAGATCATCCGAAAGCTTTGCCAGCACCAGCTTTTCCTGCTGATGGATTCCATCAAGATGCTCAAACCAGATTTCGCCGCCGTGAAAGGGGAGCGAAAAGGATTTCCGGGGGCAGCCGGGCAGCGTTTGGTCGCTTTGAAGTTCAGCCATGGGAATGTCCTCTGTTTTTTCTAAAGTAGTAATAGCTGTCGCTGATCATGTTGGGCTGCCTGTGGCCAATGGGCGTTCGCTTTTCAAACAGCGAAAAACCGCTTTTCTCTGCCACCCTGCAGGAGGCCGTATTGGCGCAGTCGATGGTCAGAATCAGGTAGTCAAGCTCCGAAACCTTCATGCACCAGTCAAACAGCGCCGTCAGGCTTTCCGTTGCATAGCCGTTGCCCTGATAGGCCTCATCGATGAAATAGGCCATTTCCACTTCGTGGAGGGTATCTTCAAGGCCCATGCCAACGATCCCGATCAGCCGGCCGGTTTGCTTGAGCGCTACGGCATAACGTTTGCTTTCAAACACATCCACCGATTCCTTCTGCGTCTGGTGCCAGGCAATGTAATCCGTCAGGGAGTCGGCGGAAGGAATATTTTCCGGCCAGTCGCGCATAAACCGCACAACGCCTTCCTGCCACACCATCCGAAACAGGGGTTCCCGGTCCTTCTGCTCCAGATCCCGGATGATCAGCCGTTCTGTTTCAATCCGCATCCGTTCTCCTCCTCATGCTTTTCGTACGGAAAGCCGAAGGGACGGCCTTCCATGGCTTCCAGAAGTGGCCGGTGGCATTTCTGCTGCCGCCGGACCCACCGGCTGTTCGGGTTATGAAAGGGAGCGGGGCCTTCCAGCTCGGCGTCGCCGATGGTCATATCGGCGCGGATGGCGCTGTCGTAGAGGGACCGGCCCAGAAACGGGATGGGAAGCCTGGCCGCCCTAACCAGAAACCGCGCGTGATACTGCACCTCGGCGGCAAAGCTGTAAAAGGAGGTGTTGGCGGTATGGGTTGCCAGAATGGCGTTTTTTTCAAATACGGTCAGGCAACCGGGCGTACGCAGGTAAATCCTTTCGTGGTCGCAAACCGGGTAGCCTGCGGCTTCGTTGTTGGCAGCCAGAAAGCGCGGAAGCCGCTTGACTTTGGCTGTGGCCTTTGGAGAGAGCGCGGCCTGATGAATGGCCGCATAATGCAGGGGTACGCTGATGTAGCCGTTTTGCGCCAGGCCGGCAATGAAGCTAACATAGCACTCCGCAATCAGGTAGGGCCCCTGTGCCTGCAGCCGGGAAAAATAGGCTTTCAGCGCCGGATGATGGCGCTGCCTCCGCCTGGATACCACGCGGTTGATCTCCTGATTGAGCGCCTTTCGGCTGGCAAAGGAGGGATTGGCGATGCAGTCTGCCAGCATTTCCGTTTCAAAGGCGATAAAGGAAACGGTCACCCCGGGGGTGTCTCCGTCCGCAACCAGACCGTTCCGGGCATCAAACTCCTGCTCGCGCATTTTATACAGGCTGTAGACATACCCGGCTGCGTGGGGAACGGCGTACAGATACCAGTCGTCAAAAAACAGACGGCAGGCCGTTTCCTGATCCCGATCGTTGGGAAAGGTGAAAATTCCCCTGCTCTCCAGCAGCTCCGCGATGGATTTTGTCACAGCGTGGAACCCGTCATCCGTGTGCTGCAGATCCCGTGGCGAGAGACAGCCAAGGGAAACCAGCTGTTCCAAAAAGGGCGGCCGGGCGGTGCAAAAGCTTTCTTTGTCCATAAGTTTCTCCTTGCATGGCGGACAGGCGTGATCAGGAGGCACATCCACTACACCGTTCCCTCCCACAATGGAGCCGTAAATCGTTTGTCTGAATTGTAACTGATGTGTGTTTTTTCGTCAACCCGGCGATCGAATGACGGTGGCGTTTGATCGCCGGGTTCGGGAAGCATGAGCGCACAACAAAGCGCCGGATTGATGCAAAGCATTGCCATTCAATCCGGCGCTTTTCTGCACAGAAGGCTTATTCCGCAGCTGCCTCCGCCATTGCCTGCACGTTTTCCCAGGGAACGTCCGGCAGGATGGACTCGTGGCTGGGAGACACCACATAATTGGGACCGAACAGATCGCGCAGGCGGTAGACCTCTTCCTTCACCTGACGGGGCGTTCCGTTGGGAAGCAGGCGCTGGGTATCCACGCCGCCCACAAAAATGATCTTTCCGTTAAATTCTCTTGCAAGCGTCTGCGCATCCATGTTGGCCGCCTGCGCCTGAATGGGATGCAGCGCATCCACACCAGCGTCAATCAGCCGTGGAATGACGCGGTAAATGGATCCGCAGGAATGCAAAAGCACCTTGAGGCCATAGCGATGCGCCTGATCTGTGAATTTCACGAAGGAAGGCATCACAAAGCGGTCAAACATTTCAGGCGAGATCAGCGTATCCCGCTGGCTGCCGAAATCGTTGCCAAAGAAGAACAGATCAATCTTGTCCGCCGCTTTTTCAAACAGGCGTTCATTCACACGCAGATAAAAATCCACCACGTGTTCCGTAACCGCTTCTACCACAGCCGGATCCGTATACATCTTTACAAAATAGTTCTCCATGCCAAAAAAGTCGCTCACGTTGTGAAAAAAGCAGGACCAGGAGCCGGAGAGCACGGCCTGCCCCGCAGCGGTTGCGCGATCAATCATTTCAAGCACAGGTTCGTAGTCGAAATACTTTTCATCCGGCCAGTCGAATGCGTCCACCTCGCTTACATCCTCGCAGTTGGCAAACACGCCGTCCTGGCTGAGCGAAATTCTTTTCTTGCCGCCCAGCACGTCAAAAACCGGCTTCCCCTGCGGATGCTTGTAGCCGCCCACGCCCTCCGGATGGATCCAGCAGCAGTCGCTGCCCAATTTGATACCCAGTTCAAAATCATCCTTCACCTCAAACGCACGAAAAAGGTTTTCCGTGCTTGCCGGATTGGGACAGCCGTGCCAAAAGCCGCAATGCGTACTCTGATGGCTTAAAATCGAATGAATGCGCTCTTTGCCTGTCATAGCCATTTCTCCTTTATCATACCTGGAATATACGAAAACGCCACTGTACCGTTGGCGCCCTGGACTGGGCAGTTATCACAGCTTTTTCAGCAAAGCGTCCCCTTGCCTGTTGACCAATTATAGCACAGCTCAAAAGAGAGCGTCAAATGAAAGAAGCAGGAGCAGAGGACCACCCAAACGAACGGCTATCCCACCAGGGCTGCATGTGCAGCAGGCGAAACAGCAACGGCGAACAGGAAAACATCCATCCTCCCCTATTCTTCCAGGATCCAGCCATGATCCCCATGATAAATCATCTGCCGGGTCATACCGCCGTCGATACAGATGTTTTCGCCGGTAATGAAGCCCGCCTTGTCCGAGCAGAGGAACAGCACCATATGGGCAATGTCCATGG
>JAEDGL010000154.1 GCA_016297535.1 Clostridia bacterium | reverse complement strand
TTTCCGCCAGTTTCTGTCGGAAAAGATCGCGAAGCGAGCTTTTTCGACACGCTGTCCCCCATGCTTTTTCAAAAGCATGGGTGTTTTTTTATGTTCGAGCGGGTTGGGCCTTTTTCTCGCAATGTTCACATAACCAACATTTATTCTAAAACTTGCATCCTTACAATAACAGCTGTTTCCAAAACAAAAAGCATTTCCTGAAGGAGGAGAATCATGAAAAAGCTTCTGAAATGGCTGCTGATATTGGCTGTGCTGGGAACGGCGGGCTTTTTTGGCTACCGGTATTATCAAAGCCGCCAGGCTGCCGCTGTCAGTGCCGGGAGCATGGCGCAAAGCGCCTACACCGAGTATACCATCGGCCGGGGCAATCTCAGCAAAACCGTTACCGGCACGGGCACGCTTTCCATTGCCCGCGTGGAGGAGCTTGCCTTGCCCTACGCCGTTACCGTAACCGAAACGCTGGTGGAGGAGGGCGACACCGTCACCGCCGGGCAGGCGCTGCTGCGGGTTGATTCTGCCGCCCTGCAAACCGCCATCGACGCCCTGCAGACGGAGCTGGACAGCACCGAAAGCGAGATTGCCTCGCTGGCGGATGATTATGTGCGCGCTCAGTACCTGCGCCTGAACATGGACTGCCGGGTGAAAGAGGTATACATTCAAAGCGGCGACTACATTGAGGAAGTAATGGCCCAAAAGGGTGCCATCGCGCTTTTAAGCCTTGACGGGCTGATGTATGTGGATGTGCCGCTCATCGAGGGGCTGGATATTCTGGACGAGATGAGCGTCATCGTTGGCAGCCGCACCACCACGGGCACCGTGCGCGCCATTCAGGGCAATACCATGAGCATCTCCTTCAGCGATGAATATGGCGAGCAGCAGCAGGAGGTATCCATCAGGGTAAAGGGCGAAACCGTGGCCACCGGCAACTGCTACATCCATGTGCCCTATCTGCTTACCAGCAGCGCGCAGGGCTATGTGGAACTGGTTTCGCTGGAGCCCGGCGCCAGAAAGTATTCCGGAAACCGCATCTGCTATCTGAACAACATTCCCATGAGCGCAACCTACGACGCGCTGCAATCCACCCGCAGCGCCCAGCAGGCGCAGCTTAACCAGATGAAGAGCCTGCTGGAAACGGGCGTCCTCTGCGCTACGGAGGACGGCGTGGTATCCAGCGTGGTGGCAGCCTCCGCCACGCAGCAGGAGGCCTATGCCCCGCTGGCCTCCCTCTATGTGGGCGATGAAAAGGAAATGGTGATCAGCGTTGACGAGCTGGACATCATCAGCGTTTCCGTGGGTCAGAAGGTGGATGTGGCCATGGACGCCATTGAGGAAAAAACCTACCCTGCGACCGTTACCAAGGTAAGCCAGATCGGCACGGCGTCGGGCGGCGTGACCGTGTATAACGTAACCCTCACCATTGAGGGGGACGAACGCCTGCGCTTTGGCATGAACGGCACGGCGACCATTCATATCCAGGAGCTGAACGATGTGCTGCTGGTACCGCTCACCGCGCTCAACACCTCCCGCGGGCAAAGCTATGTGTGGGTCAAGAGCGACACGGCGGGCGACGACGAGCCCGGCGTGCGCACCGTGGTGGAAACCGGCCTGAGTGATGAGGACTACGCGCAGGTTGTGAGCGGCCTGAACGAGGGCGACGTTATTCTGATTACCCGCGAAGCCACCGATGGCAAAACCGTAAACTTTGGCGGCGCGGGCGGCGGCATGATGAATTTTGGCGGTGGCAGCAGCGGTATGCCCAGTATGCCATCCGGTGGCAATATGCCCAGCATGCCATCCGGCGGCGGACGCCGCTGACGGGGGTGACAGCGCATGATCGATATGGAAAACGTGGTTAAGCGCTACACCCTGGGCGGCGAAACCATCTACGCGCTGGATCATGTGTCGCTGCATGTTTCGCCGGGCGAGTACGTGGCCATCATCGGCCCGTCCGGCTCGGGCAAATCCACGCTGATGAACATCATCGGCTGTCTGGATCAGGCGGACGGCGGCACCTATCTGCTGAACGGCAGGCCCATCAAAAAGTACCGTGAGCGCCAGCTGGCGCGCATCCGCAGCCAACAGATCGGCTTTATCTTTCAGGGCTTCAACCTGCTGCCCAAGCTAAGCGCCTTTGAAAACGTGGAGCTGCCCCTGATTTATCAGGGCGTAAGCGCACGCAAACGCAGGAAGCGGGTTCGGGAGGCGTTGGAGCGCGTTGGGCTTGGCCAGCGCATGAAGCACCGTCCCAACCAGCTCTCCGGCGGCCAGCAGCAGCGCTGCGCCATCGCCCGCGCGCTGGCCGTCCAGCCCTCCCTGATCCTGGCAGACGAGCCCACCGGCAACCTGGATAAAAAAACCGGCCGGGAAATCATGCAGGTGTTTGATGAATTGCACAAGGCGGGCAATACCATTGTGCTGATCACCCACGATGACAAGGTGGCGCAGTGCGCCCAGCGCATCATCCGCATTGAGGATGGCAAACTATATGAAAATCAGGAGGTGCCGGACGATGATGCTGTACCAGTCGTTTAAAATGGCGCTCAAGGCCATTGCCGGCAACAAGATGCGCTCGTTCCTCACCATGCTGGGCGTTGTCATCGGCGTGATGGCCGTGGTGGTGCTGGTGGCCATCGGCCAGGGCGCCAACTCCTCGGTGGTGGAAAGCATTGAGGGCATGGGCACCAACCTGATCTCCGCCAATATCCTCGCCCGGCGCACCAATCCCGTGGATATGGACGGCCTGAACGAGCTGGCGCTCAACCCCTTTATCGAGTACGTTGCACCCGTTTCCAATGTGAACGGCACGGTGAAGGCCGGCAACGCCACCTATGACGACGCCGCCCTCATGGGCACCACGCCGGGGTACGAGCACATCCGCGGCTGGGAGCTGGCGCAGGGCCGCTTTCTCACCCAGCCGGATATCGACAACCGCAGCCTGGTGGCCGTCATCGGCTCCGAGGCCGCCAGCGAAATGTACGGCACCACCCGTGCCGTGGGCGAAACGTTCTCGCTGTCCGGCTATACCATTACGGTGGTCGGCGTTTTGCAGGCCAACGGCAACAGCGCGTCCGGCAGCAACGATAACCAGGTCATCATCCCCTTTACGCTGGCGCAGCGCCTGTCCAGCTCCACCAGCATTTCCAGTTTTTACGTGTCCGCCACCTCTTCCGATATGGTGGAAATGGCGCAGACGGCCGTGGAGCGCTACCTTGAAAAGGCGTTTCAAAATTATACCGCCAACAGCTGGGGTACGCAGTACACCGTTTACAACCAGACCGAAATGCTCGATACCCTCAGCGAAACCACCCAGACCCTTACCCTCATGCTGGGCGGTATCGCGGCCATATCGCTGCTGGTGGGCGGCATCGGCATTATGAACATCATGCTGGTATCCGTCAGCGAGCGCACGCGCGAAATCGGCATTCGCAAGGCCATCGGCGCGGCGCGCGGCAACATTCTGATGCAGTTTCTGATCGAATCGCTGGTGGTAAGCCTGATGGGCGGCGTGCTGGGGTTGCTGCTTTCCATGGCGGCGGTGGATTTTCTTGCGCCTGTTCTGGAAATGACGTTAACCATCCCCGTGCAGGTGGCGTGGCTGGCCATCGGGTTTTCGGTGTTCATTGGCGTGCTCTTTGGCATGTACCCCGCCAACAAGGCCAGCAGGCTGAAGCCCATCGACGCTTTGCATTACGAGGGCTAATAAATTTTCCTTCCGCCGTGCACACTATGTGCACGGCTTTTGTGATGGGAGGAAAACATGAGAGGATTTCGCACAGACCTGGCCATGGAATGCATTGGCGAAAACGACGGACGGATGGACGGCGTGCAGGTGAGCACGCATCGGGTGGGGGACATTACGCATACGCGTATCCGCATCGAAACGGAAAGCGCGGCGGAGCTGCTGGGACGGGGCAAGGGCGAGTACGTTACCCTGGAATGCAGCGATCTGCCCACCTGCGAGGCGCGGCGGCGCGATGCGCTGTCAAAGATGATGGCGCATGATATCAAGCGCCTGCTGCCGCGGGACGGCGAGGTGCTGGTGGTGGGGCTTGGCAACCGCAACGTAACGGCGGATGCGCTGGGCACCCGCGTTGTGGAGCGCATGCTGGTAACGCGGCACCTGCATCAGGCCATTACGGGAGAGCTGCAGGGCAAGCTGCGCGGGGTAAGCGCCATCGCGCCGGGAGTGCTGGGGCTTACGGGCATTGAAACGGCGGAGCTGTGCCGCGGCCTTGTGCAGCACGTACAGCCTGCGGCGGTCATCGCCATCGACGCGCTGGCCGCTTACGAAACGCAGCGCATCTGCACGGCCATCCAGATTACCGACACCGGCATCCAACCCGGCAGCGGCGTAGGCAATCACCGGCTGGGGCTTACCAAAGAAACGCTGGGCGTAAAGGTGATTGCGGTAGGCGTGCCCATGGTGGTATACGCCTCCACCATTGCGCGCGATGCCATGTCACGGCTGATCGATAGCTACGGCGTGTTTGATTCGAGCCATGAGGACGCTGCGCAGCGGCTGTTGCGCCAGGTGGCGGAGGGCTTTTTGGGCGATATGGTGGTTACGCCCCGCGAGATAGACGAGCTGGTGCTCAATGTTGCCTCGCTGCTGGCCGACGGCCTCAACCGCGCCCTGCAGCCCGCGGTGGATGCGGAGACTTTGCATCATTATTTGCATATATGACGCATATCCTTTTCGGGTAAGAAGCAAAAGGCGGTGACCCGAATGAACGAACGTGCCAGATGGTGGCTCGGTATGATGATTGCGCTGATGGCGGGCCTGTACATGGGCCTGATCATTCCGCAGCCGGCTGCCCAAACGCAACAGGCGCAGCCCGCAGTCGCGCCTGTTTTTGCCGCCGTAACGGATGCGCCGGAAATGGAGGAAAATCTGTTTGCCCAGCCGTCCCCAACGGCCGGCTTTGCCATTGAGGTGCTCAATGTGGAAATACCGCCACCCAGGCGCGTGCTGATCTACCATACCCATACCTATGAGGCCTTCGCACAGGTGGATGGCAGCCGCTATCAGGAAACGGAAACCTGGCGCACGGCGGACAGTGCGTACAACATGATCCGCGTGGGAGAAGAGCTGGCCGCCCTGCTGCGCGCCCTTGGGCTGCAGGTAACCCACGACACCACCGCCTTTGAGCCGCCCGATCTGTCCACCGCCTACGCGCGATCGCTGCAAATGCTGGAAAAGCGCCTTGCCGATGGCGAAACCTACGACCTGTATATCGATCTGCACCGCGATGCGTATGTGGCCTCCAACGGAGGCAGCAATACGGTATCCATCGGCGGGGGAAGCGTGGCCAGGCTGATGTTGCTGGTTGGCAAGGGCGAGGGGGTAACCGGCCAGGGCTACGAAGCCAGGCCGGATTGGGAAAAGAATCTTGCCATTGCGCAGGCCATTACCGACAGCCTCAACCAGCAATGCTCCGGCCTGTGCCGTGACGTGCGCGTGAAGGCCGGACGCTTCAACCAGCACATCGCTCCCTCCTGCGTGCTGGTGGAGGCGGGCAACAACCGGAATACGCTCAACGAGGTGCTATCCGCCATGCCCTACCTGGCGGATGCGATTGCCAGGGTGCTCAGCCAATAAAAAAAGCCGGGCCGGCAGGTGGCCCGAACAGCGTGTCGAAAAAGCTCGCTTCGCGATCTTTTCCGACAGAAACTGGCGGAAAT
>JAEDGL010000153.1 GCA_016297535.1 Clostridia bacterium | reverse complement strand
GGCTTTGAGCCCTGCTACGTCAACTCCCGCCTGGCCTCCCGCGGCATTCCCGTTGCCTGCGAGGTGGATATCTACGGCGCGCTGAGCGAGTACATCGGCGCCTGCATTACCAAGGATGCCGTTACCCTGCTGGATATCAACAACTCCGTGCCCGGCTACATCTACGACAAGGAGATCGCCGGCAAGTTTGATTACAAGCTGACCGATACCTTCATGGGCTTCCACTGCGGCAACACCCCCTCCTGCAAGATGTGCGCCGACCGTGCCGTCAAGTATCAGCTGATCCAGCACCGCGTGCTGGAGCCCGCCGGCTCCGAGCCCGACATCTCCCGCGGCACTCTCGAGGGCGATATCGCCGCCAGCGACATCACCTTCTTCCGCCTCCAGTGCGACAGCGAGGGCAACCTGCGCTCCTACATCGCCCAGGGCGAGGTGCTGCCTGTAGGCACCCAGTCCTTCGGCGGCATCGGCATTTTCGCCATCAAGGAAATGGGCCGCTTCTACCGCCACGTGCTGGTGCAGAAGCGCTATCCCCACCACGGTGCCGTGGCCTTCGGCCATGTGGGCAAGTACCTGTTTGAAACCTTCAAGTTCCTTGGCGTGAAGGATATTGCCTACAACCAGCCCGCCACCCTGCCCTATCCTACGGAGAATCCCTGGGCGTAAGGCCTGCACAAAAAGAGCCTGTCGCAAATCTGCGACAGGCTCTTTTCAGAGCGGCGAAAAAGCTCGCTTCGCGATCTTTTCCGCCGGGAATGCACCATTTGCCTACTCGCCTACGGCTCGCCGGGCGGCAAATGGTGAGCGGAAATGTTTTCGGCAAGGCCGAAAACTCCCCGCCCGCCCGGCAAAGCCGGGCGATACGAATGAAAGTCAGAGGGGCTGCGGCCCCTCTGACAACTCCCTGTAAGGTTTTTTAACAGTCTGAAAGCTTGTCGCAAATCTGCGACAGGCTCTTTTTTGTTGATTTATTTCAGGCTTTTTCCAATGCTTTCTTGCCGATGAGATAGCTGCCTACAAGGCCGCTGACGGGGAACAGCTGGGGCGCAACGATGTATTCATCGATATGTTCGGTAATGGCGGGGGCCTGGATATAGCCGTTGAGCAGGCGCACGGTCTGCTCGCGCACCTGGGCAAACAAACGGCTGCGCTGCATCACGCCGCCGCCCAGAATGATGCGCTCGGGGCTGAGGGTGGTAATCAGGTTAACGCACATCTGCGCCAGATAAAAGGCCTCGATTTCAAAGGTGGGATGGTCGTCGGGCAGGTTTTTCGCATCGCCCCCCACGCGCGCGCCAATGGCGGGGCCGGCGGCCAATCCCTCCAGGCAGCTTTCGTGATAGGGGCACACGCCGCGCGGGTTGGGATCCAGCGGATGGGGACGCAGCAGGGTATGCCCTACCTCGGGATGCAGCAGGCCGTGCACGGTTTGGCCGTTGGCATACACGCCTCCGCCAATGCCGGTACCAATGGTAACATACACCGCATTCTGACAGCCGCGCGCCGCGCCCAGCTCCGCCTCGGCAATGATGGCGGCGTTTACGTCGGTATCAATACCGGCGGGAATGCTTCGCCCGTCCAGCAGATTTTTGAGCAGGGGATAGTTTTTCCACGCCAGCTTGGGGGTGGAGGTGATAAAGCCATAGGTGGGCGATGCGGGGTTCAGATCCAGCGGGCCAAAGCTGCCCACGCCCAGCGCATCAATCCCGTGGCGGCGGAAAAACGCAATCATCGGGGGCATGGTAATCTCCGGGGTTTCGGTGGGCAGGGTAAGCCGTTCCAGCTCCGTGCCGTCCTCCTCATAAACAGCCAGCACCATCTTGGTGCCGCCCGCTTCCAGCGCGCCGATTTTTTTCATCAGACATTCCTCGCTTTCGTTTGATCAGGTGCCGGTTACTCCACGTTTATCTCCATCTGATCCACCACCCAGATATGGCCGTCCGTGCGCAGGCGCACCAGGCCTTCGGCGGTAAACAGAGTGGCGATGCCGCGCTTTTCGGCGTCCTTGCGCGCATCCTTTACCCGGCTGCGGGTGTTGGTGATTACCGCAAGCTCCGGGCTCATGTGCTCCAAAAAGTTCCAGCCCGCGGGGCGCACGCCGTGATGCGGATACTTGAAGATATCCACATCCAGCTTTTCCGGCACGGTTTTGAGCAGGTTGTTCTGACAATCGCGATCCACGTCGCCGGTCAACAGCAGCGAGCGCTCGCCGTAGTCCAGCCGGATCATGGCCGAGCAGTCGTTTTCCGAAAACCAGCTTACATCGCGCTTGATCACTTCCAGCCGCGCGTTTCCAAGGGCCAGCAGATCGCCGTCGCCCGCCGTTTGTACGGGAATGCCCTGCTCCTTCATGGCGCGCAGGGTGCGTCTCATGTTGTTGTTGGCGTCCTGCGGAAAGGTGATGATCAGCTCATCCAGCGAGGCGGCCTGGTACAGAATGTCAAACCCGCCGATATGGTCGTCATGCGGATGGGTATTGAACCCTGTCTGCACATGATCGATCCCCGCAAAGGCCAGCGCCGCCGCCACGCGGGCGTGCTGGCCGGGGGTGGCCGCGTCCACCATCAGCACCTGGTCGCCCAGGCGAAGAATGCAGCAATCGGCCCCGATCACCGGCGGAAAGTACACCTCCAGAATCTGCGCGTCCTGTTCAAAAGCCCACGAGGCGGTTGGATCCGCCACCAGATTGATCACCGTTGGGGCTTCGTCTCCCAGGGCAAGCGCGGGCAGCAGACAAATCAAAGCCAGAATGGCAAGCAAACGTTTCAGCATTTCGTTCCTCCAGAGCAACCATTTCAAAATTAGCATACCGTTGAACATCGGAAAAATCAAGTCTTTTTCCAGTCATTACGCAAATTTTGGATACATATGCTATGTCAGAGGTGATGAATATGCGGCATGCCGGGGTTCTGAGCGCCCTGCTGCTTACGGCTGCGCTTCTGTGCGCCATGCCGGGGCTGATGCGCTTGCCCGTGCAGCAGGACCGGACCGACGAGCGGCTGCGTCCCGCTCAGCTGCGCACGCTTACCGTATGGCTGATGCCCGGCGATGTGGGAGACCGAAAGCTGATCAACCAGCTTTGCACCGCGTTTGAAAAGCAGCGCAAGGGCGTGCGCATCTTTCTCCGGGTGGTTCCCGCGGACGAATGGACGGGCGAAACCGCGGTACTGCCGGATGTGGCGCTGTTTGAAACGGGAGATATCGCCGCGCCGGAGCAGCTGTTTCTGCCTTTGGAGCATGCCATAGGAAACTCCGGCATGTTTGCGGGCGTGCAGCGCGCCGTACCCCTGTGGCTTGCGCCCAATGTGCTGAGCATTCCGCAAAGCTGGCTGCAAAGCACTCTATCCGCAACGCCTAGGCCCAACTCGCTGCTGTCATCCGCCACGGCCGAACCGGCGCAGCAGCACAACGCCGTGCTCTCCGCCGCTGCGCTGCCATGGCCGATGCTTTTGCGCCAGGGCGCTACGGATACGCCGGAGGGCGTGGGCTGGCAGCAGCTTTTGTCGGTTTGCCCGGCGCAGCTGCGTTCGCAGCTCCTCTCCTCCCTGCTTGATTCAGACGCGGATCCGCCGGTTCCATCGTCCGGGCCGGATGAATGGGTAACCACGCTGCCTGTACCCCGTGGCGCGTCGCCCACGCCCCTGCCGCGCGTGGATACGCCCGCAAGGGTGGAAACGCTTGCGCAGCATCAATCGCGCCTTCAGCAGGGCGAGGCGCTCGCAGCCTGTGTGCTGACGCCCGCCGTAAGCCAGCGCGTGCGCTACGCCGCCCTGTGCCGCAACGGCGAGGATGCAAAGGCCTTTGTGCTTTTTCTGCTGCAGCAAAAGGAGGCGGCCCTGCAGCACGGGCTGATCGCCCCGGGCTGCGAAAGCAGCACGCCCGATCCGCTCCTGCAAAGCCTGATGGATGCCTATCAGCAGCCCGTGCTGCCCAACGCGTTCGCCCACACAAAGCAGGAGCTTGCTGCTCTGTGCGCGGACGGCTTTGCCCGCTGCGAGGACCCGGTACAAACGCTGCTCGGGCTTAGATAGATGCAATCTTTCATGCATAAATCCACCCTGTTTTTCCATACTAAGCCATGTATTCAATATCCGTCGGAGGCGATAGGCATGACTCAACAAACCGCAACCCATCCCAAAGGCGGCTGGCAGCAGGAGGAGATCGATCTGCTGTTTTCCGCCGTCAACGAGGCGGCGGAACAGGGCAAGCCCCTGCGCGATGTTTTTGCTGACGTGGGCGTTACATTATCGCGCAAGCCCAATTCCATCCGCAATTTCTATTATGCACGCGTGCGCGAAATGCCCGAGCTTGCCGCAAGGCAAACGCCGTTTCGCTCCTTCACGCCCGACGAGGTACGCCAGCTTCTGCGCCACGTGCTCATTGGCCGCGGGCAGGGCCAGAGCGTGCGCGCCTGTGTAACCGAGCTTGCCCAGGGCGACCGTGCGGGCATGCTGCGCTATCAAAACAAGTACCGCTCCATCCTTAAAAACAGGCCGGAGCTGCTGATGGAGGTGGCCCAGGAGCTGCGCATGGAGGGCCTGCCCTGCCCGGACAACGTGGCCGCCTGCCGCCGCTACGAGCGCGCCTCCCGCAACGGCGAGCCCTTGGAACGCCTAAAGCCCCATCTGTCCGATCCCGCCGTGCACGGCATGGTGGAAAACCTGCTTGACCTGCTCAACCGCCAGCAATCCGCCCCGGCCGACGGCATGGTTCCCTATGCCAAATGGGCCGAGGCCCGCCGCGAGGCCGACCTGCTCAAGGTGGAGGTGGATCTGCTGAAAATGGCGCTGGAGGATGCCAAAAGCGGGATAGCGCAGGATTCGGATTTGTGATATACTGTTTTCACCATACAAAGGAGGCTTTCCCATCATGCGCGAAGAGGAAAAAATCTTTACCGGCCAGCTGTTTAAGCCCGGCCATCCCGACCTGCGCGCCATCAAGCTGCGCACCCACAACCTGAACAACGACTACAACGCCACCTATGAGGATGAAACCGAAAAGCGCGCCCAGATCCTGAGCCAGCTGGTTGGCAGCATGGGCGAGGGCAGCTTTATCCAGGGGCCGGTGTTCTTTCACTACGGCGTGCATACCCACATTGGCAAGCGGTTCTTTGGCAATTTCAACCTGACCATTCAGGATGACGCGCCCGTTACCATCGGGGATGACTGCAGCTTTGGCCCCAATGTGACCATCGTTACCCCCATCCATCCCCTGATTGCCGGCGAACGCCGCGCCATGAGGGATGCTCAGGGCAATCCCGCGCATGTGTGCTACGCGCGCCCCGTGGTCATTGGGGATGACTGCTGGCTGGGCGCGAACGTGGTGGTATGCAGCGGCGTAACCATTGGCAAGGGCTGCGTGATTGGCGCCGGCAGCGTGGTGACCAAGGATATCCCGGACAATTCCTTTGCCGCGGGCGTGCCCTGCCGGGTCATTCGCCCCATCACCGAGCAGGACAGCATGAAATACAAGCCCGAAATCGCAGGAGAGTTTCAGCCCATCGAGGAGTGATCCAGCACCCGTCACTGACCTGTGCTGGCAAAACCGCCCGGATTCAAAGAATCGGGCGGTTTTTGCTTGTGCAGCTGATTTTAAAAAAGTGAATCAAACCGGTTGAGGAAACCAGGTAGAAACATCAAAAAACCCCGACCAGCAAAAGCTGATCGGGGGAAATGGAATGCGGCAGCGACCTA
>JAEDGL010000015.1 GCA_016297535.1 Clostridia bacterium | reverse complement strand
AGTGCCACCTTGCCAAGGTGGATGTCGCGAGTTCGAATCTCGTCTACCGCTCCATTGCAAACAGCCTTCCGGGCGGAAGGTTCAGACCGTTGACAAAGCAGTCAACGGTCTTTTTCTATGCAAAGCGGCAAGAAAAAGCGAAGCAACGCCGAATCATGTTCTTGTGCCAGAAAAATAAAAAAGAGCCTTTCCTTTTTGGAAAAAGCTCCATTGGCTAAACCGGTTGATTTTGATACAATGGACGATTGCACCCATGGATGCAAGAGTGGGTGCATTTTGCGCCCGTTTATTCATTCAACCTCGTAGTGCCATACTCTTTTGACCAAATCACAACCGTTGCTTTGCTGTAATAGCGCCACTCAAGGCACTGCCCGCATCGATCACAGTAATTCTGATACTCCCATTCCAGCGTGATACCACAAGCCGGACATATTGGAAATATATATCCAGAAGGAAGACGAAGCGCATGTGTAACACACAAAGGAATGCGATGTGGCTCTATATATTGGTCAGATTTCAGCATGGAAGAGTGTTTATTCATGCCCACCCTCCTGCATTAGCTGAACAAGCGCCATTACATGATGACAAACGGCTTCCTGCTGTTCATGATTTAAACGATCAAACCAGGCAAACCTGGACATAAAGCCATCAAAATTCTTGATCAGCTGCGAAGAAAGCCTACTGTTTGTGAGTGTATCCAAAGGTATCGATAGCTTCTCCGAAATGTGAATCGCCGTATGAAGGGAAGTCTGTCCATCTGCCAGAATGGATTGAAGTGTTGCTTTGGGTATATCCAGTTCTTTTGAGAATTCCGTGTAGGAAAGTCCTCGTGCTATACGAAGATTTCTGAGGTTTTCTGCGAGATTCTTTTGTTTTTCTAATACCATCAGTAGATTCCCTCCTTATGATACTGCCATCATAAGCATAAGGGAATATTACCTACTTGCAGCGGTCAGGCTTTCGGCTATTTGTACCGGGTTTTCGTACTTGTGACTATGCAACGTTAGATAACCATTTTTCAATCACACAGGTATCTGTACCATTCCGTGGTCACAGGCTTACCCGATACCATTTCCGTCTGCTCTTTCCTGCACAGGAGCCTGCGGTCCTGCGCGCAGAGAAAGACATCTTCCTGCGGATCGTAGCGCATGTTTTCAATGCGTCCGATCTGAGAACGGAATTTCTTTGTTTTCTGTGCATTTTGCGGTACCTTTGCTTCAGTGTTGAATGAAAAGAACAGTTGACCATTTCTCTCATATACCTTATACTGTTCTTGTTTTAGAGGTTTTTTCACACATTCATTCTAAAGCAAGCAACGAGGGTTGGTTAGCCTTTCGGTTCCCTTCCCTCGTTGTTTTTTATGGGGCGTTTTGCAACGCGCCCTTTTGGTTGCTTTACAGCGTTGCAAAGCGCCACGCGTTGTATACACAAATCAACATGATAACACCCATCATGCCAATGAACAGTTTGTCAATCTGTTCATTGCTCATCCTTGCATTTAGTTTGCGGCCAAGAACACCGCCCCAAATGCCGCCTGCAACCAGCAGCCCCCAGATGATCCAGTTTACAGCGGGCGTGGTGCCATTAAGGAATGTTGTTGTGATGCTGGCTGCTTGGCTGAACAAAATAACATACAGGCTGCTTGCAGCTGCCGTTTTGCTGTCCATGCTGTAAAAATAACCAAGTACCATCAAATTGATCGGTCCTCCGCCAATTCCCAGAAAACTGGAGCACGCTCCAAGACCCATCCCAATCAGAGCACCTTGGACCGGTCCATTCACCTGGCGTGTCCGTATTTGCTGCTTACGGATGGTATAAATTACTACGACAGCAGTTACAGCAAACAAACAAATCGCCTGCACAGCACCCACGGTATCAGGAGCGGCAAAACTGTTTTTGATTGACGAAAACAAGCGATTGCCCATGATGCCGCCCAAAATTGAACCAATCGCCAATGGGCTCATCTGTACTACATTCAATTTGGTTTTGCTTCCTTTGCTAAGCAGGTTTTTGCTTACAGAATAAGCTGCCATTGAAAATACTGTGCAGCTGCTTAAAAAGCTGATAGCTGCTACACTATCCCAGCCGAAGCAATCCAGCGTCGGTTTGATGATGACGCCTCCGCCAATGCCGCAAATCGCCCCGGCCACAGAAGCGCACAGCGAAACCACAAAGTAAAGAATACTCTGAATACCCATTTTCTCACCTTATTTCGTAAAAACGTTTGATACGTGCGTTCACAGGCGTTGACTTTGCGAAACGAACATGATACTTTATTTCTACATCATCCCACGTTCTCCTGTTATAAACGAGCAAAAAGTCCTTATCAAGCCAGAGAAAGGAGACTGTTATGCCACCTTTAACGTTGATGATCAAGCCCGCATCTGGGGCATGCAATATGCGCTGCACCTATTGCTTTTATTCAGATGTCTGTGCCCACAGAAAAATGGCAAATTATGGAATGATAAGCATAAAACTGCTGGAAAAGGTGGTTCGCCGTGCTTTTTTTGATGCGGATCAGTACGTTTCTTTTGTCTTTCAAGGGGGAGAGCCGACTCTTGTTGGAACTGACTTTTACGATGCACTAATCGCATTTGAAAAGCGCTACAATACAAGAGGGCTGCGTATCAGCAACAGCATCCAAACAAATGGTCTAAAATTGGATGATAAATGGTTGCGCATTTTTCGTACTGGAAATTTTCTGGTGGGGATATCGTTGGACGGTACGTCAGAGCTGCATGATACTTTTCGCAAAGATGTTTACGGAATGCCCACCTATGAAGTCATTCGCAAAAACATCGGTCAACTGCGTTGTACAGGCATTGATTACAACATTCTCTGCGTAGTCAATCATTATGTAGCCACTCAAGCTGAAGCAGTTTTCCGCGCATTGGAGGAGCACCGCTATTTGCAATTTATTCCTTGTCTGAATACGTTTGAAGGTACTCCCTCCGAATGGGCTTTACAACCAGGTGATTATGCTCATTTTCTTACTGTTGTCTTCGATTTGTACGAACAACGTATTCTCGAAGGTAATCATGTAAGTATTCGTACTTTCGATAACTGGCTGAACATGCTACGCGGTTTTCCGCCCGAAAATTGTGGAATGTCCGGTCGATGCGGAAATTATTTTCTGGTTGAGGCCGACGGCAGTATTTATCCTTGTGATTTCTACGTGCTTGACGAATGGAAACTGGGCTACATCCAAAAAACAACACTATGCACGCTGGGCAGTTCAACTCTTGCCAAAGCGTTTGTGCAATCCTCCCTGCCTGTCCCACCGGAATGCCGTAGCTGCCGTTATTATGGTCTTTGCCGAAACGGCTGTAAACGCGAACGGATTGCACACGATCCCAACCTTGCACAAAACCGTTTTTGCGCTGATTTCAAGTCTTTTCTGGATGCGCGTTATGACCATTTGATCCATCTGGCGCAACAACTGCCAATACTCTATTACTGATACGCCAAGCGCTGCAACGACCGTGTTTTCTGTGTCTTCGCAGTCGCGGGCAGATAACACTCAAAAACATCGTTCATTTTTTGAAAACGCTCAAATCACAGGGTTAATACGAAAGGTTTGCGCAGAGAATGGTGGTAGCCTCTTGGCGATAATACTAAATAGAAGCACTTTGCTTCTAAACTGAATGTACTTGATGGTTATAAATAATAAAGCAACGTTCTGTTGCCAATGTCACTTATGTGTCCATGAACATACAACAATTAAAGCTCCTCATTTTTTAACATGTTTTTGTAAACAGAAGGCGATATGCCGGTTCGTGCCCGGAAGGCACGGTACATATAGCTTGTGGAGCGGAAGCCGCTCCTGTAGGCGGCCTCGGTGATGGACATACCGTTTTGCATGCACTTTTTAACATTATCAATGCGTACGTCATTCACAAAGGTGACGAACGAACAGCCGATTTCACGGCGCATTGTCTGGCTCAGCGTGGAACGGCTGATGTGCAGTACTTCGCAGATGGACTGCACATTGATGGGCCGCATGAAGTTGGTTTGCACATATTGATAAATGCGGCTGCTGAGCGGCAGACTGCTGCTGACGAAAAGGCCGTTATAATAAGCATGACTGCCGATGGCGCGCAGGATGCGTGCAGCAGCCATGATAAAGTCGTGATTCACACAGGGCAGATGCTCGTACAGCGATTCCATCTCTTTGGGATCAAGCTGATAATCGCGGTAAAGCTGCTGCCTCAGTTCGCTGCTTTTTTCCTTCGGCTGCGCACTTCGAATTTGACCGAACATAAAGTTGCCCAGCAGATGGTTGTTGAAATAGGCAGGTACAATATACTCGGTCAAACCTGCAACGCATTGGAAACTGTACAGTATATCGCCTTTGCGCGGATTTTGCTGCAAGGCCTGCAGATCGCAGCAATGGCATTGTGCGTCAATTTCCGGGATCGCTCGAAGCTTGGAGCAAAAGGCAGAGTTGCCGTTGAGGTGGTTTTTCAAGCCGCCGTCGGCATCGTCCGGCGCCATGATGATCTTTTCGGCTTCTGTATTCCAGAACGAAATGCGAATGCCGGTCAGCTGATAAAAATCATTCATCGCTTCCGACAGATAGGTATAGTTCAAAGAGAGAAAATCCAAAACGATTCCCCCGTTGCTGTATTTGTTCTTGAAAGGTACAGACTGACTCTGCACCTTTTCATTCAGCTTGGTGAACACCGATCAGCCACTGTGCAGCGTCCAGCAGGTTTTCGGCTACGTAATCCGCCTGATAGGGAAGCCACTTTTCTCTGTCGCAGCCAAGGCTTTCCATTCCCCGGCCGGTTTTCACCAGAATCAAGTGCGTACCCATTCGCCCGCCGGCCACCATGTCCGTCCAACGGTCGCCGATCATATAGCATTTCGTCAGATCCAGACCGTGCTTATCGCGTGCAAGCTCCAGCAGGCCGGTTTCGGGCTTGCGGCAGTGACAGTGATCCGGCGTATCATGCGGACAGATGAACCAGTCGTCCGCGCCGATATCACGGAATTCGGCGGCAAAATCATATCCGCCATCCAGACCGCGGGCAATGCAGGATTGATTGGTGATGATCATCAGCGGAAAACCGGCTTCCCGCAGCAGGCGGAAAGCTTCCCTTGTTCCCTCGTACGGATAGTAATCCTGCGGATATTTGACATAATAATCGCCGCCCATCGTGCCGTCGCGGTCGATCAAAAGGCAGGGTTTCATGCGCTCCCTCCAGAATGCAGCAAGGAGCCGAGAGGCTCCTTGCTGCGCCTTGTTTATTTGTTTGCACAATCCAGCAAACGGCTGCTCAGGCCGCGAAGATTGTAGGCAGATACGTATTTTCCAATGCTGCGCTTGATCTTGTCCAGCACGAAACGGCGGGCGGGAACATTGGCTGCTTCCAGACGATCCAGCATTTCCTTCAGCACGGCGGCAACAGGCTCGCTTTCGAAGGTGTAGTGACCGCTGATATCGGTGATCAGCGTGGTCAGTTCATCATCAGCCAGCACCTGCTCCACGGTGTAGCTGCCCACATCGCCTACCATCCACTTGCGCCAGCGGCCGGTGCCTACGGCGGCTCTGCGGAAAACAGGCAGGAAATCGCCCTTCTCCTTCAGCACGCCTTCTTCGTACAGGCGCGCTTCCAGATTGGCCAGCTCAATATAGGCGCGGGTCTCATCCACGCCGAACTCGGGAGCGACGTTGGAGGAGGAAACTTTCAGCGCGGGGTGCATCAGCAGCAGCTGGTCGGGCAGATAGTCTCCGTTATGCTCCTTGAGCTCCATACCGAATTCCGCAGCGATAGCGGACAGCTTCTGAGCGTTTTCGGTGGAGTAGTGGCCGATGTTCTCCGTAAGACGGGTGAGGGTGCCGGTTTGACCTACAATGAAGTTCGGGGTGGGCAGGTTCTTTTCCTTCAGCATGGCGCACAAACGCTTGATGAAGGTTTCGAAGGCTTCGGTACCGGTAAGGCCGCCGTTGGTTTCTTCCGTGCCAACCTCGTAGCCCAAAGGCGCCACGTTGTTTTGCACACGATAGGCTTCAATCTTTTCAATCAGCTCTACCGTGCGGTTCAGCACGATGTCCATGGGAACGGTGCCTTCGGAATAATCGGGATCCTTGGTAGGGTCGATGTGCAGCAAATCGAAGCCAGCATCCACGTCTACCATGTAAGACCGCAGACCTCGCGCCATGGCTTCCTGCTCGGGCAGCTTGGCTTTGCGCTCCTCATCGCGCTGCCAGGGGCCACCATGATCTCGGCAGACATAGTACAGACCATTGTAGCCGATCTTCTGCGCCATGGCGTCAATGGCTGCTACGAAGCGGTGCTGATCCCAGCCAGACACATAACCGGCGCCGAATTCATCAGCGTCCACCTGATTGCGGCTGGCAATGAACATGATTGGAAAATCCTGCTCCATGGAAAGCTCCAGCGTGGCCTGCAGGAGCATGGGAGACATGGGGCCGATGCCCAGCAGCGTGCTGAAGCCAGCCTTTTCACGGGCGATATGCAGCGCTTTCTGCATATCGTTGATGTTAAGCTTTTGATTCATAGTTGTTCACTCCTCGTTTGCATTGAGTGTTTTGATAAAGAGAAGGAAAAAACGGATGAAAGCCTGTTATTTCATTTGCATCCAGGTCTTGTAGGGAACCTTGTCCAGCGTGCCGATCTTGAGCCAGCAGGCGATTTCCATCAGCTCGGCCTGGTAATCGCCCTTGGCGATGGGGTAGTGGTGGGAGAAACCGTAGGACAGGATGGTGTTGACAAGATCCACGGCGTTGATGTCCTCGCCCTTGAGCTGCAGATTGTTGGCCCAGCCGCGGCTGCCGCAGAAGCTCTTCTTGGCTTCGGGATCCATGAGGGTGCCGCCGCCGACGAGCATGCCGTCCAGATCGGTGGTCAGACGGCCGATGGTGATGGGTGCAGCGCCGAACACCATGTCGCGCGCCACGCCGCAGCCCGTGATCTTGCCTTCCTCGTGCGCCTTGCCGCTGTAATTGCAGCCCAGCTGGTAACCCGCATCGGAAGCAAAGTTGCTGGCGGCGGGGCCGCAGTGCCAGAGCAGCACGCTGTTATCCTTGGGATCGAAGCCGGACATATCCATCAGCATGGTGGGTTCTCCGGAAAGCTCCTGCAGCATCAGCATGCTCACAGCGCTCAGCGGGTCGCCCTCGCAGGAGGTAACAATGCCGTCGTCGTTGAGCTGGCCAACCACGGAGCAGACGGAGTAATCATAACGGGTCTGGAACTTGGGCCAGCAGGAAACGGCGATTGCATCAAATTTGTTGGCGGCCACAAACTCGCGGTAAGCGCGCAGCAGGCGGGCGTTGAGCATCTTATGCTTAACAGATTCCGGGAAAACGCCTGTGGAAGCCTTTTCATAAGCTTCCGCCATATCGGCAATCTCGCTTTCGGGATAGGATTCGGCCAGCGCGGCGATATCGTCAAATTCGGGCAAACGGTCATATTCCAGACCGGGGAACAGACGCAGCAGCTTGCGCTCGTCAAAATACAGATCGTTAAAGCCGGGAGCAATGCCGCCGATCAGGCCGATGCGCGAAGTGCACAGACGCTTGATGGCGCGCAGCGCACGGATGGTTACCGTCATCCGGGGCGCAAACAGCTCATCGTTCACTTCGCCGAAGAACCATTTGGCGGGGATGTTTTCTTCGTTGTAGTAGCCACGCAGAATGCCCTGATACATGTTGATGGAGCAGAAGGAGTTGAACGGAACGGGGCCGTCTTCCACGCCTTCGGGGATTCCCCACCAGCCCAGCGGGTAGCCGGAGCGGCCGAAAATCTGAGCGAGATGACCGGCGGAATAGCTGGTGCACTGAACCAGCAGGAAATCGGGCGCTTCCGCCTTGATGGTCTTCAGCGCCTTCTTGGCGTCATCGGGCGTGATGACGGTATCGGGGTATACGTACAGGGAGCAGTTCAGGTTTTGAAGGAAAACTTCCAACTCCGCAGCGCACTTGCTGTAGCGGGACCGCTTGTCGCCAAAGAAGCTCAACTGGCTCAAACCTACCAATGCAACTTTGAATTCCATAATCCATCATTCTCCTTTTTCTAATTGTTCTTCAACCAAAGCGCCTACGCCCATCAAGCCGGCGTCGGCGCCTAAAGAAGCCGTTTTCAACCATTCGCGGATGTTGTCGCCCCAGTAGCTGTAGGCAGCTGCACTCTTCTGCATTTCAGGCAGCAGCAGATCCAGCTGCGCAGCAACCGAACCGCCAACAACGATCCGCCCTGCATCTGTCAGCATTTGCAGCGCGGCAAAAGCCTTGCCCAGATATCTGCCCGCCTGATGGTAGATGGCCAGGCAGGTTTCATCGCCTGCACGGGCAAGCTCAGCAACGGCGCGTGCATCCAATTCGGGACGGCCGAGCTTTCTGCGGGCAATGGCGGCAATGCCGGTGCCGGAGGCATAGGCCTCAAGGCAGCCCCTACGGCCGCAAACACAGGGCTCGCCGTCATCCTGCATATGCAGATGGCCGATTTCTCCTGCGCCCTCATGCGCGCCCTGAACGATGCGGCCGTTGAGGATGAGACCGCAGCCAACCCCCGTGGAGATGGTAACATAGGCCATGTTTTTGCAGCCTATGCCCGCGCCGAAGCGGTACTCGCCGTAGGCGGCCGCGTTGGCGTCGTTTTCCAGAAGGATCGGACAGTGCAAGCGCTTTTTCAGTTCGCTTACCAGCGGGTAGTTTTTCCATCCCAACGTGGGCGCGTTGATGATCAGTCCTTTGGAGGGCTGCAGCGGCCCCGGACAGGCAACGCCTACCGCGTCCACCGAGGGCAAGCCGCCCGTCTGCGCCACGCGCTGAACCAGTGCGGCAACGCCGCCGGTCACTTCATCGGCCGAATGGAAGCTGCGGGTGTCGATCTGTTCTTTGGCCCACAGTTTTCCCTTGCAACAGGCCGCCGATATTTTGGTTCCGCCGATATCGACTGCAACAATGTTCATGCATATGCCTCCCGGCTGTTTTTTATTGGAGTTCTTTAGTCGGGGATGTTCCATGTGGATCGATCCGTGTAGTCGGGGTAGATTTCCTTCCAATAATCCAGCTGGGCATAGATCAGATTGCCCATCAGATAGCCGTAGCCGCGCTGGAGGATGATATCCCAGAAACGTTTTTTATCATGTTCGGAGCGAAGCACTTCAATATATATTTTATACTTTCCGTTGGCTTCCTGCAAGAAGGAGGCCAAATCTTCCGAGAGGAAACCCACCACTTCGCCGTCGCGCAGGTTGACGGGCATCCCGGCGGCACGCAGCTGCTCAATGCTGAGCGCTTGCTTTTCATCGTTCCGTGCGTCGGCAAAATAGAAGGGAGCTGCGCCGTACTTTTCGAGCATCTGCTGCTGGATGCCGTGTGCGCGTTCCACGGAGTAGGTGTAGGGGATCAGCACGGTTTCGTAGGCTTCGTGCTTCACGATCAGCGGCAGAATATCCTTTTCCCAATCGAATTGATTGATTTTATCCAGCGTGATGAAGACACGGTTTTTGCAAACGCAAATCAGCTGCTCCAGCGTGGGGATGCGGTATTCTGTGGATTTGAGCCGCAGATTCAGCAGTTCCTCATAGGTCCAGTCGCAAACGGCGCTGCTTTCCGGCAGACCGTTTTTGCCGACATGCTCTTTCCAGTCGGTGGTGCGCTCAAGGGTATCATCATGCATCAGCACAGGAACGCCGTCTTTGGTAAGGTGGATATCCGTTTCGATGATATCCGCGCCCGCGGCGATCACGCTCAGCGCGCCTTCAAGCGAGTTTTCCGGGTAGTACAGATTGTTGTCCCCGCGGTGCGCCACCAGCAGAACGCGCCCGTCAGGATCGTTGAACGCAGCCTTTTTCTCTTCCCAATCCAGCATGTCCGGGCGAGCGGTATATTTGTCTCCCCACACAGGCGCAAACAGCTCGGGATGCTGTACATAATCAACGGCCTTTTTCTCCTCCGCGCGGCAGGCTGGAAACGCCAGCATCAGCGCAAGGCAGAGGAGAGAAACGTTACGGAATGTGGGTTTCAAAGGCGTTCAACCGTCCTTTCATTTTACCTGAGCGGTAATGCCGTAGAGCAGCAGGGTGTAAGCGGGGTTGGTCACCCGCACGCGGATGCTTTCCAGCCTGCGGGTGCAGTCGGCGGCTGCTTCGAAAAGCTGAATGACGAAATGCTCCCAGTTCAGATCATAGCTGTAGCGTACAGCGGTTTCCAAAGCGGGCGCGGTGGGCTCGATGCGGGAGGGGCCGATGGAGGCCAGCGCGGTGGTCAGCTCCACGCCGTTGCGCAGGGGGATGATCTGCCTGCTCCCGTCCTCATAGCACAGCTCGTATTCCGCAGCCTTTTCGCCGTGCACGCCGTATGCGGGATAGCCGTATGGCATGCTTACATTGCCGATGAAGTACAGCGCTTTGGCGGACTTGCCTACCGGAATCACCATTTCTGCATCCGGCTTGATCACCAGCGGCTGACCGGCGCGGATATTCACAGGCAGACGGCCCATCATGCGCAGTGCCTCCGGCAGCGCGGGGCCATGGGTGAGACGACGGTTTTTCTTGTGATAATAGCCGGCCTGAGGCGTGCTGTCCGCCAGCATCTGCGAATAGAGCGCCTGCTGAGCAGCTTCATCGGCATTCGCCCATACATCCACGGGGGACATGGCGTCCGTAGGGACGAGGAAGGGGGTGATGGTTACCTTCTTCTGCTCGTCGCGCACCAGACCATCGCCGTTGTACAGGCGGGCAAACAGATCCAGATTCACGCGGGTGTTGCGGTGGATATCCACCAGGCCTTCGCACAGGATGCCGTCAAAGCAGGCATGCTCGCCGCGGCCGAATTCGAACATATCCGCCCAGACCCAGTAGCAGCAGCCGGCCAGCACCTTATCGCCGTCGGGCTTGCGCCATGCATCCAGCATGTAACGCTGGAAGCGTTCGAACAGTTTCGGGTTCTCAAACACATACAGGCCGCCCCACTCGGTGAAGATGGTGGGCTTGTCGCTGTAGGCTTCCAGAATGCCATCCAGCGTGCCGCTTCGGCCGGGGCCGGGGCTCACATGATCCAGCTCCAGACCGTAGGGATGCTGGGTATAAAAATCGAAACCGTATTTCGGGAACTCTTCCTTCGTCTTTTCAATGCTCATGCAGTTGGCGCCGGAAACATAGCGGGTGGGATCGTGCAGACGGCAGCAGGCGGAGGACTGCTCCAAGAATTCAGGAGTGAAGATGCACTCGTTGAAGCACAGCCAGAAGGCCATGGAAACGCGGTTGCGATCGCGCTTCACAACACGCTCCATCACCTGCAGTGCGCCTGCCACGGTATCGGGATTGTGCATATCGCTCCACCACAGGCCGGGCTCCTCGCTCACCATCAGGCCGATCTCATCCGCAATTTCCACAATGCGGCGATGATGCGGATAATGCACAAGGCGCACAAAGTTGCAGCCGGTCGCCTTGATCATCTTCATGTCCTTGATCATCTGTTCCTCGGTCAGGGTATGTCCCTGCTCGCCCCACATATCATGGCGGCAGATGCCCTTGAAGAACAGCGGCTGACCGTTCAGATAGAAGCGCTGACCTTTGATGACCAGCGTTTTGAAGCCAACGCGCTGGGTGACGGAGTCCTCGCCCGCATACACCGTGAGGGTATACAGATAGGGGCTGTCTGGGCTCCACAGGTTGGGGTGGATCACTTCCAATGCAAGCTCTGCTTTTCCGGCCTTGCTTTCCGCACAGCCGCGCGCCACCTCAAAGCCGTAGCGATCGGTGAGCACAGCGCACACGCTGCTTTCGCCGCCGCCCAGCAGCACTTGAATGCTGCCAGTGGCGGAACTTACGTCCTCGGCAACTTCGGTACGCCAGATGATATCGTCAATCCACACCTCGTCGGTAGCGGTGAGATAGACCTCGCGAATAATGCCGCCATAATTTTCCCAGCCCTCCGAAGGGCCGAAGGGCAGATTCATGTCCTTGAGCGCAACGCTGAGCCTGTTGCCTTTTTCAAGCAGAAGATCGGTTACATCAAAGGCGTAATAGCTGTAGGGAACCATTTTTCCCAATTCCGTGCCGTTGAGGGTAACAACTGCCTCGTAGGTGATGCCTTCAAAGCACAGCATGGTATGGGGAGCCTTCTGGGCGGCGTCAAAGGTGAGCGAGCAAAGCGAATCGCCCACGCAGCGCGCGGAAAAGGGAACGGTGATAAACCCGGTGTCCTTGCCGTTGATGGAGTAGGACCATTGACCATTCAGAGACTGGATCGTACGCTTCATGAATGTTTTCCTCCTAAAATGACGATGAGGGATGATAGGAAAGAAATAGCAAAAGTAAAATCAGCCCTTTACAGAACCCAGCATGATACCCTTGACGAAGTACTTCTGAACAAAGGGATAGATACACAGAACGGGAACCATGGCCACAACCACCTTGGCAGCATTGAACGTTGCAGAGCCCATTTCGGCGCGGCGGCGAAGCTCCTCGGCGGGCAGACCATTGAGCTTGCTCGGGTCAAAGCTCAGCGAACGGATGTAGGTCATCACCGGGTAGTCCGCAACTTTATCAATGTAAATCATCGCCTGGAAGTAATCGTTCCAGTGCCACAAGCCGCAGAACAGCGTGAGTGTAGCGGTAACAGGAACGCTCACAGGCAAAAAGATGTAGAACAGCGTTTTAATAGGCGTAGCGCCGTCAATGGCTGCAGATTCACTCAGTTCCTTGGGAATGCCGCGGAAGTAGTTCATCATCAGAATGGTGTTGTAGGTGGACACTGCGCCCGGAACCGTAAGCGCCCAAATGGTGTTGCGCATACCCAGCTTGGTTACCACCATGTAGGTGGGAATCAGGCCGCCGCTGAAGAGCATGGTGATCACGATGAACCACATGTAGAAGTTGCGCCACGGAAACTCATGCGGACTCTTGGAGAGCGGATAGGCCATGAAGAACATGAGGATCATCGACATGGAAGTACCCAAAATCACGCGCAGAACGGAAACGGAAAACGATCTCAGGAACTGGCTGTCGGAAAGGAGCTCTTCATAGGAGGCAAGCGTGGGACGCACCGGCCAGAAACCCACCTCGCCTGCCATGGCGGCGGAGGCGTTGCTGAAGGAGATGCAAACCACGTTCCATACCGGCAGCAGACAGATCAGCGCGCAGAAGAAGAGGATGGCGTAAATTACATAATCGCCGGGGAGCATGCGATCCATGATCCATTTTTTCTTTTTGACGGTTTTTTGCATGATTTCTTCCTCCTTCCTCAGAAGATCCGGTAACCGGCAAACTTACCTGCCAGACCATAGGATGCGATAATCAGCGTGGAACTGATTACGGATTTGATCAGGCCAACAGCAGTGGAAATGGAGAACTGCGCCTGCTGAATGCCCATGCGATATACATAGGTATCAATGATGTCGCCCGTATCATAAACCAGCGTATTGTACAGGTTGAAGATCTGGTCAAAGTTAGCGTTCAGCACCGAACCGAGCGAAAGTGTGAGACGCAGGATGATCACGCTGGCCATGCCTGGAAGCGTGATATTCCAGATACGCTGGAAACGGGTTGCGCCGTCGATGTGCGCTGCTTCGTACAGGCCGGGGTCAATGTTCAGCACCGAAGCGGTGTAAATGATGGAAGAATAGCCGAAACCCTTCCAGCAGTTGGAAATGACGATAAAGGGACGGAAGGTTTCGTTGCTGCCCAGAAAATAGATCGGTTCTATGCCCAAATTGCTGAGGAACACATTCACCGGGCCGCTGAGCGCGAACATCTGACGGAAAATTTCCGCCAAAAGAACCCAGCTCAGGAAGTTAGGCAGATACACAAAGGTCTGAATCGCCTTTTTCATGCGCGCGTGACGCATTTCGTTCAGCAGGATGGCAAAAACAAGCGGAACGACCAAATCAAGAATGATATTGGCAATAGCAAAATACAGCGTATTGCCAAAGAGGGTCCATGTGTTGGGGAGCGAGAAAATGTACTTAAAATTTTTGAGACCTACCCATTTAGAGCCGAAAATGCCCTTGGCGGGAATAAACTTCTGGAAGGCCATCACAATACCCACCATGGGAGTATAGGAGAAAATGAGCAGGAGAATGATGCCGGGCAGCAGCATCAGGTGATAGGTGCGCTGGGTGGGATCCAGAATGGAATACCTGCTTCGGCTTTTGGGTTTTGTGCCTGTTTTTATTGCTTGGCTCACGGCGGTCAGCTCCTTTTAGATTGGCATGGATGGAACGGTAGAAGGAAGGGTGGGGTAAGCCCGCCCGAAAGCGAACTCACCCCACGTTGCATTTCCAAATTACTTGCCCTTGGCCTGATCGTTTACTTCTTCAGTGATCATCTCGCCGCCCTGAGCATACCAGTCCGCAACGAACTGATCGAAGGCTTCAATGGGTTCTTCGCCCATGATGATCTTGGTGTATACCTGACTCTCAAGGTCGGTCAGGGTGGTCCAGGCCAGTTCCATGGTATCGGTAGGAGCCGGGTTGTAAAGGGTCTTCATGATAGCGTCGGGCTGATTGTCCTTGATCAGGTTCAGCGCCAGCAGCTTGGTATATACATGCATGCCGCCGTCGGAGTTATCAACGCCGTTCATGTAGTCCACAATCAGCTTGCCGTCGAAGGATTCCATGGCGAACGCAGGAATATCCTTGCCAGCCTTCACTTCTTCCACCAGGTCGTTCCACACAACGCCCATACGGGAGAGCTGATCGCTGTAACGGATCTTCAGAGACAGAGGCCAAGCGCCCCAGTCCAGACGGTAGAAGCCGATGCTGTAATAATGGTTGAGCACATCGCTGGGGATAACAGCGTCGAAGGTGTCATACTTTTCAATGTTGTACAGGTTCTGCTGTTCGGCGGCCAAGTTCATCATCTTGATCAGCACTTCGGGATGCTCATAGCCGGCGCGGCACAGATAGTAGCGGTTCTCGGTGGTGGCGTCGGGGGTAAGGCCGTGGAAGGCGCCATCCTCATGCTTGATCCACAGGGGTTCCCACTCGGCGTCGGGGTTGTTGATCTTGGTGTTGTTCAGCGGCCAGGCGCCAATCCACCAGGGGCCGGTGAGGATGCCGCAGTTGCCTGCGCCAACGGAAGCGGTATAATCCTTGGTGGCCCATTCCTTATCGAGCAGGCCCTCGGCATACAGCTGAGCGAAGAACTCGAGGCCGTCGCGGGCTTCGGGCTGCACGGAGCCGTATACATAGTCGCCGTTTTCGTTCTGGTACCAGTTGCCGGGAGAGGCGCTGAAATTCTGCCAGAACCAGGAGGTGCCGGTGTGCTGGTTGTACACATCCCTGTGGGTATTGGTAATTTCAATGGGAACGGTCTTGTCGCCTGCGGGCTTGGCGTCGCGGAAGGCGCGAGCCACATCCAGCAGCTCATCCATGGTGGTGGGCTTTTCCAGACCCAGCTGCTCCAGCCAGTCGGTACGCACCCAAACCAGAGCGTATTCGCCGCCCGGGGAGAGGTTGCCGAAGGCGTAGATGGCGCCGTCTTCATCGCGTACGGAAGCGGGAGCCACAACATCCAGGCCGCCGTAGGAGTTGACAACGTCCTTGAGCAGATCGCTGGCATACTCTTCGTAGGCAGCGCTCAAATCCTGCACATAGCCCGCATCAATCAGCTGACGGATCTGCTGCTTGGCGGTGGTGCCGGAAACCAGGAAGAAATCCGGGAATTCGCCGTCGGTCATGGCCAGATTCACGCGAGTGGTCAGCTCGGTGGTTTCCCAGGCACTTTCAAATTCAATGTTGAAGGCTTCCTGGATCCATGCGGTGAGGTAGTTGTTATCGATTGCCTCGCCTTCGGGGAATTGCCAGCCGCTTGCGTCCAAGCCGAACGTAGCCTTTACAGGCTCTTCGTAAGGCGCAGTCCAGTCAGCAGCAAGTGCGGGGGGGGTAAGGCTTATCGCCATTACCAACGTGAGGAACAAAGCAACGAGTTTCTTCATGGGTTCGTCCTCCTTTTTATTTTCAAACCCTTGCTTCACCTTTGTCCCAAACAGAGAAGCTATGCTTTTCAGTATGAGAGAAAGCGTCGAAGAAGGTTTTGATTCCTTGAATACAGAGCTGATCGAAGAGATTCAGAAAAGGAAATCTTCGCGTACGCTCTTTGCAATGGTGTTTTCCGGCAACGTGTTTCCTGAATCAAACATATCATATTTGCAATCATTTGCAAAGTACATTTGAGCAAAAGACATGCACAATTGACTCAAAGTTTGCAAAGTAAGGAGAAATAGAACCCTTTTCCGGCATCGAAACGCTCAAGAGGATCTTCCTTCAAAAATATTGCATAATTGCGGAAATGGTGATACCCTGTTGACGGGACTCTAAGACCGGTTCGCGGCGCCGCGAACCGGTTGGTATGGATACCGTAGCGATGATGGGGAAAGGACGATGAACAGGATGAAGCCCAAAAAGCAACTGATTTGGATTATGACCGATACAACCCGCTTTGACATGGTGGGCTGCTATGGCTTTCCCGGTGTGCATACGCCGCATTTGGACGCGATGGCGGCGGATGGCGTGCGTTTCGAACGCGCCTACAGCGCACAGCCGGTGTGCGGCCCTGCGCGTTCACTGCTGTTTACAGGGCTTTATCCGCATGAAAACGGCTCGTGGGGAAATTGCATGCCGCTGGGCGAGGATATCAAAACCATCGGCCAGCGCCTGTCCGCCAAGGGGATTCCGTGCGGCTATATTGGCAAATGGCATCTGGATGGCGGCGATTATTTCGGCTATGGCGTCTGCCCGCCTGGCTGGGATCCCGATTACTGGTATGATATGAAGCGCTATCTGGATGAACTGGAGGATGACGAAACCCGCCTCCGTTCGCGCAAACCGAAAACAAACATGGAAAACGGAGGCATTGATGCGTCCTTCACCTATGGTCACCGCTGTGCGGAGCGCGCGCTGCGTTATATGGATGAGCACCGGGATGAGACATTCTTTCTGACGGTTTCTTTTGATGAACCCCACGGCCCCTCACTTTGCCCCCAGCCGTATGCCTCCATGTACGGGAACTGCGCCATGCCCGATACCCCGGCGTATCACGATACACTGGAAGGCAAGCCGCTGTATCAGAAGGTGTGGGCCAAGCAGCCGACCAATGCCGCGCTGCCTGCCCGCCTTTTGGCCTGCAACAGCTATATCGATTCGGAGATCGGGCGTATTATGGAACATATACGGGCTGAGCTGCCGGATGCGCTGGTGCTGTTCACCTCGGATCACGGCGCGGCTCTGGGCGCGCATGGTCTGAGCCACAAGGGAGCGTCTGTATATGATGAAATTGCCCGTGTCCCGCTCATTTTTGCCGGTTCCGGCGTAAAGAAGGGCGCGGTGGTGGAGCAAACGGTCTCCCATGCGGATCTTCCGGCTACGGTTCTTGATTATATGGGTGTGGAAATACCGCAGTCATTCACCGGCGAAAGCCTGTTGCCTGTGCTGGCGGAAGGCAAAAAGGAGCAGGAAGGCCGTGCGTTTGTGGAGTTCAACCGCTACGAACGCGATCACGACGGCTTTGGCGGTCTGCAGCCTATGCGCGCCATTGTGACGGATCAGTATAAGCTGGCCCTCCACCTGACGGACAGCGATGAGCTGTATGATGTGCAGAAGGATCCTTATGATCTGCACAACCTGATCAACGATCCGGCTTATGCCGAGGTTCGCAACGAGCTGCACGACAGGATCCTTGACTGGATGAACCAGACGCGCGATCCCTTCCGCGGTTATCAGTGGAAATGCCGTCCGTGGCGGCCGGAGTACGAACCGGACTGGAATGTGGATGGCTATACCCGTCAGCCGGAAAACGAGCCCGGTGAATACCGCCAAAAGGACTATGCCACAGGGCTTGTCATGGAAAAGGCTGTGCGCAAAAAGAAATAAAGCGTCAGCACTTTTTGCACAATTGTTCATCCGATTTGACGATTTTGAAATGTTCAGCCGGCAAATGCTCTGATATAATAGATTCAGAAGAAAAGGAGTCCTTCCTGGAAAACCACGAAGGAGAAAAGAAACATGACACACAACGGCATTGATCGGATAGAATCGTTTGCATCCATTCTGTCCGGCAAAAGACTCGGCTTGGTCACCAGTTCCTCCGGCATCGGAAGCAATTACCAATCCAGCATTGAGATTCTGAAGGAACGGTATCATATTACCACGCTGTTTGCGCCCGAGCATGGCGTGCGCGGAGAGCTGCAGGGCGGCGTGAATGTCAGCAATCATGTGGATGTGCATTCCGGTCTGCCGGTGTACAGCCTGTTTTCGGATGAATGCAGCATTACGGATTCAAAGCTGCTGCACAATTCGCTCTATCTGCCCTCACAGGAGGCGCTGGATCGGGTGGACGCCATTGTGTTTGATATTCAGGACGTGGGCTCGCGCTACTATACCTATCCCTCCACGCTGTTCTTTGTGATGAAAGCCTGCGCAAAGGCACAGAAGGAATGCATTGTTCTGGACAGGCCCAATCCCATCGGCGGAGCTGTTGAGGGCAACTGCCACAGAGTGGAAAACCTTTCGTTCATCGGCCTTACACAGATCCCGATCCGCCACGGCATGACCCTTGGCGAGCTGGCGCTGTTTTATCAGCAGGAATATCAACTTGACTGCGATCTGCACATCATCCCGGTGGAAAACTGGAACCGCAGCATGTATTTTGAGGATACCGGGCTGCCGTTCGTGTGCCCGAGCCCCAACCTGCCCAATCAGAATGCCATTGTGCTGTACAGCGGCACATGCATGCTTGCAGGCACCAACGTAACGGATGCACGCGGCACCACCCGTCCGTTTGAGCAGTTCGGAGCGCCTTACATCAACCCCTTTGAGCTGCGGGAAGCGCTGGAAGCGCTGCATCTGCCTGCCGTGCGCTTCAGCGAGGCGTATTTCATCCCTACGTTCTTCAAGTATCCCGGCGAGGTGTGTGCGGGCGTGCAGATTCATGTGCTGGACCGCAGGAGCGTGAAGCCGGTGGAGCTGGGCGTCAAAATCATCCGGACACTGCAAACGCTGTACCCATCGGAATTCCGCTTCAAGGAACCGGAAAACGGCCGCTGGCACATTGATGTGGAAACCGGCACGGATGAAGTGCGCCTGAATGAAAAGAGCGCGGACGACATTCTGGCGGGCTGGCAGAAGGAAGCAAAGGCATTCGAAGCCAAAATGGCTCAATACAGCCTGTATGAATAAACGAAGGGAGCTGGTACAATGCTGAAAAATCTGGTGTTTGATTTTGGAAATGTACTGGTGGTTTTCAAGCCGGAGGAACAGCTGCGCAAATATGTGCAGAGCGATGAAGAGGCCATGGAGCTGCGTAACCTGATCTGGGAAAGCAAACCGTGGAAGGATGCGGATATCGGCAATGGCGACCGGCAGGATACCTTTGAACGGCTCTGCGAAATGTATCCCGAAAAGAAGGAATTGCTGCGCCGGATTCTGTTTGAATGCAGCGAATGGCTCACCATTCCCGAGCCGGTGAAGACTGCGCTGCACAAGCTGCAGGCGGCGGGATACAATCTGTACTACATCTCCAATACCAACCCCATGGATTATGAAACCATGATGAAGAACCATGCGATTCTTCACGAATTAAAGGGCGGACTGGCTTCCTTCAAGGAAAAGCTGCTCAAGCCCGACCCTGCCATTTATCAGCTGCTGCTGGATCGCTACGGGCTGAAGGCGGAGGAGTGCCTGTTTGTGGATGATATGGCCGTGAACACAGCGGCTGCCGAAAAAGTGGGCTTCCGTACGCTTACGCTCACCACCGGCGCGGCCACGCTGGAGAGCGCCCTTTGCACCATCCCGGAAATTGCCGAAAAGCTGGCAAAAGTTGTCGGGGAGGGGTAACTAATCCGCCTTATTGGACAAAAATTTGCTGTTGCGCGGAAAAAGGATTGCGATTTTGTGCAAAGCATGCTAAAATAAACAAATCAGATCAGGCGTACATCAAAGCGGCTCTGCCGATGAAACCTTACGGAAGGAAGTCGTTTGGTTTATGGAAAAGAAATTTGATTTTCTCAAGGATGCCCGCAGCCGCACGATGATTGTGGCGCATCGCGGAAGCAATACTGGCAACATTCCCTGCAACACGCTGGCTTCCTTTGACGCCGCCATCAACGACGGTGCGGATATGATCGAGCTGGATGTGGAACGCAGCCTGGACGGCACCCTGTACTGCTTCCATGGCGGCAACGAGTTCCCGCATCTGCAGATCCGCGACCGCCTCTGCAACCTGACGGACGATCACATTCGCCATCTGCGTTTCTATAACGAGGATCTGGTGAAGACCACCCATCCCATTTATACGCTTGATGAGGTGTTTGAACATCTGAAAGGCCGCTGCTACATCAATGTAGATAAGTTTGTGCTCAATATGGGGCCGATTGCGGAATGCATCCGCCGTCATAACATTCAGGAGCAGTGCCTTGTCAAGTTTGATGTGAAGCAGCCTTTGCTGGAAGAGCTGGAGCAGACTGCGCCCGAATTGCCCTTTATGGCCGTGCTGACCGAGAAGGATGAATACACGGATTGGCTTTTGAACAGCAGGATCAACTACGTTGGCGCGGAAGTGTGCTTCGCCACCGAGGATTCCCAGCTGTGCCAGCCGGAATACATTCAGGATATGCACAGCAAGGGCCTCATCCTTTGGGCCAACAGCATTGTTTTCAACTACATGCGCCAGCTGGCAGCCGGACACAGCGATGACATTTCCGTTGTTGGCCGCGAAGACGAAGGCTGGGGCTGGCTGCTGGATCGCGGCTACGACCTGATCCAGACCGACTGGCCGCTGCATCTGCGCACCTATATGAACAGGCGCGGCCTGTGATCTATCCCCCTTGATTCTTACCGGAGGATTCCGGTAAAAATAAAAATAAAACAGGAGGTACCCCAATGAAGAAGCTTGTTGCTCTGCTGCTGGTTGCGATGATGTTCGTCAGCGGCACCGCTCTGGCGGAATTCCCCCTCACCACGGAACCCGTTACCATGACGTTCCTCTCCCGTACTCCCGCGTTCTTCCCCGGTCAGGACTTTGCCAATGTTGACAACATGAAGGCCTACGAGGAAATGACCGGCATCCACGTTGAGTTCGACAACTACGATCCCAGCGTGTTCGCCAACACTCTGGCTGCCACCATCGCCGGCGGCGAGCTGCCCGACGTCATCTTCCGCGGCAACCTCTCCAACGTG
Source organism: Clostridia bacterium (assembly GCA_016297535.1). Classification (GTDB taxonomy): domain Bacteria; phylum Bacillota; class Clostridia; order Christensenellales; family Aristaeellaceae; genus Limiplasma. Next base: position 5,150 of record JAEDGL010000015.1, on the reverse strand, counting down.
CAGCTGTATGAGTGGGGCGATCAGGGCTTCTTGGTTGACCTGACTCCCTACCTGGAAGAGTATGCCCCCAACTTCACCGCTCTGATGGAGCAGTATCCCGACATCCGCATGTCCATCACCGCTCCCGACGGCGCCATCTACGGCCTGCCCCAGGCTGTTATCGCTCCCGAAATGCGCGTGCCCTCCAAGATGTTCATCAACAAGAACGCTCTGGAGCAGGCCGGCATGGAGCAGCCCACCACTCTGGATGACCTGTACAACCTGCTGGTTGCCATCCGCGACGGCGACATGAACGGCAACGGCGAAGCTGACGAGGTGCCTCTGGTAGGTACTGCCGACACCCTGTACAAGATTATCGGCGGCGCTTACAACCTGCGCAACCGCGGCAACCATCACAACGTTGTGGACGTTGATCCCGAAACCAACGAGCTGCGCATTTGGGGCATCGCCGACGAAGCCCGCGAAATGCTGGTTTACCTGAACAAGCTGTACAGCGAAAAGCTGCTGGACCAGGAGCTGTTCACCAACGGCACCAACAATGCCGGCGCTCTGGCCACCTCTGATGCTCTGGGCATCGTGCTGCACACCACCGCTTCCATGATCTCCAACGAGAAGATCAACGATTACGTTGGCCTCAAGAAGCCCCTGCTGGGCCCCGATGGCACCGGCTACTTCAACGACGTTCGTTCCAACCTGCACTCCACCGGCAACTTCTGCGTAACCACCGCTTGCGAAAATCCCGCGCTGGCTGTGCAGTGGGTTGACTACTTCTACGGCCTCGAGGGCAGCCGCTTCATGCTGGTTGGTCAGGAAGGTATCGACTGGGAAATCAAGGAAGACGGCAAGGGCTACTGGACCGACGCTTGCGCTGCCCGCCGCACCGACGATATGTCTCAGGACGCTTTCATCTCTCTGTTCGCCATGTGGCCCGGCGGCCGCGTGCCTGCTGCCTTCTACTCTGATATGTGGGGCGGCGAGTACAGCGATGAACCCGCTGCTACCGCGAAGAGCATGATCAACTACACCATTCCCACCGTGTGGCCCATCTTCGCCTGGACCGAGGAAGAGAACGAGGTGGTTTCCACCGTCGAATCCGACATCAAGTCCTTCATCAACAACTTCTTCGCTCAGGCTGTTGCCGGTGAAGTTGAGCTGAACGATGACACCTGGAACGATTTCGTTGCCAATGTGAACAGCATGGGCGCTGACGAGCTGCTGGGTGCTTACCAGACTGCTGTTGAACGTATCTACGAAGGCGGCGCCTTCTAATCCATTCCGCAGGCATATGTCTGCAAGGGGAGAATCGTGCTTCGGTACGATTCTCCCTATTCTAAAGCTGCATTCAGCCCTCGCACATAGGAGGAACTCATATGAACTGGAAAAGAGCATGGAAAAAATCGCTCACCAAGTATTGGCAGCTCTATCTGTTGCTGATTCCGGTGATCGCCTATTATTTCATTTTTAAGTATGTGCCGATGGCTGGCGCACAGATCGCTTTCCGCAACTTCAAGTTTAACAAAGGTATCTGGGGCAGCCCGTGGATCGGCCTGAAGAACTTCGACCGTTTCTTCTCCTCGTCCCAGTCCTTTACCATGATCTGGAACACCCTTGTGATCGGTTTCCTGAGCATTATTTTCTGCTTCCCGTTCCCCATCATTCTGGCTCTGCTCATCAACGAAATCAAGAACAACCGTTTTAAGAACACCATCAAAACCATCACCTATGCCCCTCACTTCGTATCCACCATCGTTGTGGTTGGTATGATGATGTCCATGTGCTCGCCGTCAACAGGTATTATCAACTCTGTCATGGTACGGCTTGGCATATGGGAGGAACCGCTGTATCTGATGGGCCGTGCAAAGTACTTCCGTACAATGTACATTATCTCCGCCATCTGGAAGGATTGCGGCTGGAACGCCATCATCTTTATCTCTGCTCTGGCCGCCATTGACGTAAGCCTCTACGAGGCTGCCGAAGTGGACGGCGCCAACCGTTGGCAGCAGTTGATCAAGATCACCCTTCCCAGCATCATTCCCACCATCGTGATCATGCTGATCCTGGAAAGCGGCAAGGTGCTGAACGTTGGCTTTGAAAAAGCGTATGCCATGCAGAATGACCTGAACCTGAGCGTATCCGAGGTCATCTCCACCTATACCTACAAGATCGGTCTGGAAAAGATGGACTACGACTATGCAACGGCCATTGGCCTGTTTAACTCCGTAGTCAGCTTCGCCATGCTTATGCTGGTGAACGGCATCTCCAAGCGCGTGTCCGAAACCAGCCTGTTCTAAGGAAAGGAGGAGCATTCATGAATAAACGTGTAACCCGCGGCGACCGCATTTTCCAGTGGTGCATCAACGGCATTGCCATTCTCATTGCGTGTGTTACGCTCTATCCGCTGCTGTACGTGCTGGCTGCCTCTTTGTCTGAACCGCTCAAGATTCTGAGCGGCGAAGTGGTGCTTTGGCCTGTGGGGCTGAACGTGAACAGCTACCGCCGTGTGTTCGCCAGCGCGGACATCATCAATGGCTACAAGAACACTATCATTTATGCCACCAGCGGTACCGTAATCAACCTGCTGCTTACCATTTGCGCCGCATATCCGCTGTCTATGCCGGATCTGAAGGGCAAAAACTTCGTTACCTTCCTCATCACCTTCACCATGTTCTTCTCCGGCGGCATGATTCCCTCCTACCTGAATATCCGCTCCCTCGGCCTGCTGGATACGGTATGGTCCGTGCTGCTGCCCGGCGCCATCAATGCCACCAACATGCTCATTATGCGCAACTACTTTACCCAGTCCATACCGGCCGAACTGCGCGAGGCAGCCTCCATTGACGGCTGTTCGCCTTTCCGCACCATGCTGGATATCATCCTGCCGCTGAGCAAGAGCATTCTGATCGTTATCACCCTGTACTACTTCGTTGGCCACTGGAACAGCTACTTTGACGCCATGATGTACCTGCGCAAGCGCGAAATGATGCCTCTGCAGGTGCTTCTGCGCCAGATCCTGATCATGAGCCAGATGGGCGACATGGCCGAAACCTACGGCGTGGACGACGCCAACACTCTGCTGCTCTACGAATCCCTCAAGTATGCCATCATCGTGATCTCCGCTGTTCCGCTGCTGGTCATCTATCCCATGATCCAGAAGTTCTTCGAGAAGGGCATCATGATGGGCTCCATCAAAGGCTGATCAAACCTATCAGACTCCGAGTGCGTTACAGCCTCGGAGTCTGCATCATACAACAAGGAGGAAATATTATTATGAAAATGCCCCTGATTGCTGCGCATCGAGGCGCTTCTTCCGGTAACATTCCCTGTAATACATGGGTTGCCTATGAGGCCGCTTTGGCGCAGGGCACTGATATTGTTGAAATTGACGTAAGCAAGAGCCTGGACGGCGAACTGTTCACGTTCCATCCTCGCACAGAGCCCGTTTTTTTGCACAGTGAGCGCCTGATCAGCGAAATGACCGCTGACGAGGTGCGCAAGCTGCGCTTCTACAACTACGATTCCGCCGTTACCGAGCTTGGCGTAAGCACGCTGGATGAAACCTTGGAACAGCTGAAAGACCGCTGCATCGTGAACATCGACAAGTTCCCGGATTGCCCCGCCGAAATTGCCGCTGCTGTGCGCAGGCACAAAATGCAGGATCAGGTGCTGGTGAAAACGGAAGCAAAGGAAGAATGGTTCAAGTGCGTGGAAGATGTAGCGCCCGATCTGCCTTATATGATTTTCGCCCGCAACGAGGATAAGGTTTCCGAAATGCTGCTCAAGCGCAATCTGCGCTATTTGGGCACGGAATCCCTCTTCAACCATGAGGAAGCACAGATCGCCCAGCCTGAATACATCGAAAAAATGCATAAGATGGGCTTGAAGGTGTGGTACAACGCCATTGTGTTCAACTACAAGACGGTGCATGCTGCTGGACACAACGATGATATTTCCGTAGCCGGCAAGCCCGATGAAGGCTGGGGCTGGCTGATCGACCGCGGCGTGGATATGATCCAGACCGACTGGCCCGGCATGCTGCGTCAGTACATGCTCCACGGTTATCACAAAAAGGTAAAGGTGCTGTAATACAAAAGGTACGCCTGCAGCAACGGAGGCAAGGGAACAAACATGTCATACATCTACGAGGTACATCTGCATACGGATGAAAGCAGCCTTTGCGGTCAAACGCCTGCAAGGGAATACATCCCCTTTTACATGGATCAGGGATATGATGGTATTGTTGTAACGGATCACTTCGCCGGGAACACCAGCTATGTGCCGGACCGGAACGCGCCATGGAAAGATCAGGTGGATGCATATTGCCGCGGCTACGAAGAGGCGTTGGATGAAGGAATCCGCCGAGGGTTCAAGGTGTATTTTGGTATCGAGCAGCAGTTTGCCAATGATGAATGCCTGATTTATGGGCCTGATAAGCAGTGGCTTCTCGACCATCCGGATGCGCCTTCATGGACGCGCAGACAGTGGTATGACCAGATCAACGCCATAGGCGGCTGTATTGTGCTTGCGCATCCCTTCCGTGTGCGTGATTATGTGCGCAAGATTACCCTGAACACCTGTGTTCATGCTGTAGAAGCCTTTAACAGCAGCAACAAGGCCCCGGCTGATGTGTACGGCGCCGCATTCGCCAAAAAATACGGCTATCCCATTACCGCCGGTACGGATATGCACTGGATTGGCAGAAACAGAGAATTATACGGGGTTGTATTCGAGGAACCCTGGGATGATCTTTACAGCTACATCCGTGCCATTCGTGAAAAACGCCCCTTTGGCGTGAGAACAGGAAATGATGACTGCTGCGGGCAGCCTTTGCCGCTTGAGCGTCCGTATGAATTTCTGGATATTCATGAACAGCCGATCCATTGGGATGTTAATGAGCTTTTTGCAATACCATAGGCTGATGGAATTTATGAAGGCATTTGCCAATCTATTTGCCTACGCATTTGTTGGAATGCGAGAGCATTTTCATTGTCATCCGCTCCAACAAGAAAGTTTTATGCAATACTATATACGCCAAAGATGTTCTATGTTATTTTCTCTTGAAAGATGGCATGAGGTGGATCACGGTGTGATTTGTATCTAGGGAAACACTGATTAATTCGTGATATGCACGAGCGCCAATAGCTGGTATAATA
>JAEDGL010000152.1 GCA_016297535.1 Clostridia bacterium | reverse complement strand
CTTTTTTTCTACTCACCAGCTCTGCTGGTGGTTTTGTTGTGCTAAAGCAAACAACTAAAAACCCCGACGGAGCACATCCGTCGGGGTTTTTGATTTGCAGATCAGCGAATCAAATGGGTAAACAGGTCTTCCATCAGCGCATCTCGATGAATATGGTATACATATTTGCAAAGCGGTCTGGACGAACTTTGCGCATAGTGGTGATCATACTCGGGAATGGGAGTGGGAATCAGCTTCTCGTTCATAAAACGGCCTGAATCGTTTAGCAGCCAGCCAATGGTAGTAACATCCCAGATAACGCGGCTCCACACCCGGCCCTCTGCATAGGTGTTTACCTCGTCTACCGTGTTCTTGATCAGATAATCGCACAGGGCGTTTTTGCCCTTGAGCCAGTGGTTAAGCTCCGGCCCGGTTGTAGTAAAGGAACTTACCACGCCCATGCAGGGCAACATAACCAGCGGCACGCCGGAGCCAAAAACCACACGAGCTGCGGCCACATCCTGCTTTATGTTGAACTCGGCATTGTCAGGCCACTCCAGCGAATGGCCTCCAAGCCAGATAACCACCATGTTATCCGCAATTTCTGGAGCCATGAGCAGCGCAGAAGCCACATTTGTGATGGCGCCAATGGCAGCCACATACAGCGGGTTTACAGGCGAGTATCCTCTGGATAACTCAATCAGATGCCTGGACGCATCCGAAATAACAGGCGTATGCTCGTCGGGCAGATACGTTGTGGAGCCACGAAAGGTGGGCGTTGCTTCCCCGCACAATGCAAGCAGCCTTAGGATTTCCTGATAGCTGCGCTCCATGCCGTCAGCAGCGTTTTGAGAACGGTGATTGAAAAACGGCGCGGCATACAGTGCCTTCAGGTTGAGCTTTTCATTGGCCCTGATGGCATAGGAAATAGCAAACTGATCGTCGATTTCGTTATAGGCATCGGTGTCAAGCACCAGATCAACCTTTTCGGAGGGGCATTCGAGCATTTTCAGACGTTGTTCCTGTGTAAGCATAAGTTTCTCCTTTGCACGGTTGCAGATAAACCATTTTTACAGCGTGGCTGCCATAACCGCCTTGATGGTGTGCATGCGGTTTTCCGCCTCGTCAAACACGATAGAACGTTGGCTCTGGAACACCTCGTCGGTTACTTCCATACAATCGATCCCAAATTTATCCCATATTTCGCGTCCAACGGTGGTTTCCAGATCATGAAATGCAGGTAGGCAATGCATAAAGAAGCATTGCTCGCCGGCCTGCTCCATCAGGTTCATGGTTACCCGGTATGGCGTAAGTTCTCTGATACGGTCCGCCCATACGCTTTCCGGCTCGCCCATGGAAACCCATACATCGGTATAGATCACGTCAGCGCCGCCAACCGCCTTCCCGGGATCGGTTTCAAAGCAAAGCGTGGCGCCGGTTTGCTGCGCGATTGCCCGGCATCTGTCCACAAGCTCCGCGTTGGGGAAATACTGCTCGGGCGCGCAGGCAACAAAGTGCATGCCCATTTGGGCGCAACCAATCATCAGCGAATTACCCATGTTGTAGCGCGCGTCTCCCATATAGACCAGCTTGCGGCCCTTGAGGCTTCCGCAGTGCTCGCGGATGGTTAGCATATCCGCTAAAATCTGCGTGGGATGGTATTCGTTGGTCAGACCATTCCACACAGGCACGCCCGCGTATTTTGCCAGCGTCTCTACGCGCTGCTGTCCATAACCGCGGTATTCGATGCCGTCAAACATGCGTCCAAGCACGCGGGCCGTATCGGCGATACTCTCCTTTTTGCCAATCTGACTTCCACTTGGATCCAGATATACCGCCGTCATTCCCAGATCCGCCGCCGCCACCTCGAAAGCGCAGCGGGTACGCGTGGACGTTTTTTCAAAAATCAGGGCGATGGTTTTTCCCTCGCACAGGCGATGCGGAATACCCGCTTTCTTTTTGGCTTTGAGATCCGCGGCCAAGTCGAGCAGCCGCAGTATTTCGTCCGGCGTGAAATCCAGCAGCGTTAAAAAACTTCTGTTTTTCATGGGTTGATGCCTCCTCATTGGCAAATGACAGTTTCCTTGAAAAAGATTCCACATTGTTTTACGTCTTCCCTGCCGGACCCACTTGCCTTTTTATGTATAAAAGCGGTATAATCAATTACAATCTTTTTTCAACGTTAAGGAGGAATTGCTTCATGGATAAAGCCAGGCTTGCTGCACAGCAGCAATGGATTCGCGAAGAGCTCGTGCGCTGCGCCGATTTTTGGGTTAATAACGGTTGGGATCATGAAAATGGCGGTTGTTACACCTGCCTTGATCGCTATGGCAAGCTCTATTCCACCGACAAAAGCGTGTGGATGCAGGGCCGCTGTGCATGGACGTATTCCCATCTTTGCAACGTATACGGCATTCGCAAGGATTGGCTGGACTTTGCCAAAAGCTGTCTGGATTTTATGGAGGAGCACTGCATCAACCACGAGGCAGGCAACCGGATGTACTTTACCGTAACTGCCGATGGCAAGCCTCTGCGCCAGCGCCGCTATTTTTTCTCAGAGGGCTTCTATGCGGTTGCCAACGCCGAATTTTATGCACTGACCCATGAGGAAGAATACCTTCTGCGCGCACGTTCTGCCTATGAGCTGTTCTGGCAGCTGTATCAGGGGTTGATCGAGGATCCCACCGGCATGGGACCCAAAACAATTCCCGAAACACGCAGCGGACGCGCTCTGGCTTTGCCCATGATTTATCTGAATATGTGCTCTGTGCTTCGCCGCTGCGACCCGGCCCATACCGCTGAATATGACGAACGCTCAAAGGTGTGCGTGCACGATATTTTCGCCTACCATCACAAGCCCGAACTGGGCTGCACACTGGAAAACGTGGGACCCAACGGCGAGTTTCGCGGCGATGTAACCGAGGGCCGCATTGTCAACCCCGGCCATGATATTGAGTGCAGCTGGTTTTTGATGGATTACGCCAATCATACGCAGGATAGCGAGCTGCACCAGAAGGCGCAGAATGTATTCAACTACGCGATCAACGCCGGATGGGATAAAGAGTTTGGCGGCCTGCTGTACTTTATCGATTGCAAGGGCCTGCCCCCGGAAGCCTATGAGCATGATATGAAGCTCTGGTGGCCCCACAACGAAATTCTGATTGCCAGTTTGATGGCTTACCGCGATACGGGCAATGAAAAGTATTACGAGTGGTTTTGTAAAACGCTGGATTATTGCCAGAAAGTATTCAGCGACCCCGAAAACGGCGAATGGTACGGCTATCTGCGCCGCGATGGCAAGCCCACCATGCCTTCCACCAAGGGCAGCACGTTCAAGGGACCCTTTCACCTGCCCCGCTGCCTGATTATGGCGGATCAGATGATCAACCAGCTTTTGGCAGAGTAATATCCATTTCAAGGATGACAAAAAGCTCCGCTGCGAATGCGTTTTGCAGCGGAGCTTTGATTATGCGTTTTTTCAAGGCTCCTTTGCCATCTCGGCAGCATTGGTTCTGCGGATCGCCATTCCTCCCGCCGGAGCAGGACTTGCCGCATAAATGGCCACGCCATGTGGAGTTCCCGCCACAAACGGGAACACAGGCAGCGTGGTCGCCGCGCCATAGGCGCCATCTGGAGCAAGCGCGATGACACTGATGGATCCGGCATCCTCTCCCAGATCCATTTTATGCCCGGACAGCGCCTGAACCGCATTTTCACACGCCTTTTGGGGCGATAGCCCCGCGCGCATCTGGCTCACAATTTCGTAGGACAGGCAGCCGCGCATAATATCCTCCCCCAGCCCCGTTGCAGCCGCGGCACCATAACGCTGATCGCAGTAAAAACCGGATCCAACAATCGGCGAATCGCCCACGCGTCCGGGCTGCTTCAGAAACAGGCCGGACGTGGAGGTGCCGGCAATCAGCGAGCCTTTTTCATCCAGGGCAAGCACACAGACGGTATCGTGCTCGTGATAGGCATCAAGCTTGCGATTTTCCTGCTGAAGCGCCTCTCGCCACTGTTTCATGGCGTTTTCGGTGCGCATATCGCGCATGGGTAATCCCTTTTCCATGGCAAACAGCTCTGCGCCCCGACCGGCCAGCACACAGTTCGTTTCGCGGCCGCACAGCAAACGTGCCGCCCGAATCGGGTTTTGAATATTTTCAGCGCTGAGTACAGCTCCAAAACGCAGGGTATGTCCATCCATGTATGCCGCGTCCGTCATCACATGACCGTCATGATCCGGCAAACCTCCGTAGCCTACGGATGTGTAGGCGGGATTGTCCTCCACACTCATAATGGCATGCTGTACCGCATCCCCTGCAGCCGCGCCAGACGCAAGCTGCTGATGAGCCTGCGAAACGCCGTCAAAGCTCATCTTCCACGTACCGATAATGGCGTACATCCGCATTCTCCTTTTCATTTGTTCTGTTTATCATTTTTTCCTCACAACGGCAAACATCATCTGTGGAAAGTCCGGCTCCACAGCGGTAATCCCCTGTTTGATCCGCAGAAAACCGTTTTGCTCCAATTCTTTTTCAAAGGTCTGAAAGTTGACCATCCTACAGGAGGTGCTGGCAATTTGGACGCTTTTTCCCGTTTGCTCATGGATGCGGTGGTGAAGGTCGAACGCGGTGCGAATATCGGTTTTCCGTTCGGTGTTGCCATCGCCCATGGTGCAAATAAGCGCTAAGCCATCGCGTTTTAAATGCTTTTGGATGAAGGTGTAAAAAGCGTTTCTGTCCTCATCCGGCACCAACATGTGCACAACCGCCACAGCATAAATGAAATCAAACGAATCGTTCAGCCTTTGCGTAACGCAGTCAAGTACTTGAAAACGCTCTGCGTAATCAGGCATACGCTTTTGGCAGAAGGCGATTGCCTCCGGGGATACATCGGTTGCCACCACATCAAAGCCCTGTTTGAGCAGCGAAAACGCGTCCCGGCTTTCTCCACAGCCAATTTCAAGGATCTTGTGGCGGTGGGAAATCAGGTATTCACGAATGGTTTAGGCTACAATTGGAGAGGGATTTTCGCCAAACCATTGCAGGTTTTGCTCATGCACCTGTCGATAACGGTCGTCGTAGGCGTTATAATACTTTCGCTCCGGCATATCATATCCTCCATCATACGAACCTCTGTACAGATGGCGCTGTCACTCGGTACATTCCGGGTCTCCCGCCTCTTCGTTGCCAAGATAAACCCGATAGGGCTTTCCTTCGTAAAAATTCATAATCTGCCGTCTGAGGCTGGAGGGATATAAGGGCTGCAGATGAAGCGTGGAAAGATCCAGCCATTCCACGCCAACCTGATTCGTATCGCCATGAAGAACCGCACCCGGTACAGTATCAATAAACGAACACGAAAAAATCAGATCAACACGATGAAAGCGCTCGCCGTGAACCCCTTCAACAACAAAGAGCAGTTCATTGCACGCTACAGCAATGCCCAGTTCTTCCATCACTTCCCGGCAAACCGCTTCCTGAAGCATTTCTTCTGCATTCTGCCCTCCGCCGGGCATGATGTACCATTCTTCACCGGCATCTCTGATTTTGATCGCGGCCATTTGGCCATCTCTGATGATAAGTGCTTTGGCAGAATTTCTGATTTCCCGTTTCACACGCTTCCCCTTTCTCCGATTGCCTTGTGCAAAAAAACTGGACACAAATCGTGATACCATTGTATCAAAATTAGCGTCCAGTTCTGGTGGGGGCGAAGAGACTCGAACTCTCAATCCCATAGGGCGGCGGATTTTAA
>JAEDGL010000151.1 GCA_016297535.1 Clostridia bacterium | reverse complement strand
AGCTGGTACACGCTGGGCAAGGGCGGCTGCTTTTACTATCATCCCGATGTGGTGGAAAACGGCGAAATCACCGTGCACCACGGCGAGTATGTAACGGATCTGATCACCGGCCGCGCCTGCGCGGAGATCAACCGCCTTGCCGGGGGCGAAAAGCCCTTCTACCTCAGCGTGCACTACACCGCGCCGCACGCTCCGTGGGGCAGCGAACAGCACCCGAAAAAATGGATTGACCATTATGACAGGTGCACGTTTGATTCCATCCCGGATGTGCCCGACGACCCCGATATGGTAACCGGCCCCGTGTACGGCACGCCCCGCCGCCATGAAAACCTGCGCGGCTACTTTGCCGCCATTTCCGCCATGGACGAGGGCGTGGGCAAAATTCTGGATACCCTGGAAGCCAACGGCATTCTGGAGGATACGCTGGTCATCTTTACCGCCGACAACGGCATGAGCATGGGCCATCACGGCATCTGGGGCAAGGGAAACGGCACGTTCCCCTGCAACATGTACGATACCGCCGTCAAGGTGCCCTTCCTGCTGCGCTGCCCCGGGCTGGTGCAGTCTCCCGGCACGGTGATCGATGCCATGGTAAGCGCCTGCGACCTGTACCCCACCCTTGCGCAGCTGGTGGGCGGAACGTATCCCGAGGGGTTGTCCGGCGTCAGCTTTCTGCCCGTGCTGCACGGCGAACCCGGACGCGAGGACGTGATCATCGTGGATGAGTACGGCCCCGTGCGCATGCTGCGCACCCGCCAGTGGAAGTATGTCCACCGCTATCCGTTCGGCCCGCACTGCCTGTACGACCTGGAAAACGATCCCGGCGAAACCCGCAACGTGGTGGATGATCCCGCCAACGCGCAGCGCGTGGTGGAAATGCGCCGCCGTCTGGAGCAGTTTTTCCTCACCTATGCCGATCCGGCGATGGATGGCAGCCGCGAGGGCGCAACCGGCTCCGGCCAGCTGTGCCGCCCCGGCATTTATGCCACCCGCCCGGATGTGTACGCGCCCATTCCCATTACCCGCAAGGAACAGGATGATCCCTGAGGATCCCCCTTGCTGCAAAGGAGCTGAATGCAATGCCATCGCCAAACATTGTTCTGATTTTTATGGATGATCTGGGCTGGAGGGATCTGGGCTGTTCGGGCAGCACCTTTTACGAAACGCCCCATCTGGACGCGCTGTGCCGCCAGGGCATGCGCTTTGACCGCGGCTACGCCGCCTGCCCGGTGTGCTCTCCCTCCCGCGCCAGCCTCATGACCGGCCGCCATCCTGCACGCGTGGGCGTAACCGACTGGATTGACCACACCGGCACAGCGCATCCCATGCATGGCCGGGTGATTGACGCCCCCTATATCCACCATCTGCCCGAGGAGGGCAAGCCCCTTGCGCAGGCCATGCGCGAGGCGGGCTATGCCACCTGGCATGTGGGCAAGTGGCACCTGGGCATGAGCGACCATTACCCGGAGCGCTACGGCTTTGATATAAACATCGGCGGATGCTGGTGGGGACACCCGCGCAACGGCTATTTCAGCCCCTACGGCATTGAAACCCTGCCCGAGGGCCCGGAGGGCGAGTTTCTCAGCGACCGCCTGACCGATGAGGCCATCCGCCTGATCGAAAACGCGCAGCAGGACAGGCCCTTCTTCCTCAACCTGTGCCACTACGCCGTGCACACGCCCATCCAGGCCAAGGCCCAGGATATCGCCCGCTTTGAGGCCAAGGCCAAAAAATGGGGGCTGGATCAGATCAACCCCTATGCCACGGGAGAAAAGCATCCCACCGTGGAGCATGGAGCGCACCATGTGCAGCGCCGCACCATTCAGTCCGATCCCGTGTACGCGGCGCTGATGTGGAACCTTGATGAAAACGTGGGGCGGCTGGTGGAAGCGCTGCAACGAACCGGCCGTTGGGAAAACACGCTGCTCATCTTTACCTCCGACAACGGCGGTCTGGCCACGGCCGAGGGCAGCCCCACCTGCAACGCCCCCGCCAGCGAGGGAAAGGGCTGGCTGTACGAGGGCGGCCTGCGCGTGCCCATGTTTGCCGTGTGGCCGGGCGTGATTGAGCCCATGACGCAGACCGATGTGCCTGCCTACACCCCGGATTTTTATCCCACCTTCCTGGAGGCGGCGGGTCAGCCGCTGGATCCCGGGCAGCACAGGGATGGCACCAGCCTTGTGCCGGTGCTGCGCGGCCGGGAGCTGGAGGAGCGGCCGCTGTTCTGGCATTATCCGCATTATGGCAATCAGGGCGGCCGCCCCGGCGCGGCGGTGCTGATGGGAGATTACAAGCTGATCCAGTGCTTTGAGGACGATCACCTCGAGCTGTACAACGTAACCGATGATGTGGCCGAAACGCAGGATTTGAGCGCCCGGATGCCTGAAAAGGCGGCGCAGCTGCTGCAGCTGCTGCAGCAATGGCAGAAGGAGGCCGGGGCGAAATTTCCGCAAAAGAACCCGGATTATCAGCCGTAAAGCAAGCCAAAACCAAAAAACATCGCCCGCAAGGCGCCTGCATCCAGGCGCTTTGCGGGCGATTCAGCGTTTCGAAAAAGCTCGCTTCGCGATCTTTTCCGCCCGCCCGGCAAAGCCGGGCGATACAAACCAAAGTCAGAGGGGCTGCGGCCCCTCTGACAACTCCCGATAAGGTTGCTTCACTTTTCAGGCTGCTCTTTGCCGCAGCCTCAGACGTCCTCCAGAAAATGCCTTGGACGGCTTTTCTTTTTTTCATCTTCGGCAAAAAGAAAGCTTACCTCCATGTAGTCAAAATCCACGCTTTCCACAAAATGCTCGGGACGAAAGCGCGTCAGGGAATATTCATCCCAGTCCTGACGGTGGCGGGGCAGCCACATGGGCTGGCTGATGTCCAGCCTGGGCAGCAGCTCCCGCAGGGCTTCCTCCGCGCCGTCGTGCTCGCACGCTATCAGCGCGTCGCGCTCCACGCGGTGATGCTTGATCAGGCGCACCCAAAGGCGGCCCTTCACGGCTTCTGACATACGTTTCCTTTCTGTTCTCAGGGAGGGTTACAGCCCCATGCTTTCGTTTTCGCGTACCATGCGGTACATCAGCACCAGCGTGTTGGAGCCGTTGCCAAGGGTGGCCAGGGTGAGCAGCCGGTCGCTTGCGGCCACGTCCACATGAAACTGGTACGCGCTGTGCTGGCGGGCGCTTTCCACATAGCGCAGCATCGCCTCGTCCGTGGTAAAGCTGGGGTTGCTGGCATAGTTGAAAGAATGGTCCCCGCCTGCGTTGCCGTCCGTTACGATAACGGCAAAGAGCACGTAGGTTTCTTCCTCATAAAGGGTGGTCAGCCGGGCCAGCATATTGGCGGATACAAACGCGCTTCCGCCGCTTACATACTGCCACAGCGGCGCAAACGCCTTGCCCGGCACGCCGCCCTGGCCGCGCAGGAGCAGGTTTTCCGGCGGCAGGCGCAGGGAGCAGCTCTGATCCGCAAACACCGCGCCGTATTCGCAGGCGCTGCCCGCGGCGTTGTGGGTAAGGTAATAGGTATTATTGCGCTGCATCACCATTTCATCCAGCACGCCGGGAATAACCAGGCGGCCGATGACGTCGCTGTTCTGGGCAACCATTTCGCGCAGGCTTTCGTTCATGTTGCACATGGGGTTTTTGGGATAGGCGCTCAAACGGGTGCGCAGCGGGGGTGCGCCGGTTGCCTGCGGCTGCGGATCGCTCTGGGATTGCGAAAGCCCCAGCGCGCCGTAAACGGGAATGACGGGCGTGGGCGTGGGCAAAGCCGCGGTGGGCGCGGGCGTGGCGGTGGGCGCGTAGGTCTGTCCCTGCGGCAGCAGATCCACCCGGGCCGCGCCGTGAACCACCTCGACGCCGTTTTGCTCCAGATATTCGGAGCGGAAGGCTTCCATCTCGCGTTCGTTGCGAAGCAGATCCATCACCATGCGGCCCAGCACCACCGCGCAGATGCCCAGCAGAAGGCCTGCCGCAAGCAGCGCCAGCAGCCGGTCCAGCCGCAGGGGAGAACGCTGCCTGCGCGGCTTTTCGGCCCGGGGCGGGGTTTGGGGGGATACCGTTTTCTCGTGCGGCGCCGCGGGCGTGAAGGGGTCGCGCATGGGGATATCCGCCGGCGCGTAATAAACGGGCTGCGGATCCTGCGGGGCTTCCTGCTGCGGCTGAACGGGCGGGGCGGCAAAGGCCGCGGCGTTCCAGCCCTGGGGCATGACCGCCGTGGGCTCATGCGTAAACAGCGCGTTGGAGTAGGGCGCGCCCACCTCGCCCGGCGCGAAACCGTCCGCCTGCTGCGGCTGCAGGTAGGAGGGAGCTTCGTATTCCGGCGCGGCCATGGGCGGCGCGGAGGGCGCGGGCGGGGCGTACATCTGCCCGGGCCGGTAGGCGGCGCTTCTGTCCTGCCGCCTTCTGCGCCCGGAATGCTGCAGCCGGGCGGCATAATCGATGGGGGCGAAGGGATTGCTTTCATCACAGGCCGGTTGCCTTGCGGCGTTGCCGTTTTCCCATTCCTGCGGCATGAATGGTTCCTCCTCCCCGGTTACTCTTTCATCTTGTCATCATACCCTATTCGACAGAAAATGTCAAACCCTGCGGGGATATGCGGTTTGTTCAAAATTTAACGTTTTTTGCCGCTCTCCCTCTACCCAAGCGCACGAAATTCTGCTATAATGAGCCTGTACCAATATGGCCAAGGAGGTTGTTACCCATGCCTATCGTCAATACGACCGAAATGTTCAAGAAGGCCTACGAGGGCGGCTACGCCATCGGCGCTTTCAACGTCAACAACATGGAAATCATCCAGGGCATTACCGAAGGCGCCAAGCTGGAGAATGCTCCCCTCATCCTGCAGGTTTCCGCCGGCGCCCGCAAGTACGCCAAGCATGTTTATCTGATGAAGATGATCGAAGCCGCCATTCAGGATACCGATCTGCCCATCGCTGTGCATCTGGATCACGGCCCCGACTTTGAAACCTGCAAAAGCTGCATCGACGGCGGTTTCTCCTCCGTAATGATCGACGGCTCCCATCTTTCCTTTGAGGAAAACATCGCCGTAACCAAGAAGGTTGTGGAATATGCGCATGACCGCGGCGTTACCGTTGAGGCCGAGCTGGGCCGTCTGGCCGGCGTGGAGGACGATGTAAAGGTTTCCGCCGAGGATTCCAGCTACACCCGTCCCGAAGAGGTGGAGGAGTTTGCCACCCGCACCGGCTGCGACAGCCTGGCCATCGCCATCGGCACCAGCCACGGCGCGTTCAAGTTCTCCGGCGAGCCCAAGCTGCGCTTTGACATCCTGGAGGAGGTCTCCAAGCGCCTGCCCGGCTTCCCCATCGTGCTGCACGGCGCCTCCAGCGTTATCCCCAGCTATGTGGATATGATCAACCAGTACGGCGGCAACATGCCCGGCGCTCAGGGCGTGCCCGAGGAAATGCTGCGCAAGGCCGCTTCCATGGCCGTGTGCAAGATCAACATCGACAGCGACCTGCGCCTGGCCTTTACCGGCGAGCTGCGCAAGCATTTTGCCGAGCATCCCGATCACTTTGATCCCCGCCAGTACCTCACCGATGCCCGCGACGGCATCCGTGCCATGGTGCGCCACAAGATCGTAAACGTTCTGGGCTGCAACGGCAAGGCCTGATGATTGTTTCCAAACAGTTCCCCCGCTCCCCGGAGCGGGGGTCAGACTGTCGATAAACCCTCTGGGAGGTGTCGGAGGGCCGCGGCCCTCCGACTCTTATTCCGAGCCCAGCGACCTGTGCGGTGGGCTCGGTTGCCTT
>JAEDGL010000150.1 GCA_016297535.1 Clostridia bacterium | reverse complement strand
CCGCTCCAGATGGATTGATACAAGGGATCGCACCAGGTAGAAATCATCTTGTGATAGAAAAAAGAAAAGGTTTTCTGAGGATTCCTAATCATCTTGTGCATATTCTGGCACAGTTTTTCTTTGCCAAGTTCTGCGGCCAACCCCTGCTGGAAGCCGGTACTGACATAGGTTTGATAAGAAGACCCATCGTACCACCCTGGTCCCAGAGATTCATTGTCGATATCCGTGCCCATGGCAATCCAGAGCACAGAAGGACATCCTCCGTCCAATTCAGAATCGGTTTTCTCCTCAACATAGCCTTGAAGCAGCTTTCCAGGTACCACCATGCATATGACAACCATCGCAGCCACAATCAGCAGCCGTCCATTCTGCTTTTCAATCCATTGGAGCATCAGGTAAAGGATTATGGCAATGGCTCCTATCAGGTTGTTATTTCGCAGCAAAACAGCCATGGAGATGCACAGCAGCAAACCCAGGCAGCTGGTCCAGGAGGATGTACGGCCAAAACGCAAGGTAAAATAAAAGCCCATGCATAAAAAGAACAGGCCTGGAATCTGCCCGTAAACAAACATGATAAAAAATAACTGCGGGAAAAAAGCAAAGCTGAGCAGAAGCGTAAGGAGATGAACCATTTTGTCGCCGGATAATTCTCTGCTGATTTTCCATAAAATGAAGTTGATTCCCAGCACCATCAGCAGATTAACACAAAAATTCAAAACAGGCGTTGAGGCAAAGAAGGACAAAAACAGATCGAACATCATCAGCCCAAGCTGATGCGGATAAACATACATATATCCGCCTTTTGCAAATGCGTCATACTTTGCCTGCCTGAACTCCTGCGCAGTATGATACACAATTCCGGCATCCGCCCGAAGGACGGTATTGGAATTGGCAATCAAATAGGCAGCAAACGAAAGATAGAGGAGTGAAAACAGAAAAAACAACAAGCGCTGATTCAGATGCTCCAAAGGCTCTGAAAAGCGTTGAAGCACCAATACCAGCAGCCCCACAAGCAGCAGGATCAAAAGACCAGGTCGCAAAAAGCAATGTATGGTTACCTTTTCTGCCACATCATAGCTGACGGTTGTGTGATAAAAGAGATTCAGTGCAAAGATTAACAATAAGAAAAGCACTGCGATGCACCACAACGTATTTTTTGCCAATGCATTCAAACTTTTGCGCATTTGCTGTTCCTCCGGGCTTGCAGATATTGGCTGAGCTGATGAAATCTCCCTTAGTCTACCATATCCAATTTTTCCTTTCAAGTATTTCCCTTCCCTGCCAGAGAGTGCTGATGGGCGTGGCATGATCGGCGAATGAACAAAAGGAAAGGATTGACGGCATATTCTTCTAACGCATGAGCCAAACTGTGAACGCGTTTCCAACATCGCAATAAAATTTCCAAATGATATTCATGCGTCGTTCACGGTATGGTCAAAAATCCGTGTTAAGATAGGTACCGTAAAAGGAGGTATGCCCCATGAAAAACATTAAGAAAAATTTCTTCGGATATGCAGCTATCGTACTCACGCTGGTAATGGCGACCGTTACCGCCTTTGCCTTTGTCCAACCCGCCAATACGGCCGGCGCGGAAGCCGTAACCATTACCGAAAACGCGACCATCGTTACCAGTCCCTTTACCGCCGCTGTGCAGAAGGTACACAGCAGCGTGGTGGGCGTAAACAACTACACCATGAAAATGACCAGTCAGAACGGCTATAACCCGTTTGGCAACTTTGGCTTCCCCTTTGGCTACGGCTACGGCTATGGCAATCCCTACGGCAGCGAGGGTGAAAGCAAGGAAGTGCTGCAGGGCAGCGGCAGCGGCGTTGTGGTGGCCAAGGGCTATGTGCTGACCAACTACCACGTAATCGAGGATGCCAGCCGCCTGGAGGTTGTGATTGACGAGCAGACCTATCCCGCCCAGCTCATGGGCACAGAGGAAGCCACCGACCTGGCGGTTCTGTATGTGGAAGGCCTGACGGTGGAGCCTGTGGTGCTTGGCGACAGCGATAAGCTGATGATCGGCGACTGGGCCATCTGCATTGGCAATCCGCTTGGCTTTACCGGCACCACCACGGTGGGCGTTATCTCGGCTCTCAACCGCGAGGTAACCGGCAACGCCACCGACGCCTACGGCAAGCGCGCCACCAACCTGATGATTCAGACCGACGCGGCCATCAACTCCGGCAACTCCGGTGGCGGCATGTTTAACGTTGCGGGCGAGCTCATCGGCATTCCCAGCCTCAAGTATTCCAGCTCCAGCTACTCCGGCGCGTCCATCGAGGGCATCGGCATGGCCATCCCGGTGAATGTTGCCAAGCCCCTCATCGAAAATGTGCTGGCCGGCAAGGGCAATGTGCAGTCCACCCCCTCCACGCAGAGTGTCGCGTCCCTTGGCAAGCCCCGCATCGGCGTGTCCGTAAGCAACATGAACGCCAGCCACTACGCCGTTGCGCAGGGCCTGTTGCCCAACGGCGCCTACGTAAGCGAGGTGGAGGCCGGTTCTCCCGCCGAGAAGGCCGGTATCCAGGTAGCGGATATCATTGTGGAGATTGATGGCAACATCATCAGCAAAACCACGCAGATGACCAGCTATCTGCAAAGCAAGCAGGCCGGCGATGTGGTCAAGGTAAAGGTTTACCGCGTGGATGGCGGCCTGAACAATGTGGATGGCAACAGCAGCATTCCCGATGGACAGTACATTGATCTGGAGGTTACGCTGGCCATTCTGGATGAGGTTCAGCAATAAGTGCCTGACCAAATCCGTTCCCCATTCTTTTCCAAGCCGGACGGGCCGCCCATGCCCGCCCGGCTTTTTTGTCGAAACGCCGCCCGGGCTTTGGCTGCTTGATGGAGAATGCTCCCTGAACGCGCGTTGACAACAAACGTCTTTTTTGATACACTCATTGGGAAGCGGCGGCTGTTTTGCGCGCCGCTTCCTATTTGAAAAGCATTGAAGGAGCAATCGATATGACGCTTGACCCCATTCGCGCCGGAAGGGAGATTCGATCCGCCGGAAAGAAGCGCGGAAATTGGTGCGCTCTGCTTTTGTTTGCCGTTTTGCTGGCCGGATCATACATGATCTACCTCAAGGAAGTCGCTTATGAATTTGTGGATTTCTATGTGCATACCCACATTGCGGGCGATTTTGATTTTTCCGACCTGCATTCCATCACCAGCCGCCTGGCCTATCCCATGTGGCATTTGCTGGTTAGCGCCATCTACCAGCTGGGGGTTCCGCTGGAGCATGCCGCCGTTGGCGTAAGCGCGGTATGCAAGGCGTTTACGTACCTGCTGGTTTACGCGCTGGTCATCAGCATGTCGGGTGATTGCGTCAAGCGCTGGATTTCGGCAGTACTGAGCTTTTTTGTGGTGATTGTAACCGCCATCTGGATTCCCTCGCTCAACCTGTTTATCTACCAGGGCGTTGGATCGCCCAACGTGTGGCACAACCCCACCCAGCAGATTGTTACATTGGCCATGATGCTGGTAATGCCCTGGCTTGCGCATTGCTGGTACGAGTTTGAGGCAATGCTGTCCCAGGGGCGGAAAAACGTAACCCTGCCCTGGTGGAAGGTGCTTGTGCTGGCGGTTTTGTGCATGGGCAGCCTTGCGTGCAAGCCCACCTTTATGCAGGCGCTGCTGCCCGCGGCGTTTGTGATGTTCCTGGTGGAGCTGCTGCGCCACAAAACCGAATGGCGCTATTTCGGGCAGATTGTGCTGGCGTTTTTGCCCTCGGCAGGATATTTTCTGCTGCAGTATCTCTACTACACGGGCGTGGTGGTGGAGTTTACCAGTGGCGTGGAATTTGGCGTAAGCGTTGAAACGGCGGTGCTTGCGGTGCGCAACTCGCTGATGATGGGCGCCTGTCCGCTGATGGCGCTGCTTGCCTGCTGGCGAAAGGGGCTTTTCAGGGACCGCCTGATTGTGCTTTCGCTGCTGATGGTGCTCTTTAGCGTGCTGGAGGCCATGGCCTTCCGGGAAACGGGCTTGCGCGTGGGGCACGGCAACTTTACCTGGGCGGCCAACTCCAGCGCGTTTTTCCTGTGGGCGGTCATGGTTGGCGTATTCCTGCGCGAGTTCCATCAGCACTGGGTCAACGGCACGCTGAACGCATGGCGCAAGGCGGGCGGCGCGCTCACGATTGCGCTGCTGGGGTGGCATTTGTACTCCGCGGTTGCGTATCTGCGTTTTCTCAGCCTTACGGAAAACGCGTTCTGATTCCAAAGCCCAACCGCTATAGTTGACGCAGCGTCCAAACCATGGTAGACTGAGCCGAACCTATTTTCTGGAAAAGGAGCATGAAGCGCATGCATCTGGTCAATCAAATTCTGCGGGGCGCCGTGATCGGCGTGGCCAATATCATCCCCGGCGTTTCCGGCGGCACGATGATGGTTTCCATGGGCGTGTACGATACACTTATCTACTGCATCACCCACCTGTTCAGCGATTTCAAAAAGAGCGTGAAAACCCTGCTGCCCTATGCCATCGGCATGCTGGTGGGCATTGTGGCGCTGGCCAGCGTGCTCAAGTTTCTGTTTGCCAACTACGCCCTGCCCACCTCCACGGCCTTTATCGGCCTGATTCTGGGCGGATTGAAGCCGCTGTTGTGCAAGATTGACCGCAAAAAGCTCAACTGGGCGGCAATGCTGGTGTTTGTGGTGTTCTTTGCGGGCATTATCGCGCTGGCTCTGGCGGGCGATGTAAGCAACCCCGAAAGCCTTACGCTGGATGCGGGGCAGATTCTCATCCTGCTGGTTATGGGCGCGATCGCGGCCGCCACGATGATTATCCCCGGCGTTTCCGGCAGCATGGTGCTGATGCTTCTGGGCTACTATACGCCCATTCTCAACGCGGTGGATTCGCTGAAAAACGCGGTGTTTTCCATGGATTTTGCCGCGATGGTCAATCCCTTCTTTACGCTTGTGCCCTTTGGCGTGGGCGTTGTACTGGGCGTATTTGGCGTAGCCAAGCTGATTGAATGGCTGCTCAGCCGTTTCCCCACGCAAACCTACTGCGGGGTGCTGGGGCTGGTGGTCTCCTCGCCCATTGCCATCCTGCTTCGCACGGATATGACGGGCGTAAGCTGGATGCTGGTGCTGGTTAGCGTAATCACCTTTGCGCTGGGCTTTGTGGCGGCTATGCTGCTGGCCCGCGGCAGCGCGGAGGAAAAAACCAAAGCCTGAGACAATGCAAAGAAAGCCGGTATCCGTTTCGCACCTTTAAAAGCGGAACGGATACCGGCCTTTTGATTTGCAGTTGTGGATGGCTTTTCAACTTGTGCATTCAGGAGGGCAGCAGTGATGGACAGGCAACAGACCGATTTTTGCCCGGGCGCAGAGCGTTCGGGACAGATGGAAAAATCCTGCGGCGCGGTGGTTTTTACCCGTGAAAGCGGCGAAATCTGCTATGTGCTGGCTCAGAGCCTCGATGGCTTGTACGGCTTTCCCAAGGGACATATGGAAAAAGGGGAAACCGAGCAGCAGACAGCGCTTCGGGAAATCCGGGAGGAAGTGGGGCTTTCTCCCCGGCTGATCGATGGCTTTCGCGAATGCATCGAACATCCCCTGCCTGCCAGGCCCGGGGTGATAAAGCGTGTGGTCTACTTTTTGGCGGAGTATGAGCACCAGCCCATCGTGTACCAGGCATCGGAGTTGCTCAGCGCGCCGCTGGTTGGCTACGAGGAAGCCCTGCCGCTGCTTCCCTTTGAAAACACCAGGCGCATTTTGACGCAGGCGCATGCCTTTTTGCAAAAGCACTAAAAACCACCTGGCCGGGTGGTTTTGGTTTTACGGATTCAGCCCGTCCAGAAACGCCTTCAGCCGGGCCGCGTCTCCATCAGCAAAGCAGTAGCCCTGCATGCCGGCCGCCATCGCCCCGTCCACATTTTTCTGCAGATCATCCACAAACAGGCATTCCT
>JAEDGL010000149.1 GCA_016297535.1 Clostridia bacterium | reverse complement strand
CAACCGTCCTTTGATCTTTTTGGATTTTGCAAACAGGCGTTGGATTCGGATCAATCTATCATAACCTTTCTGCCCCTGCTTTTTCAAGATGTTCATCGTATCCTTGCGGCAAAAAAAATCTGGCAGGGCTGCTGCTGTCTGAACTTTTTGCAAGGTCCGTACTGCATCGCTTTTTTCTCACAGGCAAAGCATGCCCCCTGCCGATTTTACATGGATTTTACAGAAAACTGCTTTGGGATTTTACATTTGCGCTGTATAATGGGGTTGGGGAAAGGGAGGCGACGGTATTGATCTATATGGTGGAAGACGACGCCGCCATTCGCGAGCTTGTCACCTATGCAGTGGAGAGCCAGGGCATGGCGATCAGCGGCTTTGAATTTCCCTCTGATTTTTGGAAAGCCATGGAAAAGCAGCTGCCGGATCTGGTGCTGCTGGATATTATGCTGCCGCAGGAGGATGGCCTGTCCATCCTGAAAAAGCTGCGGGCCAACGGCCTGTGGCGGACTGTGCCGGTGATTATGCTTACAGCCAGAAACACCGAGTTTGACGCGGTGATGGGGCTGGATTGCGGCGCGGATGATTTTGTGGCAAAGCCCTTTGGCATGATGGAGCTGCTGGCCCGCATCCGCGCGGTGCTGCGCCGCACCGAAAAGGAACCGGCCCCGGACGGCTATCAGCTGGGCGCCATCGACGTATCCCTGTCCCGGCGCACGGTAACCGTCAACGGCACCCCGGTCGTGCTTACCTATAAGGAGTTCGAGCTTCTGACCGCCCTGCTGGCCCACGCCGGACAGGTGCTACCGCGCAATACGCTCATGGACCTTGTGTGGGGCGGCGAGTTTCCAAAGGAAAACCGTACGCTGGATGTGCACATCCGCACGCTTCGCTCCAAGCTGGGCAGCGCCGGCGATATGATCAGCACCGTGCGCGGCGTAGGCTATAAGATTGAGGCGCTCTGATGAAAAGAAAGCTGTTTGCCCATTTTCTGCTGATTGGCCTGCTGGCCACCTTTTTGTGCTGCGGCTGTCTGTTGGCCGTACTGGCCAGGCAATTGGAAACGCAGGCCTTTGACCAGCTGGCGCAGGAAGCCGTTCTGGCCCTTCAGGGCGATGCCCGGGCCGGGGACGGCTGGCTTTCCTCCCTGCAGACCGATTTGCGCCTGACGCATATTGCCGCGGACGGCACGGTTCTTTTTGATAATCAGGCCGATGCCTCCGGCATGGATAACCATCTGGGCCGCCAGGAGATCGCGCAGGCGCTGGCAACCGGGCAGGGGCAGGCCATCCACCGCTCCAAAACCCTGGCGGAGCGCACGCTGTACTACGCGCTCAGGCTGGAGGACGGCACCGTGCTGCGTTTGGCCTGTACGCAAAGCTCGGCTTTGTCCGCCGTGATGGGCGTCCTGCCGCTGATCGCCGTTTTGCTGCTGGCCATGGGGCTTTTGTGCGTGCTGCTCGCGGCGCGTTTGTCATCGCAGCTGGTCAGGCCCATCAACGCCATCAATCTGGATCATCCCCATGCAGGCGATGTCTATCCGGAGCTGTCCGCGCTGGTGGAGCGCATCCAGCAGCAAAACCATACCATCCGCCAGCAGATGGAGCGGCTGCTGCAAAGCCAGCGCGAATTTACCGCCATCACCGAAAACATGAGCGAGGGCTTTTTGCTGCTCTCCACCCGCATGGAGGTATTATCCGGCAATCATGCGGCGTTCCGGCTGCTGGGCATGGAGGACAGCCCCGGGCCGGTTCTGCTGCCGGACGCCTGTGGCATCGAGCGGATCGTCAACGCCGCCGAAGCCGCGCTGGCAGGCATCCGAAACGAGGGGATTCTGCCCCTGGGCGCCATGTCCTGGCAGGTGATCGCCAGCCCCGTTTCCACCGACGGACGCCTGTGGGGCGCGGTCATCCTGCTGCTGGATGTAACCGAGCGCGAATCCCGCGAGGCCCTTCGCCGCGAGTTTTCCGCCAATGTATCCCACGAGCTGAAAACGCCGCTAACCTCCATTTCCGGCTACGCCGAATTGATGAAGCAGGGCATGCTTCCGCCCGAAAAAACAAAAAATGCGGCGGAGACCATCTATCGCGAAAGCCAGCGGCTGATCGCCCTGATCGGCGATATTATCAACCTGTCCCAGCTGGATGAGGCGGAGGGGCGGTTTGAGCAGGAGCAGGTCGATCTGTACCGGCTGGCCGGCGAGGTGCTGGATTCGCTGAAGATGATGGCGGATCAGCGGCATGTCAGCCTTGCGCTGACGGGTGGCCGTCAAACGGTGATCGGCATTGCCCACGTGCTGCGGGAAATGCTGTACAACCTCTGCGACAACGCCATCAAGTACAACCGGGATGGCGGCAGCGTTACCGTACACATTGCCCAGAAGCAGCGCCATGTGCAGCTTACCGTAAGGGATACCGGCATCGGCATTCCGTTTGAGGATCAGCAGCGG
The DNA here is from genome assembly GCA_016297535.1 of Clostridia bacterium. Taxonomy (GTDB): domain Bacteria; phylum Bacillota; class Clostridia; order Christensenellales; family Aristaeellaceae; genus Limiplasma. Next base: position 3,538 of record JAEDGL010000149.1, on the reverse strand, counting down.
GTATTCGAACGGTTTTATCGTGTGGACAAAAGCCGCAGCCGCGCCATGGGCGGCACCGGGCTGGGGTTGTCCATCGTAAAGCACGGCGCGCAGCTGCACCATGCCAGCATTGATCTTAGCAGCGAGCCCGGCAAGGGAACCACCGTTACCCTTGTTTTCTAATCTTATAAAGGGATCGTTAAAAAAGCTCGCGCAGCGAGCTTTTTTGAACGGTGTGAGCGCCTTGTCCGGGCGCTGTGCTATTCCTGCGGCTTGCCGTTTTTGGACCGCTTGCCGGTGATGGCGTATTCCGCCCATTCCGCCACGTTGGTGGCATGATCGCCGATGCGCTCCAGATACTTGGCAACCATCAGCATATCCAGCCAGATTTCTCCCCTGGCGGCGTCTGCGGCAATGGCAACGATCAGCTCGCTTTTGATCTGATCAAACAATTCGTCCACCGCATCATCGCGGGCAATGATCTCACGGGCCAGGTTCAGATCCCGCTGGATAAACGCCGTAATGCTGTCGTTGACCATGCCTGTTACATTGGCCGCCATCCTGTCCAGATCCGCCGCCGCGCTGCCATTGTTGCCCTGGGTAAAGCGGGCAATCTCCGCAATATCGGAGGCCTGATCGCCAATGCGCTCCAAATCGGTAATCATTTTCAGCGCGGCGGAAATATCGCGCAGCTCCCCGGCCACGGGCTGCTGCTTCAACAGCAGCTTCATGCAAAGCGCCTCGATATCGCGCTCCTTGCGGTCGATCCGGCTGTCGGCCTCCTTGGCCTTTTCGCCCATCAACGCGCTGCCGGTGGAGGCGGCCTTTACCGCAAAGCTGACCGCCTGCTCGCACAATACGCCCATTTCCTTTAATTCGGCATGCAGCTCATCCAGCTGCTCATGATACGCGTTCCTCATTTTAGCCAAACCTTCCCGTGATGTATTCTTCGGTTTTCTGATTCTGGGGTCTGGTGAACAGCTGGTCCGTCTCGCCATACTCCATCAGCTCGCCCAGCAGGAAAAACGCCGTATAATCCGAAATGCGCACCGCCTGCTGCATATTGTGCGTAACCATCACCACAGTGTACCTGCTTTTAAGCTCGCCGATCAAATCCTCAATGCGCGCCGTGGAGATGGGATCAAGCGCGCTGGTGGATTCGTCCAGCAGCAGCACCTCCGGCTGTACCGCCAGCGCACGGGCAATGCATAGCCGCTGCTGCTGACCACCGGACAGGCCCATTGCGCTGGTTTTCAGGCGGTCCTTTACTTCGTCCCAGATGGCGGCGTCGCGCAGGGACTGCTCCACAATGCCATCCAGCGTGGATCTGGCGTGAATGCCGTGAATGCGGGGGCCGTAGGCAATGTTGTCGTAAATGCTCATGGGAAAGGGATTGGCCTTCTGAAACACCATTCCAATGCGCTTGCGCAGAGCGGTTACATCCGCCCTGGGGCGGTAGATGTTTTCCCCATGAAAGGATACCACGCCGCCAATGCGCACGCCCTCCACCAGATCGTTCATTCGGTTGAGCGTTTTCAGAAAGGTGGATTTTCCGCAGCCGCTGGGGCCGATGAGCGCGGTAACCTCGTGCTCGGGAATGGCCATACTGATATGGCGCAGCGCCTGATGCTCGCCATACCACAAATCCAGATCCTGTACATCAATGATGCTTTGCATGGAAAGCTCCCTTCCTGTGGGTTGTTTGAAGCCTTTTGGCGGCTATATTTGCCGCCAGATTCAGCAGCAGGGTCAGTATCATCAGCACGGAGGCGATGGCAAAGGCCGTCTGTGTGTCGCCGCGCTCGCTGGCATATACATACAGGGCCACCGTCAGCGTTGCGCTGGAGGATTGCAGCGATTTCAAAAATCCCGTCAGCGCCAGGCCAAAGCCCGCCGTAAACAGCAGCGCCGCCGATTCGCCCACAATGCGGCCAATGGCCAGAATGCCGCCGGTTACAATGCCGTCGATGGCGTTTGGCAGCACCACCGTGCGCACCATGTGCCATTTCCCGCTGCCAAGCGCCAGCGCGCCTTCGCGCCACGCCTGCGAAACGTTTTGCAGGCTTTCCTTGGTATTGCTGATCATGGTGGGCAGCACCATGATGGACAGCGTTAATCCGCCCGCAAGGATGCCCGCTTTCAGCCCCATCAGCCGCAGAAAGAACAGCATGCCCACCAGTCCGAACAGGATGGACGGAATACCCGTAAGCGTTTCCGTGGCAAAGCTGATCAGGCGCACCAGCCTTTTGCTGCGGGCATATTCGGTAAGGTAAACGGCGGTGCAAATGCCAAGCGGCGCCGCGATAACCATTGTTACCAGAATCAGGTACAGCGTATTTAGAATATTGGGCAAAATGCCCGTTGTCTGTTTGAGATAGCTGGTTTGTCCGCACAGAAAGCGCCAGGAAAGGCCGGGCAGGCCACGCCCAAGCACATAGCCAAGCAGCGCAACAAGCAGCAGGCACACGGCCGCGGCGCTCAGACGGATCAGAAGCAGCAGAATTCTGTCTTTCAGCCTGCGCATTTATTGGCCCTCCCTTCGCACCACCAGATGGAGAAACGTATTGATCAGCATGATGAACAAAAACAGCACCAGCCCGATGGAAAACAGCGCCTGCTGATGCAGGCTGCCCGCCACCGCATAGGACATTTCGGAAGCGATGGCGGTGGTCAGAAAGCGCACCGGCGTAAACAGGCCGGGCATTCGGGCCACGTTGCCGGATACCATGATCATGGCCATCGCTTCGCCGATGGCACGGCCAATTCCCTGCGCCACCGCGGTTGCAATACCGCTGCGCGCCGCGCGGATGGATACGTGAAACCACGTTTCCACCTCGGTTGCTCCAAGCGCAAGAGAGGCCTCCTCGTATTCCTTAGGCACAGCGCGCAGCGCCGTTTCCGACACGCTGATGATGTAGGGAAGAATCATGATGGTCAGCACCAGAATGGCCGTAAGCAGGCACGCGCCGGAGGAAAGCCCGAACAGCTTTTGGATGGCGGGAACCAGAACCATCATTCCCACCAGGCCGTACACCACAGAGGGAATGCCCGCCAGCAGCTCGACGGCGGCATGGATCAGCCTGGCCAGCCAGCCGGGCGCATCCCTGGCCAGGAATACGGCGGTCAGCAGCCCCAGGGGAATCCCCAGCAGCACCGCGCCCGCCGTGCCGTACACGCTGGTCAGAATAAAGGGCAGTACGCCAAAAAGGTTTGAACCGGACGCCCACTTCTTTCCCAGCAAAAACCGGTCAACGCCTATGGTGCCAATGGCGGGCACGCCGGACAGAATCAGGTACGCGCTGATGAACAGCACCAATCCCACGCAGAGCACGCCGCAGCCCAGAAACAGCGCATGAAAAACGGCCTCGATAGGGTTCGTCTTGCTTTTCATAGGCTCTCCTTTAACATAGCGGACAGCCAGACGCGACTGTCCGCACAGACTGTTGATAAACCCTCTGGGAGGTGTCGGAGGGCCGCGGCCCTCCGACTCTTGTTCCGAGCCCAGCGACCTGTGCGCTGGGCTCGGAAGCCTTGCGCAGCAAGGCTTTCCTTACACCAT
>JAEDGL010000148.1 GCA_016297535.1 Clostridia bacterium | reverse complement strand
CCGAAAAGGAAAAGACCTATGAGGACGGCCAGTTCCACATGCTGGAGAGCCTGGAAATTGCCGGCACCCTGTACACCAAGCATCACATCGATCCCATGCTGAGCCTGGCCACCTTTGCCGACGGCTACTATGATCCCAAGGAAGACAGCGTAAAGCCCGAGGCCAAGGCTGCTTCCGCCCTGTTCGGCAGCAACTCCAAGCTGGCCGTTATCGTACCCACCACCGATGAGATGGGCATGTACAACGGCGACCTGACCACCCTCAAAAATGAGCTGATCGCCAAGGTGATCATGGGCGAAATGACCTATGACGACGCCATGGTCAAGTACGAAGCCGACGGCGGCAAGTCCTGGTCCGACACCATCGTTGCCAGCCTCAATCAGTAAGCATTGCTTTGCCGGGCGCAGTGCCCGTGCAAACCGCAACACCCGGCAGGGACGGTTCCGCAAAGAGCCGTCCCTGCCTCAGGGTTTTCATGTTTTTCATTTTTCCTGCAGGAGGTTTTGCGCATGGTCGGCTCTGCCCCCGTCATCAACCGCAAAAAGAAAAATCTCTGGCTTCGCGTAAAAAAGTACTGGGGATTTTATCTGCTGTTTTTGCCCGTACTGGCCTTTGCCATCGTTTTCCACTATATGCCGATGTTCGGCATCTACTACGCCTTTACCAAGTACAACATCATCAAGGAGCCCGTTTGGGTAGGGCTGAAAAACTTTGAGCGCCTCTTTTCCATGCCCAATTTCTGGAACGCGCTGACCAATACGCTGGAGCTGAGCATCTACCGGCTGCTGATGCAGACCGGCATGGCGGTCATCCTGTCGCTGATGCTTAACGAGATCATTTCCATCAAGGGCAAAAAGCTGGCGCAGACCATCATCTATCTGCCGCACTTCATGTCCTGGGTGGTTACGGCCTCCGTTTTCCAGCTCATCCTTTCGCCTACTACCGCCGGTTTGGTCAACCAGACGCTGCTTAATCTTGGCATCATCAAGGAAAGCATTTATTTCCTGGGCAAGTCCAACACCTGGCGTTTTGCCTTCTATCTCATCAGCCTGTGGCATGATACCGGCTGGGGCACCATCGTGTTTATGGCCACCCTTACCGGCATCGACCCCGGCATTTACGAGGCTGCCGCCATCGACGGCGCGGGCCGCTGGAAGAAGATGTGGTACATCACCCTTCCCTCGCTGGCCAACACTATCATTACCGTGCTCATCCTGAACCTGGCCAAGGTGATGAACCTGTTTGAAAGCGCCTTCGTTTTGCAAAACGACGCCGTCATGGATACCGCGCAGGTTCTGCAGACCTACGTTTACTACCAAACCTTCAACTCCGGCGGCATTCCGGATTACGGCTATACCACCGCCATCGGCCTGTTCCGCTCGCTGGTGGGCGCGGCGCTGGTGCTGATGTGCCACTTCGCCAGCAAGAAGGTTCGCGGACGCGGCATTGTGTAAGAAAGGAGGTACGCGGCGATGACCAACCAAATAACCCTCAATCCCGTCAAAAAGAAATGGAAGCCCAACTGGTTTGCCTTTTTCAACGGCCTTTTCTTTACGGTGATCTGCCTGATCATCCTCGTGCCCCTGTGGAAGGTGCTGGTGGACTCGCTGGATCTGACCACCGGCTACGGCATGAAGCTGTGGCCCGTCAACTTTGGCCTGGACGGCTATACCAGCGTGTTTACCAACAAAACGCTCTATCAGCCGCTGTTCAACTCGGTCATTACCACGCTGGGCGGCACCTTTTTCGGGCTGCTGCTGTCCACGCTGGGCGCGTATGTGCTGATCCAGTGGGATATGCCCGGCCGCGGCTTTTTTGCCGGCATGCTGCTGTTTACCATGATCTTTTCCGGCGGCATGATTCCCAGCTACATCGTCATGCGCAACCTGCACCTGACCAACACGCTGTGGGTGGTGATTCTGCTGCCCGCCATCAACGTGTACAACCTGGTGCTGATGCGCAACTTCTTTGAGGGCATCCCCGCCAGCCTGTTTGAATCCGCCACGCTGGACGGTTGCACCCCCATGCAAACCTTCTACAAAATTGTACTGCCCCTGTCCAAGGCGGCGCTGGCCTCCATTGGCCTGATGTTTGCCGTAAGCTACTGGAACGATTATACCAACTACAAGCTCTACATTACCAAGGAGAACCTGTACAACTTCCAGATGAAGCTGCGCTCCATCATGATGGGCTCCGACCTGCCCAGCGCCAACGGATCCGCCACCGAAAACACCGTGCAGAACGCCGCCGTCATCGTGGCCATTCTGCCCTTCATGATCCTCTATCCCTTCCTGCAGAAATACTTTGTCAAGGGCATCAACATCGGTGCCGTAAAGGAGTAACGCATGACCACCATCTTCTGGGCAGGCGATTCCACCGTAAAGCAAAACAGCATCCTGACCTATCCTCAAACGGGGATAGGTCAAATGCTGGACAGGTATGTGAATCGCTTTGAGGTAACCATTTCCAATCACGCCGAAAACGGGCGCTCCACCAAATCCTTTCTGGATGAGGGACGGCTGGCTCCCATCTACGACCGGCTTTCCAGGGGAGATTTTCTGTTTGTGCAGTTTGGCCACAACGATGAAAAGCAGGAGGATCCCGCCCGCTATACCGATCCTGATACCGAGTTTGTCGAAAATCTGGAGCGCTTTGCCAACTGCGCGCGCAACAAGGGCGCCATTCCCGTGTTCATCACGCCGGTGTCGCGCCGCGGCTTTGCCGATCCCGGCGCTCGTTACCGGCACGACCGCTGGGCTGCTGCCGCCAGAAGCGCGGGCGAAAGGCTGGGCGTGGCCTGCATCGATCTGACCGCCATGAGTGAGCGGCTGCTCTCACACACCCCCACGGATGTGAGCGATCCCTGGTTTATGCCCGACGGCACCCATCTGAAGCCCGAGGGCGCCATGACCTTTGCCGGGCTCATCGCCGGTGCGCTGTACCGGCTGGGCGGCGACTACCGCGCGCTGCTGGCGCCCGAATACATTGACAGCCAGGAAGGAGCCTAAGCGGATGAAGGACCGTCTCTACCTGCCCGATCTGGGCGACGGCCGGTATCAGAACCCCGTGCTGTGGTGCGACTACTCCGATCCTGATGTGATCCGCGTGGGGGATACGTATTACCTCACCGCATCATCCTTCAACTATGTGCCCGGTCTGCCCATCCTTACCTCGAAGGATCTGGTGAACTGGACGCTGGTCAACTACGCCCTGCCCCGCATTCCCGAGGAGCGCTACCGTGTGCCGCGCCACGCGCAGGGCGTGTGGGCGCCCTCCATCCGCTATCATGAGGGGCTGTTTTTCATCTGCTACGGCATGCCGGACGAGGGCATTTTTATGGTACGCACGGCCGATCCGCTGGGCGAGTGGGACGCGCCCGTGTGCGTGCTGCCGGGCAAGGGGCTCATTGATCCCTGCCCCGTGTGGGATGAAAACGGAAACGCCTGGATCGTTCACGGCTACGCCCGCAGCCGCATCGGCTTCAAGAGCTTTCTGGGCATCTTTCCCGTCAGCCCGGATGGGCTGCACGCCACCGGGGAGGATCACATCCTCTACAACGGGCTGGCCACCCAGCCCACCATCGAGGGACCAAAGGTGTACCGGCGGGATGGCTACTACTACATTTTTGCCCCCGCAGGAGGGGTTGAAACCGGCTGGCAGACCGTTTTGCGCAGCCGCAGCCTTCACGGCCCCTACGAGGAAAAAATCGTCCTGCGCCAGGGCGATACGCCCGTCAACGGCCCGCATCAGGGCGGATGGGTGGACACGCCGGATGGTCAGGACTGGTTTATGCATTTTCAGAGCATGGGGCCCTATGGCCGCGTAACGCATCTGCAGCCCATGACCTGGCAGGATGGCTGGCCGGTGATGGGCGACCGGGGCAAGCCCGTAAGTGTCTGCGCCAGGCCGCACGCCCCCGCCTGTGAAGCCCTCAGCCTGCAGGCCAGCGATGATTTTTGCGGATCCCTGAACCTGGCGTGGCAGTTTACCGGCAATCCCCCGCCGGATGCGTACCAGCTGCTGGACGGAAAGCTGCGCCTGTTCGCGCGCCCCGCGCCGGAGCCTGCGCAGAGCCTGTGGGGTTATCCCCAGATCATCACCCAGAAAATCTGCTGCCCCTCCTTTGCCGCACAGGTTACGGTGGACGCGGTCGCCCTGCAGCCGGGCGCGCAGGCGGGCATGGCGCTGATGGGCGGCGAATACGGCGGCGTTATCGTATACCGCACGCAGGAAGGCCTGTTTGTGGGCGACCTGCGCAGCAGCGGCGATACCGATGAAACCGCCGAGGCGGATGCGCTGGGCGATACGCAGACCGTAACCCTGTGCATGCAGCTGCTGATGACCGGGCCCGGAGAAGCGCAGGTACAGTTCTATTATCATACGGATGGCCGCCTGCGCGCCATCGGCTCCGCTTTTACGCCGGGACGGCACACCTGGGTGGGCGCACGCATCGCGTTGTTCTGCACCCCGTTTGAGGGCGGCGAAAACAGCTGGGCGGATTTTTCCCGCTTTTGCGTAACGGCGGAGGAGTAAGGGCCGGCGGGCTATGAAACCCGGACGCGGTTTTTCTTCCACATGCCGGTGAGATACAAAAGGAAAATCATCAGCGTGGAAAGCCCGTTGCTAACCACCACCGAATACCATATGCTCTCCACGCCCATGCCCAGCAGCGTCTGGCACACATACAGCGTGGCAAAGCGAAACACCCAAATCCGCGCCGCGTCGCTGATCATGGTAATCTGCGTGTGCCCGCAGCCACGAAACAGCGCCGAGGTGCATTCAAAAATGCCGTTGTTCCAGGTCCACATGGCCATCAGCGCCAGAAAGTCCGCCGCCATGGCGGTAACGGTCGAGTCGGTGGAAAAAATGCCCGCAATGGCGGTGGAAACCGCCGGACGGGAAACCACATACCCGCTCAGCATCAGGTAGATGGCAATGCCCGCCGTGGCCAGCCGGTAGCCCTTTTCCGCGCGCTTCACCTGTCCCGCGCCCATGTTTTGCCCCACGATGGTGGCAACCGCCGCGCCTACGCCGTTGGCGGGCAGAGAGTTGAGCGTGTTGGCCTTGTTGCCAATGCCGTAGGCCGCCATGGCCTCCACGCCGTACACCAGCACGCTGCGGCTCATCAGCAGATAGCCCAGCTGAAACGCGCTGGAGCCCAGCGCCGTGGGCAAGCCGATGCGCGCCGCCTGCAAAAGCATTTCGCGGTCCGGCTTCATCAGCGCGCGGCTCAGGCGCAGGGGCTCGCGCCCCAGGGTGAGCAGCCGTAGCGCAATCATGCCCGGCACGGCCTTGGCCAGCACCGTGGCCAGCGCCGCGCCGCCCGCGCCCATGTGCCAGACCACCATCAGCAGCGGATCCAGCACAAGGTTCAGCCCGATGCCCAGCAGGTTCAGCAGCATCGGGCTGACCGTATCCCCCTGCGACTGGCGGACCGCCTGATAGAGGTTGATCAGAAACAGAAACGGCATGTCCAGCGCCACCACCCGCAGGTAAACGACGGAATGGCGGTACACCGCCCCCTCCGCGCCCATCCAGACAACGATGGCCGGGGTCAGCGTTTCCAGCGCGGTGATGCAGACGGCGCAAAAGGCCAGAGAGGCCACAAAAATCTGGCTGGCCATTTTCCGGGCGCGGTCCTCCCGGCCCGCGCCGATAAACTGCGAAAGCAGCACCGCGCCCGCCACGGTAAAGCCGGTGCCAAAGTTGACCAGAATGTTCTGTACCGGCGACACCAGATTGATGGCCGCCAGCGATTCCTTGCCGATGCGGCCCAGCCAGTAGGTATCGGTAAGGTTGTACAGGGTTTGCAGAAAGCTGTTGATCATGACCGGTACGGCAATCATCAGTACGGCGCGCCATAGGCTGCCGTGCAAAATCAGCTCCGTGCGGTCCGTCTTCCTGTGCATGGTAAAGCGTCTCCCTTTCCGGAATGGACAGTCCGGCGCCGCCTGCATTCAGCGCAGGCTGCGCTCAGCGTGTCGAAAAAGCTCGCTTCGCGATCTTTTCCGACAGAAACTGGCG
>JAEDGL010000147.1 GCA_016297535.1 Clostridia bacterium | reverse complement strand
GCGGCGGACTGCTCGCTGTATTCGCGGCTCTGGCCAAACTCCATGCCCACAAACACTTCCTGATCGTTGCCCAGGTACAGGGTGCCGATGGTATCGCTCATGCCCCACTGGGTGACCATGCGCCGCGCCAGCTCGGTGGCGCGCTTGATATCGTTGCTGGCGCCGGTGGAAATGTCCTCCAGCGCCACGCGCTCGGCGGCGTGGCCGCCCAGCATCATGGTAATGCGGCTGAGGAGCTCGTTGCGGCGGTAGCCGTCGTTTTCCTCACCGGGCAGGGTAAGCGTATAGCCGCCCGCCTGTCCGCGCGGCACGATGGTTACCAGATGCACCGCATCGCAATCGGGCAGCACATGGCTGAGCACGGCGTGGCCGGCTTCGTGCCAGGCGGTCAGCCTGCGGTCCTTCTCGGTTACCTTGTGGCTGCGCTTTTCGGGGCCCATCTGCACGCGGCTGACGGCGTCCACCAGCTCCTGCTGGCTGACCACCTTCTTGTGGCGGCGTACGGCCAGCAGCGCGCCCTCGTTCATCACGTTTTCCAGATCCGCGCCGCTGGAGAAAGGCATGCGCTTGGCGATGTTTTCCAGATCCACATCTTCGTCCAGTTTTTTGCCGCGGCTGTGCACCCTGAGAATTTCCACGCGGCCCTCCAGATCGGGGTAGTTGACGGTTACCTGCCGGTCGAAGCGGCCGGGGCGCAGAAGCGCCGGGTCAAGAATATCGCGGCGGTTGGTGGCCGCCATCACGATAACACCCTCGTTCATGCTAAAGCCGTCCATCTCCACCAGCAGCTGGTTCAGGGTCTGCTCGCGCTCGTCATGACCGCCGCCCAGGCCCGCGCCGCGGTGACGGCCCACGGCGTCGATCTCGTCGATAAACACAATGGAAGGAGCCGCCTTCTTGGCCTGATCAAACAGATCGCGCACACGGCTGGCGCCCACGCCCACAAACATCTCCACAAAATCGGAGCCGGAAATGCTGAAAAACGGCGCGTTGGCTTCGCCCGCCACAGCCTTGGCCAGCAGCGTTTTGCCCGTGCCGGGAGGGCCCACCAGCAGCACGCCCTTGGGAATGCGCGCGCCCATTTCGGTGTAGGCCTTGGGGTTTTTCAGGAAGTCCACCATCTCCTGCAGCTCTTCCTTTTCCTCCTTGCAGCCGGCCACATCGGCAAAGGTCACCCTGTTTTTGCCCGGCTCGCTGACGCGGGCATGGCTCTTGCCAAAATTGAGCACCTTGCCGTTGCCGCCGCTCTGGCGCGCCATCACCAGATACCACAGCCCAAAGGTAAGGCCGATCATCAGGATGAAGGGCAAAAACTCCACATACCACGGGGTAACCACGGGCGCGCGGTACTCCACGGTAAAGGGCAGGTCGTTCACGCTTACCTCATCCAGCGCCTTGCCCTGCTGGGCAGCGGTCATCTGGCGTACGGTATCGATGAAATCCGAGCCGATGGTGGTTTCAAAGTCGTATCCGCGCTCGGGGAAGTCCGCGTCCGCCACATTGCCGTTGCGGTACAGGCCCACCAGCGAGGTGCCGCGGATGGCAACGGCCTTCACGCGATCCTCACGGATGGAGGTCAACAGCTCCGGGTACTCGATGCGGCGGTTGACCGCCTGGCCCAGACCGCCGTTAAGAATCATGGCGATCACGATAAAGGCGGCGATCAGCACCACGTAGCCCATCATGCCTCTTGCTTTTTTCAAAATGGTAATCCTCCTTGATCTTCCGCCGCGCTACTGGGAAAATAGGCAAAAATGCTCATAATGCACGGCCTTTCCATTATAGCATAGGATAACGCAGAATGACAAAGAAATTTCGTAAATTCTTTGCGCGCAGTTTTTTTGAGGAAACGTACGTTACAAGCGCGGCGGAATCGTTTATAATAAATAGGCCGCACCAACCGCCGCGTTTGGTGCGCGCAAAGACCGACACGCATTTTCAGGAGGCCGATCCATGAGCCTGTTTTCCTGGCTGCCGTTTGGCAAAAAGAACGAAGACGAACCCGCCGCCGAAGCCATCAAGGATCGCGGCGCGCTTACCGGGTGCGATCTGTCCGACACCGCCTGGCTAACGCGCCCCTTTGCCCGCGATCCCTTTTACCGTTTGCGCCCGCCGTTTTCCCCGGAGGCGGCGCAGCTTTCGCTGGAATTGGCCAACACCGCCTACACGCTGGACCTGGACGCGTGGAAGACCGCCGGATGGAACGATTTTTCCATCCTGATTGACGACAGCCTGCAAAGCGGTATGGATCACGATGGTATGCGCAGCCGTTTCAAGCTGCTGCGCGCCAAGGCGGCGTTGAAGGAGTACAATCCCATTTCACAGCTGGCGGGGGCGCTTCGCCAGCGCGAAAGAAGCGACACCATCAAGGCCGTGTGCATGATGCGCCCCACGCCGGACGGGCTGTGGCTGCTGGCCATTGGCTTTATGGGCACGGGCGGCCGCTTTTACGACTGGTTTTCCAACTTTCGCTTTACGCCGGAGGAGGGCTTTCACCGCGGGTTTTCGCAGCTGTGTGAAAGCTTTGAGCTAAATGCCGAGGAAATTGTGTTTCCCGCGACAGCCGAGGCGCTGGGGCTGGAAAAACTTACCCTTGGCGAGGTGTTTTCCGAAATGCGCAGCCTGTCCAGCCGGTTCAGACTGTGGATGGCGGGGCACAGCCAGGGCGGCGCGGTGATGCAGGTGCTTACCCACCGGTTGATGAACACCTGGGGTGTGCTGGCGCAGAACATGGTTGGCTACGGCTTTGCATCGCCCACCGTGGCCACCGGGCGCTTTGTGTACGATCCGGCGGCGTATCCGCTGTACCATTTCATCAACAGCGATGACGCCGTGCCGCGCATGGGTGCGCTGCTGCATTTGGGGCTTTGCCTGGAGTATCAGCCGGACGATGATTTTCGCAGCGCATACTATGAGCTTAGCATGCAGCAGGAGGATGTGGAGCTGCGCAAGGCCTTCCAGTTTGTAGAAGAAAGCATGCAGGATATGCCCTCGGTGCTGATGCTGATGAACGCCATGCTGGAGGTGCTGGCCGAGGAAAAGGGCGCGGAGGGAATGAACGAGCTGCTGACCAGCCGGTGGGCAATTCCGGCGGTGGATAAAATGCTCTGGCGCGCGGGCGACCGGGCGCTGGATGCGCTGGATCACCTGCTGGGCAACGTGCAGGACGCCTACCTTGCGCTGATGGGACGAACGATGGATGCCGGTGAGCTGTCCGCGCTGTGTCGGCGCATTCGCCCGCTGGTGCAGCAAACGCCTGTGCGCCGGCTGATGGAGGTTATCTCCGCCCTGGGCGCCGCGCCCCACCGGCTGGGCGGCCCCTATGCCGCCATCGTAATGAGCGGGCTGGAGCAGCTTCGCCCCTTTGTGTGGATCAAGGTCTCTGCCGGGCTGCCCGTGCGCCGCTATGCCAGCTGGACGGACGCCGCCGCCTGGCCGGAGCTGCGCACCCCGGTGTTTGCGCGTGCAAAGCATCAAAAGGCCGTACTTCGCAGCGCAAAGGGCAAGCTGCGCGTGGGATATTCCGCGCACAGAAGGAATCCCGACTAAAATCCTTGGCTTTTTTCCAAAAAGGCTTGACTTGCCCCGAACCCTTCATAGTATAATACGGGCGGTCCCCCCCTTTTTACCAACGCCCCCCGGGCGTATACAGTACAAGGATGAAACGCTCATGAGTGAAAGACTTCTCGGAATTCTCATCGATTCGTTTGGCAAAATCCTCCTGCCGGGTCTTACCATGACCATCCCGCTGACGGTGATCTCCTTTTCCATCGGCATGGTCATTGCGGTGGCCTGCGCGCTGGCGCAGTTTGCCAAAATCAGGATCCTCACGCCCATCATCCGCTTTTACATCTGGGTCATTCGCGGCACGCCGCTGCTGGTGCAGCTGTTTATCATCTTTTACGGCCTGCCCAATGTTGGCATCGTGCTGGACGCCTTCCCCTCCGCGGTGATCGTGTTTTCGCTGTCCACCGGCGCCTACTGTGCCGAGACCATGCGCGCCGCGCTGGAATCCGTGCCCAGGGGACAGATGGAGGCCGGCTACTGCGTGGGCATGTCCTACCTGCAGATCATGCGGCGCATCGTGCTGCCGCAGGCGTTTCGCACGGCGTTTCCGCCGCTGTCCAACTCGCTGATCAGCCTGGTCAAGGATACGTCGCTGGCTGCCAACATCACCGTGGTGGAAATGTTTATGGCCACCCAGCGCATTGTGGCCCGCACCTATGAGGCGCTGGCGCTGTATATGGAGGTGGCGCTGATCTACCTGCTGTTTTCCACCGTGCTGGAGCAGCTGCAGCGCTACGGCGAACGAAAGCTGAATACCTACGGAGGTTTGAAATAAGCCATGCCAATGCTGCAAGTCAACAACATCCGCAAGGCCTTTGACGGCCTGCAGGTACTGCGCGGCGTGGACCTGAGCGTGGAAAAGGGCGATGTGATCGCCATTCTCGGGCCCAGCGGCTCCGGTAAAACCACGCTTCTGCGCTGCATCAACTTTCTGGAAACCGCCGACAGCGGCGAGCTGATCTTTGACGGGGAGCATTTTCAGCTGGGGCACGTGCCGCACCGCACCATTGCCCGCCTGCGCAAAAAAACGGCGTTTGTGTTTCAGAACTACAACCTGTTTCTGAACAAAACCGCGCTGCAAAACGTAACCGAGGGGCTGATCATTGCCCGCCGCATGCCCCGGGACAAGGCCATGGACATTGGCCGCCGCGCGCTGGAAAAGGTGGGGCTGGCCGACCGGTGCGACCATTACCCCAGCCAGCTCTCCGGCGGCCAGCAGCAGCGCGTGGCCATTGCCCGCGCCCTGGCCACCGAGCCGGAAATCATCTTTTTTGACGAGCCCACCTCCGCGCTGGATCCCGAGCTGATCGGCGAGGTGCTGTCCGTCATGCGCCAGCTGGCCGAGGAGGGCATGACCATGCTGGTGGTAACCCACGAAATGGGCTTTGCGCGCAACGTATCCTCCAAGGTGATGCTGATGGAGGATGGCGTGGTGGTGGAAAGCGGCCCCAGCCGCGAATTCTTTTCCAACCCCAAAGAGGAACGCACCCGCGCGTTTCTCCGCAGCATTATGGGAGAACCGGACCTGCAGGCAGGCCGTTGTCCATAAAAACAAGCGAAAGGCAGGAACCAACCATGAAGAAAGTGCTTTGTGTACTGATGGCGCTGGCGATGCTGGCCTCCATCCCCATGTCCCTTGCAGAGGAAAGCAAGGATCTTTTGGCCCGCATTCAGGAAAAGGGCGAAATCGTCATCGCTACCGAGGGCACCTGGGCGCCCTGGACGTATCATGACGAGAACGATGTGCTGGTCGGCTTTGATGTGGAGGTTGCCCAGAAGATTGCCGAAAAGCTGGGTGTGAAGGCCACTTTTGAAGAGGTTGCCTGGGATGGCATCTTTGCCGGCCTGGATTCCAAGCGCTACGATATCGCCGCCAACGGCGTGGAGATTACCGAGGAGCGCGCCCAGAAGTACGACTTCTCCGCTCCCTATGCCTACATCCGCACCGCGATCATCGTGCGCGGCGATAACGACGCCATCAACAGCTTTGAGGATCTCAAGGGCAAAACCACGGCCAACACCCTGGCCAGCACCTATGCCCTGCTGGCCGAAAGCTACGGCGCCAACCCCATCGGCGTGGATGATCTGAACCAGACCATCGAGCTGCTGCTGGCCGGCCGCGTGGACGCCACCCTCAACGCCGAGGTATCCCTCTACGATTTCCTGAAGGTGCACCCCGACGCCAACATCAAGATGGCCGCTCTCAGCGAGGATGCCTCTCTGGTATCCATCCCCGTGCGCAAGGGCGAGGACAGCGCCACCTTCCTTGCCGCCGTCAACGAGGCCATTGAGCAGCTGCATGCTGAGGGCGTGATTTCCGAGCTGTCCGTCAAGTACTTTGGCAGCGACATTACCAGGGCCGCCAAGTAATTCCCCAGACTGTCGATCAACCCTCTGGGAGGAGTCGGAGGGCCGCAGCCCTCCGACTCTTGTTCCGAGCCCAGCGACCTGTGCGGTGGGCTCGGGAGCCTTGCGCAGCAAGG
>JAEDGL010000146.1 GCA_016297535.1 Clostridia bacterium | reverse complement strand
TCGCCATCGAGCAGGGCCTGCGCTTCGCTATCCGCGAGGGCGGCCGCACCGTTGGCTCCGGTGTTGTTTCCAGCGTAATCGAGTAATTAGTACCGCCCGCCGCCCGTTTATGGGCGGGCGGCGGGGCTTCTGCCCACACTAAGTAGGAGGTGGCGAACGTGGCAAGCGTTGCCCGCAATAAGGTTATGCTGGCCTGCACCGAGTGCAAGCAGCGTAACTACAACACCATGAAGAACAAGAAGAACACCCCCGACCGCATCGAGCTGAACAAGTACTGCCGTTTCTGCAAGAAGCATACCGCTCATCGCGAGACCAAGTAATCAGCAAGTACGGTTCACTTTGGAATGGAGTGAATACCATGACTGAAAAGAAGGCAGTGTCCAAGAACGGCAAGCCCAACATCTTTACCAGAATCGGCAAATGGTTTGTCAATCTGGGCAAGAATGTGGTTCGCGCGTTCAAGAACATGTGGCGCGAACTTCGCAAGGTCACATGGCCCAGCCGTGAAAAGCTGATCAACTATTCCGCGATCGTGGTTCTCTTCATGGTAGCTATGATGGTCATCATTGGTTTGCTGGATACCGGCGCCAGCCAGCTGGTAAACCTGATCATGACCCGCTTCAGCGCTTAAGGAGTACACCATGGCCGAGAATAAAGAGGCTTGCTGGTATGTAGTGCATACCTACTCCGGCTATGAAAACAAGGTGAAGGACACCCTGGAAAAGGCTGTTGAAAACAATGGCATGCAGGATTTGATCTTTGATGTGCGCGTTCCCGTTGAGGACGTGGTAGAAATCAAGGGCAACAAGCGTGTCAAGACCCAGCGCAAGGTTTATCCCGGCTATGTGCTGGTGCACATGATCGAGACCAGCGAAAGCTGGTACCTTGTGCGCAACACCCGCGGCGTAACCGGCTTTGTCGGCCCCGATTCCAAGCCTGTCCCCCTTACCCCCGCCGAGGTGGAAATGATGCTCTCCACGCAGAAAAACAGCGTAGAGTTTGGCATTGCCATCGGCGAGGAAGTACGGGTCCTCTCCGGTCCTCTGGAGAACTTCACCGGCACGGTGGAGGATGTGGATACCGTACGCCAGAAGCTGACCGTTAAGGTCAAAATGTTCCTGGGTCGCGAAATGCCCGTGGAAGTGGATCTGGCCGACGTGGAAAAAGTTGTGGCCAAGTAAGATTTCCTTCCCCGCGCGTGGAGCGCTTCAAGAAGCTCCCCCAAGGATAGGGAGCAGTGGGAGGAACGGGAAAGCCGTTCCGCCATGACCACATTAAGGAGGTGCCATTCCCATGGCAAAGAAAGTCAAATCCATGATCAAGCTCCAGGTTACCGCCGCCAAGGCCACTCCCGCGCCGCCTATCGGCCCTGCGCTGGGTCAGCACGGCGTTAACATTCCCGGTTTCTGTAAGGAGTTCAACGAGCGTACCCAGAAGGACGCGGGCATGATCATCCCCGTTGTTATCACTGTGTACACCGACAACACCTTCTCCTTCATTACCAAGACTCCTCCGGTTCCTGTTCTGATCAAGAAGGAACTCAACCTCCAGACCGCTTCCGGCCGCCCCAACCGCGACAAGGTTGGCAAGCTCACCATGGAGCAGGTTCGCAAGATTGCCGAGATCAAGAAGCCCGATGTAAACGCGACCGATATCGAATCCATCATGAGCATGGTAAAGGGTACCGCTCGCTCCATGGGCATCACGGTTGAGGAATAACAGAGTCTATTGTGGGAGGACATTGTGCCGTTAGCACCACAGGAAGGAAATAAGCATGAAGCATGGTAAGAAATATGTTGACAGCGTAAAGCTGATCGATTCTCTGAACGCCTATGATCCCGAAGAGGCCGTTGCCCTGGCTGTGCAGACCAGCAAGGCCAAGTTTGACGAGACCATCGAGCTGCATGCCAAGCTGGGTGTTGACCCCCGTCACGCCGACCAGCAGGTTCGTGGCTCCGTTGTTCTGCCCAACGGCACCGGCCGCACCGTTCGCGTGCTGGTGGTTACCAAGGGCGACAAGATCAAGGCTGCTCAGGAAGCCGGCGCAGATTTCGTTGGCGGCGAGGAAATGATCGAGAAGATCAAGACCGAAAACTGGTTCGGCTTTGATGTGATGATCGCTACCCCCGACATGATGGGCATTGTGGGCCGCATCGGCCGTATCCTGGGCCCCAAGGGCCTGATGCCCAACCCCAAGAGCGGCACCGTGACCATGGACGTAGCCAAGGCTGTGCAGGATACCAAGGCTGGTAAGGTAGAGTACCGCGTGGATAAGACCTCCATCGTGCACTGCCCCATCGGCAAGGCTTCCTTCGGCCCCGAAAAGCTGCAGGAGAACCTGACCGTACTGATGGACGCCATCAACAAGGCCAAGCCCGCTGCTGCCAAGGGTACCTACATCAAGAGCCTGTACCTGACCGCCACCATGGGCCCCGCCATCAAGGTAAACCCCCTGAAGTTCTGATTTCAGAGCTGACAGGCTTTTCTAAACCGCCTCTGCGAAAGCAGGGGCGGTTTTTTGGGCCAATACAGCCGAAAGTACCCTGTTCGCACGGCCAGGCGGGCGATACGAGCCACTGTCGGTGGGCTGCGGCCTGTCGAGCCTTCCAAAGGGTTTTGCATTCCTCCGAAGGGATGTTTAGGCAGGCAAACCGGGGTTTGTGTTGACTAACCCCGGAAGAGTATGCTATGAATACTTTCATTGAGGGAGTAGCGTGCGCAGAAATGCGTAGCAAGTCAACATGCTGGCGAAAAAGGCCTGGCTTGCTTTCAATTGCGAGACTCATGCAAAAGCGGTGAAGCTGTGCATGGAGTCTGCCTTTACGCAAATGTAAACAGAGATCCGGATATGGCTTCTAACCATATCCGGTTTTTAATGGAGGAATGTTCAATGGAACTTGGATTCAGCTTCTTTTTTACCAATATCATGCTGGGCGTGGGTCTGGCGATGGACGCGTTTTCCGTATCGCTTGCCAACGGCCTGAACGAGCCGTGCATGAAGCCGCGCAAAATGGCCGGAATTGCGGGCGTGTTTGCGGTGTTTCAGGGGCTGATGCCCATGACCGGCTGGGTGTGCGTGCACACCATGGTGCAGTATTTCAGCGCCTTTGAAAAGCTGGTTCCCTGGATTGCGCTGGCATTGCTTGGCTGGATTGGCGGCAAGATGATCTGGGACAGCGTAAAAGGCGAGCAGGAGGAATGCGACAAGCGCCCCATCAGCGCAAGGCTGCTGCTGGTGCAGGGCGTGGCCACCTCCATCGATGCGCTGTCCGTGGGCTTTACCATTGCGGAGTATAACGCGCTGCACGCGCTGCTGGCCGTTTCGCTGATTGCAGCGGTCACCTTTGTCATCTGCTATGCCGGGCTGATGATCGGCAAAAAGGCGGGCACCCGGCTGGCGGGCAAGGCAGGCATTCTGGGCGGCATCATCCTGATCGCCATCGGCATTGAAATTTTGCTGACCAGCCTGCTGTAAGGCGGCGCAACAACCTACAAAGGCAGGGGAAAACAGTGAAACGGATGCTTCTATGGCTGCTGCTGGCGCTGTGTCTGGTTTGTACAGCGCAGGCGGAAACCGGCGAAATGGACAGCTTTAACTGGTACGAAATCTTTGTGCGGTCCTTTCAGGATAGCAACGGCGACGGAATCGGCGATCTGCCGGGCGTCCTCAGCCGGCTGGGTTACCTGGAGCAGATGGGGTATGACGGCATCTGGCTGATGCCCGTCATGCCCAGCCCCAGCTATCACAAATACGACGTGACCGATTACCGGCAGATTGATCCCGACTACGGCACACTGGAGGATTTTAAGCAGCTGGTGAACGCGTGCCACCAGCGGGGGATCCGGCTGATTGTGGATCTGCCCATCAACCACACCTCCGTGCAGCATCCGTGGTTTTTGCAGGCCTGCGATGCGCTGCGCGCGGGTGATACGGAAAACCCGCTGATTGATTTTTACTGCTTTTCCCAAAGCGACGGAGCCAAGCAGGTGCCGGTGGAGGGAACGCCGTGGTTCTATGAGGAGCAGTTTTCCGGCGGCGGCATGCCGGACCTGAACCTGGATAGCGCTGCGGTACGCGAGGAAATCACGGCGATTCTGGATTTCTGGCTGAACGGGTGCGGGGTGGACGGTTTCCGCCTGGACGCGGTTACCAGCTATTACGCCGCCGATACCCAGCGCAACGTGGCCTTTCTGAGCTGGCTTGCCCAAACGGCAAAGCAGCTCAAGCCCGGCTGCTATCTGGTGGGAGAGGCCTGGCTGGGGCTGGAGGGGATTGCGCAGTATCAGGCCAGCGGCGTGGACAGCTTTTTCCTGTTCCCGGCCTCTCAGGCCGAGGGGTACATCGCCAAAACCATCCGGGCACGTTCCAAGCCGGCGCGGCAGTATGTCAAATACCTGCAGCAGGTGGAGCAGGCCATGGGGGATGCGCTGCTCGCTCCGTTCCTTTCCAACCACGATACGGGCCGCGCCGTGGGCAGCCTGCAGGCGCGCAGCGCGCCCGAACGGGCCAAGTTTGCCCATGCGCTGGTCAGCCTGATGGGCGGCGCCACCTTTACCTATTATGGCGAGGAAATCGGCATGGTGGGCTCGGGGGACGATCCCAACAAGCGCCTGGCCATGTACTGGAATGACGGGGACATGACGCAGCAGCCTCCGGGAACCACGAAGGTGGAATACGCCTTCCCCTGCGTGGATGCGCAATGGCAGGATGGGCAGTCGCTGCTGCGCTACTGTCAAAAGCTGAATATCCTGAAAAAGGAAAACCCCGCCATCGCTCTTGGCAAAACCGAATTTGTTTGCGTGGAGGATGATTTTTGCCTGTTGAAACGCACCTGGCGGCAGCAGGAATGCTATGTGGCCATCAACTTCTCGGC
The DNA here is from genome assembly GCA_016297535.1 of Clostridia bacterium. Classification (GTDB taxonomy): domain Bacteria; phylum Bacillota; class Clostridia; order Christensenellales; family Aristaeellaceae; genus Limiplasma. Next base: position 1,202 of record JAEDGL010000146.1, on the reverse strand, counting down.
CAAAGCCAGCTGCGAATACCAGCTGCAGGCGCAGGGGCTGAGGCTGGCGGGCCAGCTGGACGCCTTTGCGCAAACGGCCGGGGTAACGTTTGCGCCGGATGGGGTATGGCTTGTGCTGCCTCCGTGCGCAATTGTCATACTTGCCCAATAAGGCTTCACATTTTCCCGATTGATACATAGAAAATCTGTGCAAACGTTTGACAAACCATACAAATGGTGTTATAATCAAATCAATCAAAACAGGCGCGCGCCTGTTTCGTGGAGAGAACGTTCTCTCGCAGAAAAAAAGGAGGATATCCCATGAAAAAGTTTCTTGCTCTGGTTCTGTGCCTGATCATGGCTGTGTCCATGGTTGGCGCCGCTTCCGCCGAAGGCTTCAGCGGCGAAATCAAGATCTGGGTGGCCGAGGCGACCGTTGAGTTCACCAAGGCCCAGGTGGAGGCCTTCAAGGCCGCCAATCCCGAATATGCCGGCATGACCGTTGTGGTTGAGCCCGTTGGCGAGGGCGACGCCGCCTCCAACATGCTCACCGACGTGGAAGCCGGTGCCGACCTCTTTGGCTTTGCTCAGGACCAGCTGGCCCGTCTGGTGGCCGCCGGCGCCCTGATTGATGTGTCTCCCGAAAACGCCGAAGTGGTTGCCGCGCAGAACGATGCCGGCTCCGTTTCCGCCGTGATGATGGGCGATGTGATGTACGCCTACCCCATGACCAGCGACAACGGCTACTTCATGTACTATGACAAGAGCGTTGTCACCGATCCCACCAACCTGGAAGCCGTTCTGGCCGACTGCGAGAAGGCCGGCAAGAACTTCTACATGGAAATCAACTCCGGCTGGTATCAGACCGCCTTCTTCTTTGGCGCCGGCTGCACCCTGACCTACTCCACCGATGATTCCGGCAGCATCGTTGCCATGAACTGCGACTATGCCTCCGAAAACGGCGTCAAGGCCCTCAAGTCCATGATCAAGATGGCCCAGTCCCCCGCGCACGTCAACGGCTCCTCCGCCTCCAACGCCACCAACCTGGGCGCGATTGTGGATGGCACCTGGGACGCCGCTACCGTGAAGGAAATGCTGGGCGACAACTACGCCGCTGTCAAGCTGCCCACCGTGGACGGCTATCAGCTGAGCGGTTTCGGCGGCTTCAAGATGCTGGGCGTGAAGCCCCAGACCGACGAGGCCAAGCTGGCTGCCTGCGACGC
>JAEDGL010000145.1 GCA_016297535.1 Clostridia bacterium | reverse complement strand
ATGGCCAGCCAGCCGCGGTCGCCAAAGCCGTTGTTGACCCAGGTGCCGCCGGTGTACTCCATCACAAAGTACAATCCGCCCAGCCCCGCCAGCATGCCGCCGATTATCGTGGCCAGATACTTGCCGCGGCTTACGTTGATGCCCGCGGCATCCGCCGTGGCGGCGCTTTCGCCCACGGCGCGCAGGTTGAGCCCCGCGCGGGTTTTAAACAGGAACCAGCTGAGCACAAAGGTGACGATTACGGCAAAGTAGGTCAGAAAGCCGTGGCCGAACAGCAGATTGCCCACCACCGGCAGGCTGCTCAGCCCCGGGATGGTGGCGCGGAAGGCGCTGGCCGTGGTGGCGGTGGAAAGCTGGCCCACGCCGCCCGCCAGCTTGCTCAGCGAGCCGCCAAAGAAGTTGCCAAAGCCCATGCCAAAGGTGGTCAGGGCCAGACCGGTCACGTTCTGGTTGGCGCGCAGGGAAATGGTAAGCACGCTGTAAATCAGCGCGCCCAGCGCGGAAACCGCCAGGCAGCAGGCCAGCGCAATCACCATACCCACAGCCGGGATGGGCGCGGCCGTGCTGTTTTCATACAGGAACGCGCCGATCAGCCCGGCCACGCCGCCCATGTACATCAGCCCCGGAATGCCCAGATTCAGGTTGCCGGATTTTTCGGTCAGGATTTCGCCGTTGGCGCCCAGCAGCAGCGGAATGCCCTGCGTAATGGCTTTTTGCAGAAAAACAAGGATGACACTCATGCCTTTACGCCCTCCCTTTCGCGCTTGCGGAATTCCAGACGGTAGTTGATGAAGAACTCGCAGCCCAGGATGAAGAACAGCAGGATACCGGTGAGGATTTCGCTGGCGTTTTCGTTCAGGTTAAACTGCGAGGCAATTTCCAACGCGCCCTTTTCCATAAACACCAGGCCAAAGGCCACCAGCATCATGGAGAAGGGGTTCAGCTTGCCCAGCCACGCCACAACAATGGCCGTAAAGCCGCGCCCGCCCGCCAGGCCGGTGGAAATGGTATGGCCCACGCCTGCGGCCAGCAGATAGCCCGCAATGCCCGCAATGCCGCCGCAGATGGCCATGGTGCGGATGATAACGCGCTTTACGTTAATGGCGGCGTAATAGGCGGTGTTTTCGCTTTCGCCCACCACGCTGATCTCATAGCCCTGCTTGGTGTAGCGCATGTATACAAACAGCAGCAGCGCCAGCGCCAGCACAATCAGAATGGGCAGCAGGTAGCTGTTTTTGCCAATGGAGGGCAGCCAGCCCATCTTGCCCTTGGCGTTGATCAGGCCCACGGAGTTGGATCCCGGAGGGTTTTCCCAAAAGATGATGCCAAAGGCCACCAGCTGGGTGGCGATGTAGTTGAGCATGAGGGTGAACAGGGTTTCGTTGGTGTTCCAATGTGCCTTGAAAAACGCGGGAATCACGCCCCACAACGCGCCTGCCGCAATGCCTGCCAGCGGGCACAGGGTATACATGGCCCAGGCGGGCAGCTCCCTGCCGTAAATCATAACGGCGGCGGTGGCCATGGCGCCTACCAGCACCTGTCCCTCCGCGCCCACATTCCAAAACCGCATGCGAAACGCGGGCATCACCGCAAAGCCGATGCACAGCAGGATGGACGCATCGCGCAGGGTAATCCACATGCGGCGCGAGGTGCCCACCGCGCCGTCATACAGCGCGGCGTATACATGCAAAGGGTTCATGCCGGTCAGCAGCACAATCACCACGGCGGATACGATCAGCGCCAGCACAATGGCCGCCACGCGCACCAGCACGCCGCGCGCCCAGCCGGAGCGGTCGCGCTTGACCACATGAAACAGCGGTTCCTTAACAGCAGCGTTCATGCCTGCACCTCCTTGCTTTCGTGGCTGGTCATCAGCAGACCGACCTGTTCCTTGGTAACGGTACGGGCGTCCACCACGCCGGTTACCCGGCCGTCCGCCAGCACCAGAATGCGGTCGCACAGCGCCAGCAGCACATCCAGATCCTCGCCCACACAAATCACGCAGGAGCCGTTTTTCTTTTGCTCGTTGAGCAGATGGTAAATCTGGTACGAGGAGTTGATGTCCAGGCCGCGCACGGGATAGGCCACCATCAGCACCTGCGGGGAGGAGGCGATCTCGCGGCCCACCAGCACCTTTTGCACATTGCCGCCGCTCATGCGGCCCACCGGCCACTCGATGGAGGGGGTTACCACGCCCAGCTCGCTTTTGATGCGCTCGGCCAGATCATGCGGCGCCTTGCGGTGGCTGAACAGGCCCCGTCCCTGACGGTAGGAGCGCAGCATCATGTTATCCGTCATGCCCATGGAGGCCACCAGACCCATGCCCAGGCGGTCCTCCGGCACAAAGGCCAGGCGGATGCCGATTTCGCGAATCTTTTCGGCGCTCATTTTGGTAAGCTCCTTGATATGGCCCTTGCGGTTGATGTACTCAATCTGGCCCGACACAATCTTCTGCAGCCCCGCGATGGATTCCAGCAGCTCCTTCTGGCCGCTGCCCGCAATGCCCGCAATGCCCAGAATTTCGCCGGTGTAGGCCTTGAACGAGGCGTGGGAAAGCACCTCGCGGCCCTCCTTGTTTACCACCGTTACATCCTGCATGTGCAGCTTCATCACGGGGTTGACGGGGTCGGGGCGCTCAATATCCAGCGTTACCTTTTCGCCCACCATCATTTCGGTCAGGCTCATTTCGGTGGCGTCGCAGGTGTTTACGGTGCCCACATAGTGCCCCTTGCGCAAAACGGCCACCCGGTCGGACAGGCTGAGCACCTCGTTGAGCTTGTGGGTGATGATGATGATGGAATGCCCCTGCGCGCGCATGTTGCGCAGCACCTGGAACAGCCTGTCCGTTTCCTGTGGGGTGAGCACGGCGGTGGGCTCGTCCAGGATCAGGATATGCGCGCCGCGGTACAGCATTTTGACGATTTCCACGGTCTGCTTCTGGCTTACGCTCATCTCGTAGATTTTGGCGTCCAGATCCAGCTCAAAGCCGTATTTGTCCAGCAGGCTGCGGATATCCGCCTTTACGCCCTTCATATCCAGCACCTGCCTGCCGGGCAGGCCCAGGATGATGTTTTCGGCGGCGGTCAGTACATCCACCAGCTTGAAGTGCTGATGGATCATGCCGATGCCCAGATCAAACGCGTCCCTGGGCGAGCGGATGACCACCTCGCGGCCTTCCACATAGATATGACCGGCATCCGGAAAATAAATGCCCGCCAGCATGTTCATCAGCGAGGTCTTGCCGCTGCCGTTTTCGCCCAGCACGCTGAGAATCTCGCCCCGGTATACGGTCAGATCCACATTTTCATTGGCGACAACCTGCCCGAAATGCTTGGTAATGCCGCGCATTTCGATCATGGCGTTGGTGGTGGGTTGATTGTGCAAAGGGAACGCCTCCATCTGTGGGTGATAAGGGGGGAAGCAGGCTTCATGCTTCAGAAACAGGAAAGCGCCCTGCTGCCCCTAAAGGCAGCAGGGCGTTAAAGCGATTCGTGATTACTCGGTCACAGCGGTGATGCCGTCGATGATGATGGCAAAGTAGGGAGCAGACTGCACGCTGGACTCGGAGAAAGCGCCGTCGATCACCACTTCGTTGGTATCGGCAACCCAGTCGCCGTTGGTATCGGTAGCAAAGGCGCTGGTCAGGTGGCCGTCGGCATCCACGGTGTAGCTGCCGCCTTCCACAGCGGGAGCGGTGAAGGTGCTAACGTCAAACACCTTGAGGGTGCCTTCCTTGATGGCCTTTTCCACCTCGGCAACCTTTTCGGCGGTGCCGGCGGGCACGGCGGCCTCGTTGAGCTCGGTTACGTACACCGCGCCCTCCACATAACCGGCGGACCAGTCAGCGGGGAAGGTGGTGCCGTCCAGCACGTTCTGGATGGCGAAGGCATAGTAGGCCGCCCAGTTGACAGCGGAGGAGGTGAGCGCCTGGGTGGGAGCGGCGGGAATCATGGAAATGTTGTAGCCTACGCAGGGCACGCCGGCAGCCTCGCAAGCGGTGGGAGCGCCGGTGGTATCGGCATGCTGGGAGATCAGCACGCAGCCGTCAGCAATCAGGGCCTCGGCGGTTTCCTTTTCCAGCGCCATGTCGCCCCAGGAGTTGGTGTAGCGCACTTCCATGGTAACGGTGGGGCACACGCTGCGGGCGCCCAGGTAGAAGGAGGTAAAGCCGGAGATAACCTCGGCAAAGGGGAAGGCGCCCACATAGCCCATCTTGGCGGCGTCGGCGGTGATCTTGCCGGATTCGATCATCTCGTTCAGCTTGAGGCCGGCCACAACGCCGCTGACATAGCGGGCTTCATAGATGGCGGCGAAATAGTTGTGGAAGTTGGTCAGGCCGGCGTTCATTGCGGTGGTGCCGGTGGCGTGGCAGAACTCAATCTCGGGATATTCCTCGGCAGCCAGCGCAACGTAGGTTTCCTGGCCGAAGGAGTTGGCGAAGATGATGTTGCAGCCCTGCTCCGCCAGGTCGATGGCGGCCTCATAGGCGGCCTCGGTCTCGGGGATGTTGTACTTGAAGGTGATCTGATCCTTGGAGATACCCAGGCTTTCGGCGGCCTTTACCAGACCGTTGATGTGGTTGGCGGAGTAGCCCTCGTTTTCGTCGCCGATGCAGATCATGCCGACCTTGATATCAGCCGTGGAAACCTCCGCGCTGGCGCAGGCGGTCAGGCCCAGCACCATGCACAGGGTGAGCAGAACACTCAGAAGCTTCTTCATAATGGTTTTTCCTCCCTGTTTTTGTCGTAATACGGGTCATTTTGGGGAACGGGGATATCATACTCTTTTTTGATCGTTTTGTAAAGCAAAAACACGAACATTGAAAAGATTTTTCCTGCATGTTGTTCGGCAAACCCGCAAAGATTGACAAAGGCGTGTTTTTTCCGTATACTGGCCTTGCCTCCATACCCGATCAACCGCATCCGGCGTGAAAGGCGGCGCAGGGCGCCGCATGTTTTCACGCTGTTTGCGCTATGCCGCGCACACCAAAGGAGATGCAGCCATGATCCGACGCACGGCCTGCCTGATCGCCCGAAGCAGCGATCCGTTCCGCAATCAGGCCATCGAAAAGCATTTGATGGATACCCTGCCGGAGGATACGGCCATCCTGTACCTGTGGCAAAACGCGCCCACGGTTATGCTGGGGCGCGCGCAGCACCCCTGGTACGAATGCCCCGTGGACGCCTTTACGGCCAAGGGCGGGGTTCTTGCGCGCCGTCTCAGCGGCGGCGGGGCGATGTATCAGGACAGGGGCAGCTTATCCTTCACCTTCATTGTCCCCAAGGCGTGCTTTGATATCCCGCGCCAGCTCAGCGCCGTAGGCATGGCCGTGGGCGCGTTTGGCGTGCAGGCGCAGGCCAGCGGGCGCAACGATCTGGGCACTGAGGGGCGCAAGTTCTGCGCCAACGCCTATTTCAAAAGCGGCTCGGCGGCCATGCACCACGGTACCATTCTGGTTTCCAGCGCGCTGGGGCAGATGGTGAACGCCCTTACCGTGGAGGAGGGCAAGCTGCCCGCAGGCATGAAAAAGCCCTTTCCGCAGGTGGTCAATCTGGCGGATGTGGGCCGCGGCGTTACCATTGCCGCCCTGCAGGAAAGCCTGTACTGGGCGTTTGGCCGCGCGTTTGGCGCAGCGCCCGCCATGCTGGACGAGCGCATGATGGACAGCGCCTCCATCGACCGGCTGACCGCCCAGTTTGCCAGCCCCGCGTGGGTGCTGCCCGGCGGCATTCCCTATACCTTTACCGTAACGGAGCGCTTTCCCTGGGGCGGGGTAACGGTGCAGCTGCGCGCCGGGGACGGCGTGGTGCGCGACGCGCGCGTATACACCGACGCCATGGAGGCCGCGCTGTTTGGCCATATCGAGCAGGCGCTGATCGGATCGCCCTATTTAATCAGCGCCATCACCAAGCGTTTCAGCCAGCGCCTGTCGTGGATTACCGACCTGCGCCTGGCGCAGATGACCAGCGACGTGTGCAAGCTGATCTGCGGCCGTCTGCGCGACCTGGCCCGAAGCGGAGATGAATAACAAAACAGGAGCCGGAGGGGTGCAGCCCTCCGGCTCAGAGCGTCGAAAAAGCTCGCCTGCGGCGATCTTTTCCGACGGGGATGCAC
>JAEDGL010000144.1 GCA_016297535.1 Clostridia bacterium | reverse complement strand
CCGACAACATCAACGCCGGCCTGTTTACCTATCCCGTGCTGATGGCGGCGGATATCCTGCTCTTTGGCACCTCCGTGGTGCCCATCGGCGCGGATCAGAAGCAGCATCTGGAGCTGGCGCGCGATATCGCCCAGCGCTTCAACGGCATTTACGGCGACGTATTCACCGTGCCCGAGGGCGTGTTTGGCAAGGTGGGTACCCGCGTGATGAGCCTGCAGGAGCCCACCCGCAAAATGAGCAAATCCGACCCCGAGGATACCTATATCGCCCTGCTGGATCCGCCGGATGTGATCCGCCGCAAGATCAAGCGCGCGGTTACCGACAGCGACGCCGACATCCGCTTTGATCCCGCCGCCAAGCCCGGTGTAAGCAATCTGCTTTCCATCATTGCCGCGCTTACCGACACCACCGTGGAGCAGGCCGCCGCCGAACTGGCCGGTCAGGGCTACGGCAAGCTGAAGGAGAGGGTTGCCGACGTGGTGATCGCCACCCTCGAGCCCCTGCAGGCCGAGCACAAGCGCCTGATGGCCGACAAGACCTATCTGCAGGGCGTGCTGGATGAGAACGCCGAAATCGCCAGCCGCATGGCCACCCGCATGCTGCGCAAGGTGCAGCGCAAGGTGGGCTTTGCGGACAGGGGACGCAAATAACGCCAGCCCAAAGGCTTTTTCCCGTTGCCCGGCAAACGGCAAGGTTTTGGACATGTGAAAACGGCTCTCCATGCGGAGAGCCGTTTTTGCTGCCGGAAACGGTTTTGATCAGGCGGTCATGATCTGCTTGAGCTCGTCAGTCAACGCTCCGCCGTACTCGTTCCACTCAAAGGCCTCGGCGTAGCGCGTGCCCTGGGGGAGCTTGTCGGGGTACAGCCTGGCGGCGATGGAAAAATCCGCCATAAGACGTTGCTTCAGCAGCTGCGTTTTGGCTTCCAAGGTGGATGCGCTTTCCACATCCTCCCAGTGGCCGATCCACGGCAGCCACTCGTAAAACTGCGAAACATGGCACAGCGTGGCCTGCAGCTTCTGCTGCACCACGTCATCGATGGGTACGCATACATCCGCGCGGAAGGGCGCGGGGCTGGTAAATTCATCCCACAGGGACAGAATGACCGGCGCTTTGCGCAGCGCGGGCGCTTCGGGGCAAAACAGCGGCACGCCCACCAGGTAGGAGCAGTCCATCACCAGCTGGCCGCAGGCGCGGTGGTCGGGATGGTAATCGCAGGTGCGGTGGGTGAGAATCACATCCGGCGCGATTTCGCGAATGCGCTTCATCAGCATGCGGCGGCTGGGCAGATCGGCCGTCAGCTCGCCGTCGGGAATGGGCAGCGCCTCGTAGGTCAGGCCAAGCGTTTTGCCCGCCTGCAGGCATTCCTCCCCGCGGCGCGCGGCCAGCGCCTGGCGGCTCATGGTGTGGTGGCCGGCGCTGCCGTCCGTGGCGGAAAGGAAAAACACCTCCTGCCCCTTTTGCAAAAGCCGCAGCGCAAGCCCTCCGGCCATCAGATCACAATCGTCCGGATGAGCGCCGATCACCAGAAAACGGTAGGGTTTCATTGCTGTTCAGCCTCCTTATCCCAGTTGATCATACAGGTAAAATTCGCATTCCAGCCGGCCGTTGTACAGCCGGCGCTTTTTATCGGCCCGCCTGCCAAAGAAGCGCTCAAAGGCGGGATCGGCAGTGATGACGGCCAGCTTCCAGCCGGGGTGGCGTTTGAGCAGCAGGCCGATTTCACGGTACAGCCCACGGGCGCCCTGCTGATCGCTCAGCCGCTCGCCATAGGGCGGATTGATGAGAAACACCCCCGGCTCGCCGTCCAGCTGCAGGGTGCGCAGATCCTGCTGCCGCACCTGAATGCGGCCATCAAACCCGGCCTGACGGATGTGGCGGCGGCACAGCTCCAACGCCTCGGGGCTGATGTCGCTGCCGCCAATGTCAAAGGCGGTCTGCTCGTTGCAGCTGGAAAGGAGCGACGCGCGCAGGGCCTTCATCTCCGAAAGCGGCATAAAGCCGAACTGCTCGCAGGCAAAGGAGCGGCGGATACCTGCAGGACGATTGACAGCCTTGATCGCCGCCTCAATGAGCAGCGTGCCCGTGCCGCAGCAGGGATCGTACAGCCGCATGCCCTTGCGCCAGGGGCTCAGATCCACCAGCGCGGCGGCCAGCGTTTCGCGCAGGGGAGCCTCGCCGTTCCAGGTGCGGTAGCCGCGGCGGTTGAGCGCGTCGCCGCTCAGATCCAGCGTGACGCGCGCCATATCGTTGACGATGGCCACCTCAACAGGGTAAACCGTGCCTGTTTCCGGCAGATGATGAACCCGAAGCCTTTGCATCAGCCGCTGCACGATGGCCTTTTTGCTGACGGATTGACAATCCCGCACGCTCATCAGCCGGCTGCGCACGCACTTGCCGCTGACGTGGATGGAGGCATCCCTGCCCAGATACTGCTCCCACGGAATGCGCCCCACCAGCTGGAACAGCTCTTCAAATGTGACGGCCCGTTCCTGGGCCAGCACCAGCAGCACGCGGTCCGCCGTGCGCAGGCAGAGATTGGCTTTGTAGGCATCCAGCAGGCTTGCCTCAAAAAGAGCGCCGCCGTTTTGCGCGCGCGCGGCAATGTTCATCCGTTTTAATTCGTTGGCCACCACGCCTTCCAGTCCGAAGGCGGCGGTTGCAAGAAAGGTATAGGGCATAGTTCCTCCACGGGGCATGAATTGGCCGTTCAAGATGCGGTCAAGGGGATTATAGCATGGCAAAATGGGAAAAACAAGCGATGAACGATTTCATCCGTCAGGAGGGAACCCATGTCCTTTTTTCTTGGCGCTCTCGGGTATCCGCTGATCGAGCTTGTCTGGCGCGGGCGCACCCATCCCACCATGGCGCTGGCGGGCGGCCTGTCGGCGGTGCTGCTTCGCCGCCTGAGCAAAGCAGACCGCCCCATCTGGCGGCAGGCGCTGCTGGGCGGTCTGATGATTACGGGAATTGAATATGCATTTGGCCGGATCTGGAACAGGCGCTACCGCATCTGGGATTACCGGCGCACGCCTGCAAACCTGCGGGGGCAGATCTGCCTGCCGTTTTCGCTTGCGTGGTGCGTGCTAAGCGCGGCCGTCATCCGCCTGTTCCGGTGGTGGGACGGGCGTTAAAGCTGGCAGGCAAGGATATCGGCAATGCGCCTGCTTGCGTTTCCATCGCCGTAGGGGTTGACGGAGCGTGCCATGCTCAGGTAGGCCGCTTCATCGGTGAGCAGCTGGTGGACAGCCGCGTACACGGATGCTTCTTCGGTGCCCACCAGCTTCAGCGTACCCGCCTCCACACCCTCGGGACGCTCGGTGGTATCGCGCATCACCAGCACGGGCTTGCCAAGCGCCGGAGCCTCCTCCTGAATGCCGCCGCTGTCCGTCAGGATGAGGTAGGCGCGGGCCATCAGGTTGTGAAAATCCAGCACGTCCATGGGCTCGATCATGTGGATGCGATCCTGCCCCGCAAAGCATTCCCGTGCCATGTCGCGCACGGCGGGGTTCATGTGCATGGGGTAGATCACCTTCACATCCGGCGTATCATCCACAATGCGGCGGATGGCGGTAAACATGCTGCGCATGGGCGGGCCGATGTTTTCGCGCCGGTGGGCCGTGAGCAGGATGAGCCTGCTGCCGTGCGCCCACTCCGTTTCGGGATGGGTGTAATCGGTACGCACGGTGGTATCCAGCGCATCGATGACGGTGTTGCCGGTTACAAAAATGCGGCTGTCGGGCTTGCCCTCCCGCAGCAGGTTCTGGCGGCTGAGCCCGGTGGGCGCAAAATAGAAGCGCGCCAGCAGATCCACCGCCTGGCGGTTGAATTCCTCCGGGAAGGGCGCGTAGAGGTCGTAGGTTCTCAGGCCGGCCTCCACATGCCCCACGGGAATCTGCATGTAAAAGCAGGCAAGCGCCGTGGCAAAGGCGGTGGAGGTGTCGCCGTGCACCAGCACCACATCGGGCCTTTCCGCCTCAAGAATGGCGCGCAGACGGTCGAGAATATTGATGGTAACATCAAACAGCGTCTGCTTTTCGCGCATGATGGAAAGATCGTACCGGGGCTGAACGTGGAAGCAGCTCAAAATCTGATCCAGCATTTGCCTGTGCTGGCCGGTTACGCACACCACGGTTTCAAACGCCGGCCTGCGTTCCAGCTCCAGCGCCAGCGGGCACATTTTGATGGCCTCCGGCCTTGTGCCAAAAATCAGCATTACTTTTTTCATTTGGATTCTCCAGCCTGCCACATGTCAAGCATTTGCCGCATTTTGCGGATGGGCTCCCCGCCCTGCAGGGATGAGAAGAAGCTGACCTTGCCGCCCGGGCCGGCGGAGAGCAGATCCTCCTGCTCCAGGCGCCTTCTGAGCTGGCGAACCGTGCCCAGGTTACCGTCAACCAGCGCTACATCGGGGCTGAAAAAGCGGCTGATGGTTTGGCGCAGAAAGGGATAGTGCGTGCAGCCCAGCACCACGGCCTTGATGTTTTCCTGCCGGTAGGGCAAAAGCAGGCCCTCAATCAGCCCTTCCACGCGCGGGCCGCTCAGCTCGCCATCCTCCACGCATTCCATCAGCCCGGAGCAGGGCAGGGGAATGGCGTTCTGGCCGTAGAGCGACATCAGCGCCTGAAATTTGGGCAGCTTGAGGGTGTTGTGCGTGGCCATGACCAGCACGCGCCCGTCGCCCGGCAGCAGGGACGCGGGCTTCAGCGCGGGCTCCATGCCGATGATGGGCAGGGGCAGCTCCTGGCGCAGCTGTGCCGCCGCCACGCTGGTGGCGGTGTTGCAGGCGATAACGATGGCCTTGCATCCAAGGGAAATCAGCCTTTCCACCGCTGCATGAGTGTATTGGTATACGGTTTCCGGCGGCTTGTCGCCGTAGGGAATGTTGCGGGTGTCTCCAAAATAAAGATAGTTTTCCTGCGGCAAAACGCGCAGGGCCTCCCCCAGCACGCTGATGCCTCCCAGTCCGCTATCCAGAAAGCCCACAGGGCGATTATCCACGGTTGATCAACCTCCCAGGCTCCTATTATACCCGCCGGGAGGCTTTTTTTCAACCATTGAGCCGTTTTGGGAGGGACAGCCGCTTACAGCGCCTGCAGCGTACCGGCGATGGCGTCCAGGAACTGATCGCTGGTAAGGCGGGTGGCCTCGCCCTCGTAAAGGGCGGCCAGGTCGCCGGTCATTCTGCCGCTTTCGATGGTGGCGATGGTGGCCTTTTCCAGCCGGCCGGCAAAGGCGCACAGGTCGGGCAGGGCATCCAGTTCGCCGCGCTTGCGCAAAGCGCCCGTCCAGGCAAAAATGGTGGCTACGGGATTGGTGCTGGTTTCCTCGCCCTTGAGGTAGCGGTAGTAGTGGCGGGTAACGGTGCCGTGGGCGGCCTCATACTCATACTGGCCGTTGGGGGAGACGAGCACGCTGGTCATCATGGCCAGGCTGCCGAAGGCGGTGGCGATCATATCGCTCATCACATCGCCGTCGTAGTTTTTGAGCGCCCAGATAAAGCCGCCCCTGCTGCGGATGACGCGCGCCACGGCATCGTCGATCAGGGTATAAAAGTATTCGATGCCCGCTTCCTCAAAGGCGGCTTTATAGCGGGTTTCATACAGCTCGGCAAAAAGATCCTTGAAGCGGTGGTCGTAGGTTTTGGAAATGGTATCCTTGGTGGAAAACCACAGATCCTGCTTTACGCTCAGCGCATACTGGAAGCAGCTGTGGGCAAAGGAGGTGATGCTTGCATCCGTGTTGTGCATGCCCTGAAGCACGCCCGGCCCCTTGAAATTCATCACGGTCTGGCGGGTTTCGTTGCCCTGCTCATCCGTAAAGCAGATTTCGGCCTTACCCGCGGCGGGCACGCGGAACTCGGTATTCTTGTATACATCGCCATAGGCGTGGCGCGCGATGGTGATGGGCTTTTGCCATGTGCGCACGCTGGGCGAAATACCCTTGACCAGCACCGGCGCGCGGAACACCGTGCCATCCAGAATGGCGCGGATGGTGCCGTTGGGGCTTTTCCACATCTGCTTGAGGCCGTATTCCTCCACGCGCTGGGCGTTGGGGGTGATGGTGGCGCACTTGACGGCCACGCCGTATTTGAGCGTGGCGTTGGCGCTGTCCAC
>JAEDGL010000143.1 GCA_016297535.1 Clostridia bacterium | reverse complement strand
CAGCGCACATGTCGCTGGGCTCGGAACAAGAGTCGGAGGGCTGCGGCCCTCCGACGCCTCCCAGAGGGTTTATCGACAGCCTGAGCCGCCGGAGAAAGACTTTCTCTGGCAGCTTCAAATAAATGGTTTGGAAACCTTGTGCAGCAAGGCTTCCTTGGCCTGATATATGTCAGTTTTCGTTGGCATAGATGCGGGGGGACAGCACGCCGATATCGGGCAGGTTGCGGTAGGTCTCATTGTAATCCAGACCGTAGCCCACCACAAAGGCGTCCGGGATTTCAAAGCAGGAGTAATCCACGGTCAGCTCCACGCGGCGGCGGGCAGGCTTGTCCAGCAGGGTGGCAATGCGCAGGCTGGAGGCGCCGCGGCCAAGCAGCGTGCGCTTGAGAAAGCTCAGCGTCATGCCGCTGTCCACAATATCCTCCACCACAATCACGTCGCGGCCCAGAATGCTGCGGTCCAGGTCCTTGACCATTTTCACCTCGCCGCTGGATTTGGTGCTGGCGCCGTAGCTGCTGACCGCCATAAAATCAATCTCCAGGGGCAGATCAATTTCGCGGATCAGATCCACAAAGAACACGCTGGCGCCCTTGAGGATGCAAATCAGCACGGGCTTTTTGCCCTGATAGTCTTTGGTAATCTGCTGTCCCAGCTGCTTCACGGCTGCGGCAAGCTCGTCCCGGGTGTAGAGGATGCTGTCCAGATCGTTGTACATGGCGCGGGTTTTTTCCATGAAGGGTCACTCCTTTGGTGATTTGGGGATGAACGGCGTTTCGCCGGAAATGCTTAGCTCAATGCCCTCCTGCGGCACGGCTTCCAGCCGCAGCGCCTCGCCGGTGCACAGGCCGGGAATCCACAGCACCTCGTTTTGCACAGCCAGAACGACCAGCGCGGGGCGCAGAAAGGGATCGATTTTGGCATCCGTCAGATAGCGGCGCAGGGGCTTGTGCCCCGGAGAACCGAACGGGCGGATGCGGTCTGCCCCCTGGGGCGGGCGCAGCACGGGCTTGCGCGCCAGCCATTCGGGGGTGAGGATCACGCTGCGGGCGTCCCCCGGCAGGGCGCCGGGAAGGGAGGCCGCAAGCGTCAGAAAATCAAGCTCGTACCGGGCCTGCGCGGCGCATACCGTTTGGCATGGGGGCTGCGCGGCGCACAGCGGCTGCCCGTTTTGACGAACCAGATGCAGCCAGTCCGCCTGCCGGGCCGCCATCAGGCTGCAGGGCAGGTTGAGCCGTGCGGGGGCGGGTTGCCCCACCAGCGCCGAAAGCGCCAGCGTGTCCGCGTGGGACAGGGCGCGTTCGCCCGGCTCCAGCCCGGCCAGCCTCAGCCCGTCCAGATACCAGCACCTCAGCACCCGGCGGCGCAGGGCCTCCGGCGCGCGTGCAAGCGGCGCAACCGCCAGCATAAACAGGGGCGCGCGGGTCTGGCGGATGGACAGGTACAGCCGGCCGGCCTCCTGCTGCAAAAACATATCGTCCGCGGAAAGCGTTTCCGCCAGCTGCGCGATGTGCGCGCCCGCGCTGGGAAACAGCGCCTCCAGCCGGGGAAGCGTTTCCAGCCTTAGCAGGTTTCGCGGGGTAACAGGCTGGCGGTTGCTTTCATCTTCGCGCCAGGAAAGGCCCCCGGCGGCCAGCGCGCTTTGCAGCTGCTGCCGGGTAAGGGTCAGAAACGGGCGCAGCAGCCATCCGCCGCCAAAGGGCGATTGAACCTGCATGCCGCACAGGCCGTGCAGGCCGCTGCCCCGCAGCAGGCGCATGAGCACCGTTTCGGTCTGATCATCGCGGTGATGGGCGGTGAGCAGCGCGTGCGCGCCCAGCGCGGCCATCTGCCCTTCAAAAATCCGCAGGCGGCGCTCGCGTGCCAGCGTTTCCATGCCGGGGGTGTGCATATCACCCGAAAGCTGAGCATCCTCCACCGCAAGCGGCACCTGCAGGCGATGGCACAGCTGGCGCACAAAGCGCTCGTCCGTTTGCGAAGCCTCGCCGCGCAGGTGATGCTGCACATGCACCGCGTAAAGCTGAAACGGCTTTTCCTGCCTCAGGCGGCACAGCGCGTGCAAAAGCGCCACGCTGTCGCACCCGCCGCTGACGGCGCACAGCAGCACGGCGTCCTCCCGCCACAGCCCGGCGGCACAAAGCGTGTTTTGAACGGCGGCAGTCAGCGTATTCACGGCCTGTCTCCGTTCAAAAGCCCCGTCAGGCGGTCGGCCAGCGTTTCTCCTGCCGCCGTGGCCGACTGGGCCCAGCCCCACGCCATCTGCGCCGACGGCAGCAGCACCAGCAGCGTGTACTGCACGGCCTCATCGCCAATGCGCACCACCGCGGCATGCTCGCGCCCGCCGTAGGCGCACAGCGCGGGTGCGCCCGGCGCGGCGGCTTCCAGCGCCTGCTCCTGCGCAAGCACCGGTGGCATGGGTGCATCCGGGGCCGTCAGCGGCAGCAGGTACAGCTGCGCCAGCAGCTGCGCCGCAAAGGAGGCAAAGCGCTGCACAAACCGTTCCACAAGCCGCCCGTCGCGGCTGCTTACGCGCAACAGCAGGGTGGGCACATCGCCCTCGCAAACGGTGGCCATGGCGCGGTATTCGCCATTTTGGGAAAGCTCGTAGGCGGCGCGCACCTGGCGGCGCTCGCTCAGCGCCTGCGCGTAGGCCGGTGCCTCGCGGGCAATGCGCTGCTGATCGGCATGCGCCATTTTACCGCTGAACAGCTCCAGCTGCTTTCGCCCGGCCGCGGTAAGGAAGAGACTGCCTTCCATGGCATGCGTACCGCTGGCAATGGCCCCGTCCGAGCGCAGCTCATCCACGAACATGCAAAACGGCAGGTAATCCATCAGCTCCAGCTGCGCCACAAAGGGCCACAGCTGCTCCTGCGTGGCCGTGCCCAGCTGATCCAGGCAATACAGCACGCGCAGCTTGTTCTCCGTATCCGAGATTTTGCGTTTGGGAGATAAAAACGGCATTTCGCCCCT
The DNA here is from genome assembly GCA_016297535.1 of Clostridia bacterium. Taxonomy (GTDB): domain Bacteria; phylum Bacillota; class Clostridia; order Christensenellales; family Aristaeellaceae; genus Limiplasma. The sequence goes on along the minus strand of JAEDGL010000143.1, from coordinate 3,194 downwards.
CCAGTTAACGAAAGAATGGGCAAAGCATGCAGCTTTGCCCATATCAATGCCGCAAGGGCATGAATCGCTTGATCGGATGGCCTGCCCGGGCAGGCGCGGCATCAGGCCATGAAGGGCTTGACGTCCTCCAGCAGATCATCGCAGGAATCGGTGTACACTTCCATAACGATGGGCTTGGATAGATCCAGGCTGAAGATGCCCAGAATGGACTTGGCGTCTACCACGTGACGGCCGGCGCGCAGATCCACGTCATAGGGGTAACGGTTAACGATGTTAACAAAGGATTTGACGTTCTCCGCCAGGCTTAGCTTGATGTTGACAGATTTCATGGTAGCATGCCCCCTTTTGTGATGATACGCAACTATTATACACCATGACGAAATCAAAAGCAACACCAGGCCCTGTCCTGCGCCGTATTTCCCTCACAGGAGAAGTTTTTGCGAAAAAACACTTTCCAAAACGCGCAAACCATGCTATAATACCCCCGTTGCCCTGCTCAGGATGGCTCAGGTTCCTTTACCTTCTTTGTTCGGAAGCGCAGAAACCTAAGACCCAAACAGCAAGCGATGGGGACAGAACAAAGAAAACGGAGGAAACCAACCATGTTTGAAGACAAGACTCTTGTGTGCCGTGATTGCGGCAAGGAATTCGTGTTCAGCGCTTCTGAGCAGCAGTTCTTCGCTGACAAGGGCTTCCAGAACGATCCTACCCGCTGCCACGAGTGCCGCGCTGCTCGCCGCAACCGCGAGAATCCCGGCCGTGCCGAGCGTCAGTACTACGAAGTGATCTGCGACGGCTGCGGCGCCACCACCCAGGTGCCCTTCCAGCCCAAGGGCGACCGTCCCGTATACTGCCGCGAGTGCTTCGAGCGCAACCGCAACAATCAGTATTGATTGGCCGGGGGTAAGCGCCCCCTGTATCCGTCCCGTGCAAACGCACGGGGCGGTTTTTTGTTATGCCGTTTCCTGCAGGGCCACCCGGGAAGGAATTGTGTTTTGCGCAGGTTGTGCTATAATGGGCTTAGCAAAACCGGTTTGTACAATCTGTTCCAATCAAAGGAGGCCTTTTGATGGCGATTACCGTGATTCCCAACAACCCCGAGCATCTGGAACTGCTTGATCTGAAAGCCAACATCGTCTTTTCCACCGCCGCCGGCGAGGAGCTGGCCCTGCAGCTGATGAAGCCGCAATGGTCCAGCGGCGGCAGGGGCTTTCCGCTGGTGGTGTTTATTCAGGGCAGCGCCTGGACCAAGCCCAACCAGTTCTGGGAGCTGCCCCAGCTGGCAATGCTTGTGCGGCGCGGCTTTGTGGTGGCCAGCGTTACCCACCGCTCCTGCTGGGAGCATCCGGCGCCCGCGTTTTTGAAGGATGTCAAGGCCGCGCTGCGCTTTTTGCGCCAGAACGCCGCGGAGTATGATATCGACCCCGATCGCGTGTGCGCATGGGGCACCTCCAGCGGCGGCAACACCGCGCTGCTGCTGGGCCTGACGGCGGACGATCCCGCCTTTGAAACCGGGGAGCACGCGGGGGTAAGCACCCGGGTGCAGTGCGTGGTGGACTGCTTTGGCCCCACCGATCTTGTCAAAATGATCGAGCAGCAGTACCAGCAGCCCCATAATCACGAAAACCTGCTCTTTGCGCTGGGCGGCGGCAGCGAGGATACCTATCGCCAGGTGCTAAGCAGCATCAGCCCCATCAACTACGTTCAGCCCGGCCGCCAGCTGCCGCCGTTCCTGATTCTGCACGGCGACGCCGATCCCGTGGTGCTCTTTGAGGATAGCGAGGCCTTCTACAACCGGCTTATCGCCAATGGCTATCAGGCCGATCTGGTGCGCGTAACCAATGCGCCGCATGAGGACAATTTCTGGAGCATGCAGCTGCTTACCATCATCTTTGATTTTATCCAGCGGCAGATCGGCTGAAAAAGGAGCTGCGCAAATGAAAATCGGCGAAATTGATCCCAAACTTGCGCTGGATGCCTGCACCGGCGAAAAGGATACCGTGTTTCTGGATGTGTGCTCGCAGCCCTTTCTGGTAACGGGCGTTCTTGCGCCCACCCCGCAGGAGCCCTTCTTTCGCCGCATGCCGCAGGCGCTGGCCCGGAGCGTAAGCCCCGGCGTGGAGCAGCTCAACCGCCACACCGCGGGCGGACAGGTGCGCTTTCGCACCGATTCGCCTTATGTAAGCCTGCACGCCGTGCAAAGCGCCGTGTGCCTGATGAGCCACATGACCGTTTGCGGCATCGGCGGCTTTGATCTGTACGCCCGGGAGGATGGCGGGGAGGACTGCTACGCAGGCACCTTCCGCCCGCCGTTTGCGCTGGAAAACGGCTTTGACGCCATCGTGCGCCTGCCCGGCCGGCGCATGCGCACCTTTACCCTCAACATGCCCCTGTACGGCGGCGTAAACAGCCTGTACCTGGGGCTGGACCGTGAAGCCACGCTGGAGCCCGCGCCCGCGCCCTGCCGCGCGCCGCTGGCCTTTTACGGCTCCTCCATCACCCAGGGCGGATGCGCCTCGCGCCCCGGCAACAGCTACCCCGCCATGCTCAGCCGCGCGCTGGGCTGCGCGCAGATCAACCTGGGCTTTTCCGGCAACGGCAAGGGCGAGCCGGAGATGGCGCGCTACATCGCCTCGCTCAGAATGAGCGCCTTTGTGATGGATTACGACAACAACTCCCCCACGCCCCAAACCCTGCGCGCTACGCACGAGCCGTTCTTTCGCATCATCCGTCAGGCGCAGCCCCGGCTGCCCGTGATTTTCGTTTCCCGCCCGCCAATGCTGGGCAGCGATGAAAACCCCGAGCGGGCGGATATCATTCGCCAAACCTACCAGAACGCGCTGGATGCGGGCGACAGGCACGTTTTCCTGGTAAACGGCAGCACCTTCTTTAGCGCCTTTGAGGGCGACAGCGCCACCGTGGACGGCTGCCACCCCAACGATTACGGCTTTGCGCTGATGGCACAGCGCCTTCTGCCCGTGCTGGAAAGGGCGCTGAACGAGCCGGTATAAAAAAGCCTTTTCGGCAAACCAAAGTCAAAGGGGCTGCGGCCCCTCTGACAACTGCCTGTAAGGTTTTCGACAGACTGAACCCCCCGCTGCTCTTTACGGAACAGCGGGGGGTTCTCAGGCTGTCGATAAACCCTCTGGGAGGCGTCGGAGGGCCGCAGCCCTCCGACTCTTGTTCCGAGCCCA
>JAEDGL010000142.1 GCA_016297535.1 Clostridia bacterium | reverse complement strand
ACGTCAAATTTGTTGCGTGCCATCTTACATCGCCTCCTCGCTCATGCCGTTTTGCAGGGCGTAGGTCTGGTAATAGTAGCCGCGGTTCTTCACCAGCTCCTCGTGCGTGCCGCGTTCCACAATGCGGCCGTCCTTGAGCACCAGAATCAAATCGGCATCGCGCATGGAGGAGATACGCTGCGCAATGATGAATTTGGTGCATTCAAAGGGCAGCTGACGCAGCTGTTGCTGGATGAACTGCTCCGTTTCGCTGTCCACGGCGGAGGTGGTATCGTCCATGACCAGAATGCTGGGCCGAACCGCCATCGCGCGCGCCAGGGCAATGCGCTGGCGCTGACCGCCGCTTAATCCCACGCCGCGTTCGCCAATAATGGTATCGTAGCCCTCGGACAGCTTTTCCACAAAGTCGCCAGCGGCGGCGCGGTAGGTAAAATCCTTGACCTCGTCCAGGGTAAGCTCCTGATTGCCAAAGGCCACATTGCCCTCGACCGTATCGGAAAACAGGAACACATCCTGCGTGGCCGTGCCGATGCCGCCGCGCAGCTGCTGCAGCTTCCACTTCTTTACGTTGCAGTCGTCCACCAGCACCTCGCCGGCGGTGGTATCATAGAAGCGGGCCAGCAGATTGATGAGCGTCGTTTTGCCGCTGCCGGTGGGGCCCATAACGGCTACCGTCTGGCCTGGCTCCACCGTAAAGCTGACGTCGTTGATGACCATTTCCTTGTCAAATTGAAAGCTGACGTTGCGAAACTCAATCTTGCCCTTCATGCGTCCGTGCTCCACCGCGTCGGGCGCGTCCACGATTTGCGGATTGCTGAAATACATTTCCATCACCTTGGAGGCGGAGGTGGAAAAGCGTTGCAGATCGTTGAGCAGGTTGCCCATTTCACGCATGGGGTTGGAAAGCGCCCAGCTCAGGCTGGTAAACACCGCCAGCTCGCCGGGGGTCATCTGTCCCCAGATGATGAACAGGCCGCCCACAAAAATATTGATCAGCTGAATGGCGTTGGAAAGGATTTCGATAAAGGGATAAAAGCTCAGCCACAGCTTGTTGATGCGCAGGTGGCTGTTGCGAAACGCCTCGTTGCGCTCGCGGAAGCGGTCCTTTTCGTATTCCTCACGCGCAAAGGCCTTGACCACGCGGTTGCCCGCAATGTTTTCCTGCGCGGTGGTGTTCATCTCCGCCAGCTTGTCGCGCATAAACATAAACCGGGGACGGATATGCTTGGAATAAAATTTGGTAATCAGCAGCAAAATCGGGGTAACCACAATCAGCAGCAGCGTCAGCTTCCAGTTGACGCTGAGCAGGTAGACGCAGGCGAACAGGAAAATGCACACCGCGTCAACAATGCGGAAATCAATGTTGCTGATGAAGTGACGGCACCAATCCAGATCCGCGGACATCCGGGTCATGATATCGCCGGTGCGGTGCTGATCGAAAAAGCGCATGTCGTTGTACTGCAGCTTGCTAAACAGTTTCCGGCGCAGGTTGAACAGCACATTCTGAGAATCGCGCTCCATGGTAACAACCATGTAATAGCGCAGTCCCTCGCGGCCAAGGCGAGTAATCAGCATAACCACCAGCAGCCCCATCAGCGGTTCGGGATTTTGCGCCATCAGCACATCATCCACAATTCTTTGGGTAATCGCCGGGTTTACCAGCAGCATTGCGCTGGTCAGCACACAAATCGCCAGGGCGATGATGTGCCGTTTGTGGTATTTGGCATCCATGTTTTCCCAGAGCCACTTCAATTGATGCAGCATCGAACATCACTCCTTATCTGCCATCCATGGTACGGGGCGAACGGATGCGTTTTTCTTATTTCCGTTCGCGCGCAAACACTTGCATCATATCACATTTTCGGATATAATTTCAGATATATTGACAAGAAAATGAGACGAAAGGTGCGGTTTCGCAGCATGACCCAGAAACGTCTGGAAAACAGATGCCTGATCTACAACTATGGACGTCTGAGCCGCTTTGAACACCTTCATTCCCGCTTTGAGATTGTCGCGCCCACCAGCGGCCGCATTCTTGCACGCATGGATGGAAAGGAATACGCGCTTGTACCCGGCGACATGCTGGTGGTGTTTCCGGGCGTGCCGCACAGCTATGATCCTGCGGAAAGCAGCGAGGGTTTCATGCTCACGTTTCACAGTGAGATGCTTGGAGATCTTGGACAATCCATGATGGAGGTGCTGCCTGCCCAGCCGGTGGTTCACCTTTGCGCCCACGACCGCGATGTGGCCTACTGCTTTGAGCGCCTTACCGAAATGTCGGGCAGCAGGGTGGACGAGCCGCTTGCGCAAGCCTATCTTACGCTGCTTTTCATCCGGCTGACGGATGCGCTAAAGCTGCAAAAGGCCGATCCTGCCGCCTCCAAGGAGCTGCTCTATCTGGCCATGCAGTATATGTCGCAAAATCTGTCCCAGCCGCTGAGCATACGGCAAACGGCGCACGAGCTGGGCGTGAACAGCTATTACCTTTCTCACGTACTCAACGAGCGCCTGCACATGGGCTTTCGCGCCTACCTCAACGCCCTGCGCATTGAGCGGGCCCGCCGCTACCTGCGTGTAACCACATGGTCGGTGGAGGAGGTGGCCGCCGCCTGCGGCTTTCTCACGCTGCGCACGTTTGACCGCGTATTTCTGGAATTGTGCGGCTGCACACCAAGGGATTTTCGCAAAAGTACCGCCGTAGGCAGAGACGCTGCCCCCGCGCCCCGCTCCAGGGACTGACCTCCCTGAACCTTTCGTTCCCCAGGGCCCGAAAAGAATGATACCATCCATCAACCATTCATCAGGAGTGAATTTCATGAGTCTGCAAAGCGACACCAAACGCAATCTCTGGATGTTCCCGCTGGGCACGGTTGGCCGGGACATGAGCTATGCCCTGTTTACCAACTTCATCCTTACCTACATTCTGTTTACGCGCAGCCTGACGGCGGCGCAGCTGTCCGCCGTAACGGCCATCATGGTGGCCGCCCGCGTATTTGACGCGCTCAACGACCCCATCATGGGCAACATCATCGAGCGCACCCGTACACGCTTTGGCAAATTCAAGCCATGGCTGGCCATTGGCGCAGTATCCACGTCGTTTGTCATTTATTTTACCTTTAATGCGCAGCTGCAGGGCTGGAGCTTTATTCTCTTTTTCGGCGTGGTTTATTTTCTGCACAGCATTACCTACACCATGCACGATATTTCCTATTGGGGAATGGTGGCTGCGCTTGGCAGCGATGCGGACGCACGCAATCAGTTTACCAGCCGCGCCACGCTGTTTGCCGGCATCGGCGGCACCATTGCCAGCATGCTCATCCCCATGCTTACCACGGGCGATATGACCATCGGCGGCAGCGCCTCCGTGGCCTATGGCCGCATTGCGCTGATCATTGCCATCCTGTCGCCGCTGTTTCTGTGCTTTACCATCTTCGGCGTTCGGGAGCAGCGCCGCGCAGTGGAGGAAAAGGCCATTCCCATCAGCTTTCGGAAAATCGTTTCCACCATTACCGGCAACGATCAGTTGATGTGGATCGCCGTCATCTTCCTCATCCATCAGCTTGGCAACGGCCTCACACTGGCCGGCATCGGCTCCACCTATATCTATTTTGATTTTGGCTACAGCGGCGGACTGTATTCGCTGTTCAGCACCATCGGCGTACTGGCAACCGCGTTTCTGATGATGTTTTACCCTGCCATCAGCCGCAGAATACCGCGCAAAAGGCTGATGCGCATCATGATGGCCTGCTCCATTGCCGGCTACACGGTTATGCTTCTCTCCACGCTGCTGCCCTCTCAGACGGTGCGTTTCTGGACGGTTACCCTGGGCTATATGACGGCCAATTTCGGACAGTATTCGTTCTATCTGGTAATGATGATCTCCATCATTAACACCGTGGAATACAATGAATATCTGCACGGCGAACGCAGCGAGGCGCTGATCGCCTCTCTGCGCCCGTTCCTGACCAAGCTGGGCTCCGCCATCATTGTGGCCATCACATCGCTCAGCTATATCGTGTTTGGCATAACCGGCATTACCAACCAGATTTCCTCGCTGGAAAGCGCCGCGTCCACCGGCCTGATCACCGAGGTTGAAAAGCTTTCTTCCATCAACCAGGTGCTTGGCGGCGTGCAGCCCTGGCAGACCCGGGGGCTTTTCCTGTGCATGACGGTGCTGCCCTGCCTGTTCATGCTTGCCTCCCATCTGCTGTACCAAAAACATTACAAGCTGGACGAGCCGGAGTATAACCGGATTTGTACCGAGCTTGCCAAACGGCAGGAGGTAAACGCATGAGCCTTACCCGACTGGCGCTCCGCTGCGCCGCGCCCCTGCCAAAGCTTGAGCGCTTCGACCGTTATCTTTTTGTCGGCCCGCACCCGGATGATATCGAAATCGGCGCGGGAGCCACGGCCGCCAGGCTGGCCGCGCAAGGGAAAGCCGTTTGCTTTCTCATCTGCACGGACGGACGCTACGGCGACGGCCACACGATGCTTCGCGGCGACGCGCTCATCGCCCGGCGAAAAGAGGAAGCTATCCTATCCGCCGCAAAGCTGGGCGTAACGGACGTGCGCTTTCTGGCGCTAAGCGACGGCGGCTTTTATGAGCAGGAGGAACTGCGCCGCGGCATTGCCCGCACAATGGGCGATTTTCAGCCGCAGGTGGTGTTTGCGCCCGATCCCTGCGTAAAGAGCGAATGCCATGCCGATCACCTTGCCGTTGCAGAAGCGGTACGGCGGCTGGCGTGCTTTGCGCCCAGCCAGAGCATCATGGCCAGGCTGAATGCGCAGCCCGCTCCCCTGCAGGCACTGGCCTATTACATGACCGCCCGGCCAAATCAGTTTGTCGGCACGCGGGGATGGATCACTCGCCAGCTGGACGCCATTTTCAGCTGCCATCTGACGCAGTTTCCCCCGGACGGTGCGGATGCAAAGGCCATCCGCCTGTATCTGCAGCTGCGCTCCATTGATTTTGGCATCCGCAGCCTCCAGGGCCGCGCCGAGGGCTTCCGTGTGCTTGGACAGACGCAGATGCATTGCCTGCCCGAGGCGGATTAAGGAGAACAGGCCGTGAAAATCGAAATTCAAAACGCATTCCGGGAGATTCAGCATTACCTTGACCGGGTTCAGGCAGGTCAAGCGCCTGAAATCTGCTGGGAAGAAGAAGTGATCGCTCCCTATTGGGCAAAGCTGTGCGCCTATGCTCCTTTTGACCTGAGCGAACGAAAGCCCCGCCCCATCACGGATCTGTCCATCCTGCGCCAGCAGTGCGTGCTTTTGCAGCGTCTGGATATGGAAGGACTTCAACGCACCTTTGAAAAAATCGCATCCGCCCTCCCCTGTGAGGATGACGATCCCGTAACCGTTGTCATTTTTCCGGGAGATCACAACAACCAAACCGTCAACAACCAGCAAAACGGCGTGATCGGCACCTCTTTGTTTGGAAACATGCTGATTCAGCTAAACCCGCTTGTAGCTGAATATGAGCCATGGATCAGCTACGTCTTTGCGCATGAGCTCCACCATGCCGTTTGGGGCAATTACTGGTTTGTGCTTCATGCGGGAGAGCTGGAAAACAAACTGATTGACGCGCTTGTCATTGAAGGCGAGGCGGATTGCTTTGCGCTGGAGATGCACCCGGATCTCCGGCCGAAATGGCTGTTTGGATTGCCGGAGGAAGAAATACTTGCTCTTTGGCAAAACAAATACAAACCGAGGCTTCTGCAAAAGGAGCCGGATGCGGCCCTCTACCTGTTTGGCAATGAAAAAGCGGGCATTCCCTGGTGCGCCGGATACGCGATTGGCTATTGGCTGGTGCAGAGATATTTGCGTCAGACAAATCAATCCGTTGTCAGCATCCTGAAGATAAAGCCGGAAGACATGCTTCAACAGCTTCTACAGGCAGAAACATAATTTGCGGTTTTCCCTTTTTTAGGAAAACGCAACGCAGCCACGGCAAAAGCCCTGCCGTGGCTACATCAGGTTTTCAAAAAAAACTACAGAGAGAAGTCAGAGGGACCGCAGCCCCTCTGACTTTCAGGCTGTCGATAAACCCTCTGGGAGGCGTCGGAGGGCCGCAGCCCTCCGACTCTTGTTCCGAGCCCAGCGACATGTGCGGTGGGCTCGGGAGCCTTGCGCAGCAAGGCTTTCCTTACACCATTTGCCG
>JAEDGL010000141.1 GCA_016297535.1 Clostridia bacterium | reverse complement strand
AAGAAGCTGCTTGAAAAGCAGAAGGAAGGCAAGAAGCGCATGCGCCAGTTTGGTACCGTCGAGGTGCCCAGCGAAGCGTTCCTGGCCGTGCTCAAGATGAACGATGACAAATAACGGCAGGTCTCCGGCGGGCAGGGCGCTGCCCTGCACCTGCAAGGGCTTCGCCCTTGACCCGTACTCTGACCGCGCTTTGCGCGGTCAGGGGCGGGGCTTTTTTGTACCTCGCTTTGGAGGCCACCTCCCAAAACACCCGTAAACGTCCCGTTCGGTTTCGTCTATCTTTTTCCCACTCATGCGATACAATTCCCACCACACTCGAGAGGAGCTATGCCCGTGCCAGCCATGAATGACGCCAAATCCATCCAGCAGCAATACGCCAATGCCGATGGCCTGAACATCCGCATGCTGCTTCATCACAAATACTCCACCAACAGGCAGTCCTACAGCGACTGGATTTCTGAGCATTATCAGATCCGGCCCGGCATGAGGGTGCTGGAACTGGGCTGCGGCACAGGCGCGGCGTGGACGGATGCCAAACGCTGGCTGCCGGATGACGCAAGCCTTCTCCTGACGGATTTGTCCAAAGGCATGCTGGATACGGCCCGCCAGAATGTTCCTGCGCAGCCCAATATCGCCTTTGCACAGGTGGATATTCAGCAGATTCCCTATCAGGATAATTGTTTTGATCTGATCATTGCCAATGCCATGCTCTACCATGTGCCCGATCTGGACAGGGCCCTTAGCGAAGTCGCCCGCGTACTCAAGCCGGGCGGACGCTTCATCTGCTCCACCACAGGCGAAAACGGGATGCACAGCTGGTTCCATCAGGTGCTTGGCACAGGTGAAAGAGCCGCCATGCCCTTCAGCCTGCAAAACGGCGGCGCGGCGCTGGAAAAACATTTTGGAAAAGCCGAAAGGCGCATGCGCGAGGATGGTTTGGAGGTGACGGATGTTCACGATCTGGTGGCCTATGTAACCTCAACCATTAGCCTTGGCTATATTCGTGAATGGCCAAAAGAAGAGCTGATCGCCCGCCTTTCCGCACAGATGGTGGATGGCGTTATCCGCATCCCCAAGGAATATGGTCTGTTTATCTGCACAAACCCCAAAAAGGGATAAGTTTTTGCGCGAAAAATGTGCTATGCCTATTGCCAAACCTCAAAAATCATGTTACAATGGTCAGGCTGTTAAGAATGCAAACTCCCGTTAGGAGGTGTAATTATGGGCAAGTTTTGTGAAGTATGTGCGAAGGGCACCATCAGCGGCCACAATGTGAGCCACTCCAACCGCAAGACCAATCGTATTTGGGCGCCGAACGTGCAGAACGTTCGCGTTGTAGTCGATGGTACTGTGAAGCGTATGAACGTGTGCACCCGTTGCCTGCGCAGCGGCAATGTGCAGCGCGCTCTGCCCACCAAGTCCAACGTTGAGGCCTAATGGGAGGATCGATGGACAAAATATGCTCTGCGTAAAATCGCAGAGCGTTTTTTTACACTCAAACAGCAATAGGAGGGATCGCCTTGAGCGTTCGCAATATGACCCAGGGCCGGCCGTCACGCCTGATTTTGAGCGTGGCGCTGCCGCTGATGCTGGGCAATGTGTTTCAGCAACTGTATACCGTGGTGGATGCGCAGATCGTAGGCTCGGTGGTGGGCGTAAGCGCGCTGGCCGCGGTTGGTGCGTCCGACTGGTTCAACTGGCTGTTCCTGGCCCTGCTGCAGGGCATGGCGCAGGGCTTTGCCATCCCCATGGCGCAGGCCTTTGGCGCGAACGATCATGCAAAGCTGCGCCAGAACGTGGGCAACGCGCTTTCGCTTTCGGTGCTGACGGCTGCGGTGGTTACGGCTTCGGCGCTGCTTCTGATTGCGCCTGTGCTGCAATGGATGCACACGCCGCAATCCATCCGTCCCGATACCACCGCGTACCTTACCATTCTGTTTTCGGGCCTGCCCATTGTGATGGGGTACAATCTGCTCTCGGGCATTCTGCGTTCGCTGGGCGATGGCAAATCGCCCCTGTATGCCATGATCGTGGCCTCGCTGATCAATATCGGGCTTGATGTGCTGTTTGTCGCCGGCCTGGGCTGGGGCGTTCAGGGCGCGGCGGTGGCAACCCTGCTGGCGCAGGCCTGCTCGATGCTTTTCTGTCTTTACCGCCTGGCCGGTATCTCCGTGGCGCGCCCTGCAAGGCAAGATTTGCGCCCGCGTGGGCAGGTATACCGCCATCTGCTGTTTCTGGGGGTGCCCATCGCGCTCCAGAACGCCATTATCGCCATCGGCGGCATGATTGTGCAAAGCGTGGCCAATCCGCTGGGCGTTACCTTTATCGCAGGCTATACGGCCACCAACAAGCTCTACGGGCTGCTGGAAATTGCCGCCGTGTCCTACGGCTATGCCATATCCACCTACACAGGGCAAAACCTTGGCGCGCACCGCTGCGATCGTATCCGCACCGGCGTGCATGCCGCGGCTGGCATGGGCATTGCAACCGCGCTGGCCATTACCTTGCTGATGATGCTTTTTGGCCGCTCCATCATCGGCAGCTTTATCTCCGGCACGCCACAGGAGGTGGAAGCGGCCCTGCAGGTGGGCTGGGAGTTTTTGCGCCTGATGAGCCTGAGCCTGCCCATCCTCTATCTGCTGCATATTTACCGCAGCGCGCAGCAGGGGATGGGGCATACGCTCATGCCCATGCTGTCCGGCTTTGCGGAGTTCCTGATGCGCACGGGCTCGGCGCTGCTTCTGCCCTCTCTGATCGGCTATTCCGGTATTTTCTGGGCAGAGGTGCTTGCGTGGCTCGGCGCGGACTGCCTGCTGATTCCCGGCTATTATGCCGTGCTGCGCAGACATCAGCGCAGCGACGAAACAACAGACTGATAAACGCAAAGCCTGGACGGCAGCGAAGTTTTTCATCGCTGCCGCCCAGGCTTTTTTCCGTTTCAGTCAATGCCGTGCTGCCTGAGCAGCGCTTCTGCCTGCCGGCACAGAACCGGCGTAACCTCAGGATAGGTTAGCTCCGCCGGAAGATGGTCAAACAGGCGGATTTCCTTCATCTCGCTCTCCGGCAGCGCGCCCAGATGGCGGATATCCGCCAGAAAAACCATTCCGTTGGCCTGGCTTTGAGCGTCATAGCCAACATAGTCGCACACCGGATAGAGCGCCGCGTCATCCACGCCGCTTTCCTCATACAGCTCGCGGCGGGCGGCCTGGACAGGGGTTTCGCCGGGTTCAATGTGCCCGCCCTGCGTTTCCCATGTGGCGCGCTGTCTGTGGCGGCTCAGCAGCCATTGGCCGTTGCTGCGGGAGCAGACAACCACATACTTGTACGCCTGCAGCTCTCCCGCAGGAAAAACATGGCATTTCAGCTCGCGGCGGTGCTCCGGCGTTTTTTCGCCCGGGTTATTCATCCGTCAGGACCGCAACGCTCAGCTCGCCCATTTCCAGCTGCTCGTAGACCTTTTTGCCGGTTACGGCGTCCTTCATGGTTTTGGGCAGGGGAACGATCTTTCTTTCATGGGTGCCGTTTTGCACAAACAGGAAGCGTGTTCCATCCTCCTGATAGCGCTCCGTTGCACAGGTGCCCTCCGGCAGGCGGCTCAGGATGGGCTCCAGGCCCGCTTCCTTCAGCATCCAGCCCAGCGCGTCGTACAGGAAATCCGCATCGGTGCGCGCGGCAATGTAGTAGCAGCGCCCCTTGCCGTACTCGTTTACGGTAAAGCAGGGCTGCGTGGCATAGAAGCGGTCGGCGTAAACGGCCAGGGTCTGTGCCGTGGTGGGCGTGGCTAGCTCGGCAATCTCCTTGACGCGGTACTTTTTGCCGTTCCACACAAAATGGCCGAAGGTGCGGTCGTCCAGCGCATCGCACTCATCCACATGCATGCCGGTCAGCTCGTTCATGGGGCTGGGATCGGCGTCCATGTAGGTGAGCAGCTCCTGATTGACATAGCCGGTTACATAGGTGGTAATCAGCGTGCCGCCGCCCGCCACAAACGCCCGGAGCTTTTGTCCAAAGCCCTCGCGCATCATATAGGCCATGGGCGCTACCAGCACCTTGTAGCGGCTGATGTCGCAGGTCTCATCCACCATGTCCACGCCATAGCCCAGGCTGCTCAGCCCGATATGGAAGGAGCGGACGGTTTCCTCGTACTGCTCGTGATGGCGGTGCAGCATCCAAGCGCCCTCCACCGACCAGCGCACGTTCCAGTCGTAGAGCAGGGCGATCTGGTTGCGGGTTTCGCTGCCGGCAACCGCCTTGAGCTGCTTGAGCACCGCGCCCACCTCCGCCACCTCGCGGAAGGTGCGGGTACGGTTGGTGCCGGTGCGGTCAATCACCGCGCCGTGGTACTGCTCGCTGCCGCCGCGGCCCGCGCGGAACTGGAAGTACTGCACGCTGTCGGAGCCGTGGGCAATGGCCTGCAGGCCCTGATACAGCACCGTACCGGGCTTGCGCAGGGGGTTGATGGTATTCCAGTTGACGGAGGAAGGGCTGGATTCCATCATCAGATAGGGCTTCTGATCGCACACGCCGCGCATCAGGTCGTGCCGGAAGGAGGAATTGCGCGCAACCGCCAGATCGCGCTCGTCTCCCGTCCAGGCGGGATAATTGTCCCAGCTGGAAATGTCCATCTCCTTGCCCAGCGCAAAGTAATCCAGCCCCGGGAAGGTGCCCATGAGGTTGGCGGTTACGGGCACGTTGGGCGTAATACGGCGCAGGGGAGCAATCTCGGTTTTGAAAAAGCGCACCAGATTATCGGTGCAGAAGCGCTTCCACGCCAGCAGATGCGCCACGTTCTCCTCCTCGCCCAGGGGGCTGGGGCTGATGATCTCGTCAAACGTGGTGTATTTGTGCGACCAGAAGCTGTTCCACCAGCAGCGGTTAAGGTTTTCGATGGTGCCGTAGCGCGCCTTGCACCAGTCGCGGAAGCGCTCCTGGCAGCGGGGGCAGTGGCACTCGTTGTTGTACTCGTTGGAAACATGCCACATCATCAACGCGGGGTGATCCTTGTAGCGCTCGGCCAGACGGGTGTTGATCTCGGTTACCTTGCGCTCGTAATCCGGCGAGGAATAGCAGGCGTTGTGGCGGCCGCCAAACACATTGGGCAGGCGTTGCGCCGTCATGCGCAGCACCGAGGGATATTTTTTGGCCAGCCAGGCCGGTCGCGCGCCGCTGGGGGTGGCCAGCACGGCCTTGATGCCGTTGGCGGCAAGGTTGTCCATTACCTCGTCCATCCAGCTAAAGTCGTACACGCCGTCCTCCGGCTCAAGGTATGCCCAGCTGAAAATGCCTATGCTCAGCGTATTGATACCCGCCTCGCGCGCATACTGCATATCCTGCTTCCAGATGGTTTCCTTCTGCTCCATCCATTGCTCCGGGTTGTAATCGCCGCCGTGCAGCAGCTCTGGGTAGTGAAATTTCATGGGTGTTCGTTCCTTTCTTTCCGGCGGATACCGCCGAATCATCCTTTGCGCTATCCAAATACATTCTGCGCCGCGCGCAAAAGTTCCTGCTGTGAGCAGGTGCATACGGCAGGGAAATTGCTTTTTGGGATCGAACTTATTCATTAGCAAAATGCATCCCGAAAGGACGAAGTGCAAATGAAATTTACACATGGCTACTGGGTGATCCGTGAAAACTTTACCATGAGCTATGCGCAGCAGTGGGTGCGCACCGATATCCGGCAGGATCAGGTGAATGTGAAAGCGGCCTGCCATCCCATCCGCAGCCGCGGCGACGCCATTGGCGGCGCCATGCTCAACGTTACCCTCTCCGCGCCCCGGCCCAATGTGATTCGCGTAAAGCTGGAGCATTTTCAGGGCAAAAGGGATAACACCCCTCATTTTGAAACCTTCTCCGCCCCCTGCAGCCCCGTGATTACCGAGGACGATAACATGGTCGTCTTTCAAAGCGGCGAGCTGCGCGCGCAAATCAGTAAGGGCAGCTGGGAAATCGGTTTTTACGGCGGCGGCCGCCTGCTCACCTCCACCGGCTACCGCGGCATGGCGCATGCCTGGGATGTAAAGGCCGATCAGACCTGGATGGTGGATTCGCTCATGCTGGATGTGGGCGAATGCGTATACGGCCTGGGCGAGCGCTTTGGCGCCTATGTCAAAAACGGCCAGAGCGTGGATATGTGGAACGCCGACGGCGGCACCGCCAGCGAGCTGGCCTACAAGAACATCCCCT
>JAEDGL010000140.1 GCA_016297535.1 Clostridia bacterium | reverse complement strand
TCGGTCTGAAGCTGCGCAAGACCCCCAAGGCTGAGATCAAGCAGCGCGTGGAAGAGGCTGCCAAGATCCTGGACATCAGCCACCTGCTCAACCGCAAGCCCAAGGCTCTGTCCGGCGGCCAGCGCCAGCGTGTTGCTCTGGGCCGTGCCATCGTCCGTGAGCCCAAGGTCTTCCTGTTCGACGAGCCTCTGTCCAACCTGGACGCCAAGCTGCGCGTTGCCATGCGTACTGAGATCACCAAGCTGCATCAGCGCCTGCAGACCACCTTCATCTACGTTACCCATGACCAGACCGAGGCCATGACCATGGCTTCCCGTATCGTGGTTATGAAGGACGGCTTTGTACAGCAGGTGGACAGCCCCCAGAACCTGTACGATCATCCCGCCAACCTGTTTGTTGCCGGCTTCATCGGCAGCCCGCAGATGAACTTCTTCACCGTAAAGCTGGAGAAGGAAGGCAACGATGTTGTGGCCAAGTTTGGCACCAACAAGATCACCGTGCCCCAGGCCAAGCTGTCCAAGTTTGTGGATGAGAGCTACATTGGCAAGGAAGTTTACATGGGCATCCGTCCCGAGAACATCAACGATGATCCCGAGGTTGTGGCCGCTTCCAACGCTGTGATCGAGTGCAACGTTGAAGTTACCGAGCTCATGGGCTCTGAGACCTACCTGTATCTGTCTACCTCCGGCAAGGACGAGAACATCATCGCCCGCGTTGATCCTCGCACCACCAGCCGTGCCGGCCAGAAGATTAAGGTTGCCTTCGACGTGGCTCGCCTGCACTTCTTCGACAAGGAGACCGAGGCCACTCTGCTCAACCGCTAATTGAATGGCTTTTTCAAGGGTCGCTTCCGCAAGGAAGCGACCCTTTTCTGTGTCAACCATGTACAAACAAGTGCATGCGCATGCATAAACAACCGTTCTGTCAGCTGTATATAAAATTACGCAGTTTTATCAATTCGCTTTAATGGGGAAATATAGAATAAGACGTAAAGGATTCTATTCTTTCATAGAAATAAACAGCAGTTCTGCCTTTTTGCAGAGCTGCTCAGATTGTCGCTAAACTCTCTGTGAGGCGTCGGAGGGCCGCACCTCCAACTCTTGTTCCGAGCCCAGCGACCTGTGCGGTGGGCTAGGTTGCCTTGCGCAGCAAGGCTTTCCTTACACCATTTGCCGCCCGGCGAGCCGTAGGCGAGTAGGCAAATGGTGCATCCCCGGCGGAAAAGATCGCCGCTGGCGAGCTTTTTCGACGCACTTAGCAGCTCTGCCTTTGCAGAGCTGCTAAGTGTTACTTGCCTTGTAGGTATTCATCGATCGCCCTTGCAGCATTCTTTCCGGCACCCATTGCCAGAATGACGGTTGCTGCGCCGGTTACGGCATCACCGCCGGCATACACGCCTTCGCGGCTGGTAAGGCCATCCTCATTCTGCACCACAATGCAGCCATGACGGTTGGTTTCCAGGCCGGGCGTGGTGTTGCGGATGAGGGGGTTGGGGCTGGTGCCGATGGACATAATCATCGTATCCACCTCCAGCACAAACTCGCTGCCTTCCTTAACGATGGGGCGGCGGCGCCCGGAACTGTCCGGCTCGCCAAGCTCCATTTCCACGCAGCGCATGCCGCATACGTTGCCGTTTTCATCCCCCAGCACTTCGATGGGATTGCACAGGGTTTTGAAAATAATGCCTTCTTCCTGCGCATGCTCCACCTCTTCGTGACGGGCGGGCAGCTCCTGCATGCCGCGGCGGTAGACGATGTATACCTCCTTCGCGCCCATGCGTTTGGCGCAGCGCGCGGCATCCATGGCCACGTTGCCGCCTCCAACCACAGCAACCTTTTCGGAGCGCTTGATTGGCGTGGCACTGCCGGGCTGGTAGGCCTTCATCAGATTGATACGGGTGAGATACTCGTTTGCGCTGTATACACCCTTAAGGCTTTCTCCGGGAATGCCCATAAAGCGGGGCAGACCTGCGCCGCTGCCAATAAACAGAGCCTCATACCCCATCTCAAACAGCTCATCCACGGTGAGCGTTTTTCCGATGACGATGTTGCATTCAATTTTTACGCCAAGCTTGCGCAATCCGTCGATTTCCTGCGCCACAATGCGCTTGGGCAGGCGAAACTCCGGAATGCCGTAGCTGAGCACGCCGCCCGCCACGTGCAGGGCTTCGTAGATGGTTACCTGATAGCCAAGCCGGGCCAGATCGCCCGCACAGGTCAATCCGCTGGGGCCTGCGCCGATGACGGCTACCCTGTGACCGTTTGATGGAGGAATGACGGTTTCGCTGGCGGAATGCTCACGATGCCAGTCCGCAACAAAGCGTTCCAGCCGACCAATGCCCACGCTTTCGCCCTTGATTCCGCGAACGCATTTGCCTTCGCACTGGCTTTCCTGGGGACAGACGCGTCCGCACACGGCTGGCAGAGCGGTGGAGCGGGAAAGCACCTCGTATGCGGCATCAAAGTTCTCCTGCGCAACCTGCTGGATAAACGCAGGAATATCCACACAAACAGGGCACGCGGAAACGCAGGGCTTATTTTTGCAGTTCAGGCAACGTTTGGCCTCGTTAACGGCCATTTCGGGGGTATAGCCAAGCGCAACTTCCTCAAAGTTAGTGTTGCGCACGCAGGGTTCCTGAGAAGGCATGGGGGTCTTTTGGGGATCCATGTTCGGCATCTTACTCGACCTCCTTCTTCAGCAGGCTGCAGGCCGCTTCCCGTGCATGCGCTTCAAATTCGCGATACATGCCGCCACGCGCCAGAGCTTCGTCAAAGTCCACCAGATGGCCGTCAAAGTCGGGGCCGTCCACACAGGCAAATTTCGTTTCGCCGCCAACGGTCAGGCGGCAGCCGCCGCACATGCCCGTACCGTCGATCATGATGGGATTCATGCTGACAATGGTTTTCACGCCATATTTTTTGGTTACCTGACAGACAAACTTCATCATCACCAGCGGGCCGATGGCGATTACTTCGTCATACTGGTTGCCCTGCTGAATCAGCTCTTCCAGCGCGGCTGTTACCAGCCCCTTCTGCCCGTAGCTTCCGTCATCGGTCATCAGGCGCAGCTCGTTGCTGACGGAGCGGAATTCATCCTCCAGGATCACCAGTTCCTGATTGCGGAAGCCGACCACGCTGTGCACCTCCGCGCCCAGTTCGTGCAGTTTTTTGGCCACCGGATAGGCGATGGCACAGCCCACGCCGCCGCCGACAATGCACACCTTTTTCATCCCGTCCGTGTGCGTGGCAACGCCAAGGGGCCCAACCAGATCATGCAGGCTGTCGCCCTCCTGCAGGGTGTTAAGCTCCATGGTGCCGGCGCCCACGATTTGGTAGATGATGGTTACAGTGCCGGCCTCGCGGTTAAAATCGGCTACGGTGAGGGGAATGCGCTCGCTGTTTTCACGGGCGCGCAGAATCACAAACTGCCCCGGCTCGGCCTTGCGGGCGATGAGGGGAGCACTGATCGTCATGCGCACAACGGTTGGGTTGAGCGCTTCTTTTTTGAGAATTTCAAACATGAACAGATAAACTCCTTACTTGGCGGCGATGCATTCGATTTCTACCAGACCGCCCTTGGGCAGAGCGGCTACCTGTACGCAGCTGCGAGCGGGATAGGCGTTCTCAAAAAACTTCTGATACACCGCGTTTACCTTGGCAAAATCTGCAAGATCAGCCACAAAAACAGTGGTTTTGAGCACGTTTGCATAGCTCATGCCAGCCTCAGCCAGAATCGCTCCCAGGTTTTTCAGCGCCCACTCGGTTTGAGCTTCCACACCCTGCGCCAGCTCGCCGGTTTCGGGGAGGATGCCAAGCTGCCCGGAGGTAAACAGAAAATCACCCATCTGGATGGCCTGGGAATAGGGGCCAATGGCTGCCGGAGCGGAAACGGTATGAATGACGTTCTTCATTTTATGAATACTCCTTTCCTGATTCACACAAAGCTGCGTCTTCACGACCTCTCAGAAAAAGCCTTTTGCGTGATAAAGGTTTTCTGTGGTTTTCGTCTGTTGCGGTTTTATTTATTGATCCGGCGCCTATTATAGCATTCTTTTCGGGAATCTGTAAAGGAAGGGACGCGTTAAATACATAACAAGCACATCCCAGCAGGGAATTTGAACTTTCATGACCAAACAAGAAATTTGAACGTTCATGACCAAGGAATTTGAACGTTCATGACCAAATTCTTGACATTCAAGGAATGAGGTGTGTATAATGAATCGATCTGTGACTATTTCGCAGATGATTTGACGAGGTGAAATGTGATGCTTTGCAAAGTACTCAAAGGAATGAAGGACGTTCTTCCTTCGGAAAGCGCACGCTGGCGCGCTCTGGAGCGTGAAATGCGCCGGGTGGCGCTTTTAAACGGTTACCGTGAAATCCGCACCCCTGTGCTGGAGCATACCGAGCTGTTTGCGCGTTCCGCTGGCGAAAGCAGCGATGTGGTGCGCAAGGAGATGTACACGTTTTTGGACAAGGGCGAGCGCAGCGTTACGCTCAAGCCCGAAAGCACCGCCGGCACGGTGCGCGCTTTTCTGGAAAGCGGCCTGTATGCACAGGCGCTTCCCTGCAAAATGTACTATGTGAACGCACCGCATTTTCGTTACGAAGCGCCGCAGTCCGGCCGTCTGCGCGAGCATCATCAGTTTGGTATGGAGTGCTTCGGCGCAGCTCAGCCATCCGCCGATGCCGAGCTGATCGTGCTGGTGATCAATCTGCTGTCCAGTTTCGGCCTCAAAAACCTGAGTGTTCGCATCAACTCCATCGGCTGTCCCAACTGTCGCCCTGCCTATCAGCAAACCTTCCGCGAGTATTTGCAGGGCAAGCGGGATCAGCTGTGCCACACCTGCCAGGAGCGTATGGAAATCAACCCCATGCGTACGCTGGACTGCAAGGAAAAAGGCTGCAAGGAAGCGCTGGTGGACGCTCCGGAAATGCTGGATGATCTGTGCGACGAGTGCAGGGAGCATTTTGAACAGCTCAAGCAGTATCTGGAAGCCGCAGGCGTTCGGTACACGGTGGATCCCCGCATTGTGCGGGGCCTGGATTACTACACCAAAACGGTTTTTGAAATCGTTACCGGCACCGCAAACGGGGAGCTTACCGTTTGTGGCGGCGGACGCTATGACAAGCTGGTGGAGGAAATTGGCGGACCGTCCATCCCCGCAGTCGGCTTTGGCATGGGCATTGAGCGCGTGCTGATGCTGCTGGATGCGCTGGAGGATGGGGAATGCCTGCTGCAGGTGGAGGACGAAGCGCCCCAGGTGTTTGTGGCGTGCCTCAACAAAACGCTGAGCCTGCAAGCCTTCCAGCTTACGCAGCAGCTGCGTGGTGCGGGCATCCGTGCGGAGATGGATCACCAGGGACGCAGCCTCAAGGCACAGTTCAAGTATGCCGACAAGCTAAGCGCCCGATTCATTGCCATACTGGCCGATGACGAGCTGGCGCGCGGCGTTGTCAAGCTGCGTGACATGAGCACCAAAGAAGAATGGGAAGCTCCGATTGAAAGCGTGTCCGAAGCGCTCCGGGAGCGTCTGTAATTCGCTTGAGAAGATAGAGAGGGAAAGATCATGATGCAGAATCGTACCCATACCTGTGAAGAACTGCGCATTGGCGATTGCGGCAAAAAGGTGCGCATTGCGGGCTGGATGGAAAACGTGCGCGAGGTAAGCGCTGCACTGGCGTTTGTCGTTGTCCGCGATTTCTACGGTACCACCCAGGTGGTTCTGGAAACCGAGGAACAGATCAACCTGATCCGTTCCATCAACAAGGAAAGCACCATTGCTGTGGAGGGTGTGGTGCGGGAGCGTGACTCCAAAAATCCCAAGCAGGCCACCGGCGATATTGAAATCGTGCCCGATCAGATTGAGGTGCTGGGACGCTGCCGCTACAACGAGCTGCCCTTCCAGATCAACCGTTCCCGCGAGGCGGACGAGGCGCTGCGACTCAAGTACCGTTATCTGGATCTGCGCAACCCCGATGTAAAAAAGAACATCGTGCTGCGCTGCAACGTGGTTTCCGCTCTGCGCTCTGCCATGACCGAGCACGGCTTTCTGGAGATTACCACACCCATCCTTACCGCTTCCTCTCCCGAAGGCGCGCGCGATTATCTGGTGCCCGCCCGCAAGCATCCCGGCAAGTTTTACGCCCTGCCGCAGGCTCCCCAGCAGTTCAAGCAGCTGCTGATGACCTCCGGCTT
>JAEDGL010000139.1 GCA_016297535.1 Clostridia bacterium | reverse complement strand
CCAATCACAGCGGCCAGGCCGGAGGACAGGTCAAAGCGGATGGCGATGTACACCAGCATCAGCACCGCGGCCAGGGCCACGCTGAGGATGGCGTTGCGCACCAGCACCTTGCCCGCGATGGGGCCCACGTAGCTGGCGGTGGCGGTTTCGGTGTCCATGGTGGGATACTTTTCGCTCAGCTCGGCTTCCAGGCCGTTTTGCAGGTTCTGGATTTCCGCTTCATCATCCAGGGTAGGCACGCGGATTTGCACCACATTGCCCTGCTCGCCGGAGGTGGAAATGGAATATTCGTTGATGCCCTGGTTTTTCAGCGCGGTCTCCACATCGGACTGCTCAAAGGCAGCGCCCATGTTGTACTGAATGTTCAGACCGCCGGCAAAATCGATGCCGTAGTTGATGCCAAAGCCGCACAGGCTCATCACAAGCGCGATGACCATGATGGCGGCGGAAACGCACAGGCAGATACGGGCGCGATTCTGAATCTTCATGATTACTTCGCCTCCTTCACAGCCACAAACAGCCTGGAATTGTCAAACACGCGCACAAAGCGGGTAAGCAGGAAACGGGTTACCAGAATAGCGGAGATCATGGAGGTAACCACGCCCAGCAGCAGCGTGGTGGCAAAGCCCTGCACGCTGCCGGTGCCGAAGGCCAGCAGCACAACGGCGGCGATGATGGTGGTAACGTTGGCGTCGATGACGGCGCTGAGGGCGTTCTTGAAGCCGATGCGCACCGCGTGGATCATGGGACGGCCCGCGACCACTTCCTCCTTGACGCGCTCAAAGATTACCACGTTGGCGTCAACCGCCATGCCGATGCCCAGAATGATACCCGCAATGCCCGGCAGGGTAAGCTGCACGCCGGGTACCACGGCCAGCAGCAGGAAGACCAGAATGATGTATACGCACAGCGCCCAGCTGGCCACCACGCCGCACAGACGGTAGCGGATGATCATAAAGAGCATCACCAGCGCAATACCGATCAGGGCGGCGGTTACGCTGGTGGACAGCGCGTCTACGCCCAGGGTGGCGGAGATGGTATCCAGCTTGTCCTGGCGCAGCTCCAGGGGCAGAGCACCGCTTTGCAGCATGAGGGCGATGTTTTCGGTCTGCTCGGTGGTAAAGCTGCCGGTAACCAGCACCTGACCGCCGTAGATGGCGCTCTGCACGGTGGGACTCATCAGGGTCTGGCCGTCCAGCGTAATGGTAATGGCCCTGCCCACGCACTCGGCGGTTTTGTCGCCAAAGAGCTGGGCGCCCTCGCTGGTCAGCTTAAAGCTGATGGCGGGCTTGTAGTCTTCATCCACGGTGGGGGTAGCAGCCTGCAGATGGCGGCCTTCCATAAACACGTTGCCGTCGGGATCCACAAACTCCAGCTTGGCCGGAGAGCCGATCAGATCCAGCACCGCGGCGGGATCCGTTACCGAGGGAATTTCCACGCGGATGCCGCTGGTGCCCAGCTGGCTCACCGTGGCCTCGGGGTAGCCCTTTTCGGTCAGGCGCTTGGAGATAACGCCCATGGTGCTGTCCAGCAGGTTGTCAAAGTGAAAGCCCTCGGCCTTCATTTCCTCGCTCATGGTGGCTTCGTATTCTACATACACGCCGCCCTTCAGATCCAGGCCCAGGGAGATGGCCTGAGGCCAGTTATCCACATTGCTGGTGGGAAGCCACGGCAGCAGCTTGTAAAGTCCGCGGCTGTCCAGCCACGTGCCGTTCAGGCCCAGATAGCCCACGGCCAGGGTAAGTACCAGCGCAACGCACAGGGCGGCGATCGAGGCGGATCGCTTGTTCAGCCTGACGCGGCGACGATTGTTGACCTTCATGTGTGTCAACCATCCTTCCGTTTTAGATTGTTTTTTTCGGGATACGGCAGGGGAACGGCAGGCTTCTCAGCCGCCCGCCACCTCCGGGCGAAACAGTTGATAAACGCTGTTTTCATAGCGTACAGCGCTCAGTACGCGGCCGTTGGCGTCGCGTACGCCAAAAAGCAGAATGGCACCCGCAAACAGCGCGGGCAGTATGGATGGCAGCAGGTGCAATCCGCCTGCGGCAGGCATTTGCTCCCCCTGCGGCGGCACCGCCGGTACGGGAAGGCAGAACGCGGCGTGCAGATGAGCCGGCAGCGATCCTGCGGGCAGCGGTTCCGCCGCTTCGGAGGGAACCACCAGCGCGCTAAGCAGCAGCAAAAACAGCGCTGAAAGCAAAACAGCGTACAAAGCCTTGCGCACGGCGGAACCTCCTTTGAAATCAAATGATTCTGTTTTTTCAAAAACAAACCATATTATATCGCTTGAGGGATATGCCGTCAAGCCGTTTTCTCCCCATTTTGACGATCTGGAATAAAAATGGCCCGAAAATCAATTTACATCTTTTCGTTTTTCAAAGCATATGGTATAATAAACAAAACTTTGAAAAAACAGAACAGGAGGTTGCCATTTATGCCAGAAACGAAAACCATCACCCCGGGAAAAAACGCCAGAACCATCCAGATTGTCATCTGTGTTCTTCTTGTTGCAGCAATTGTTCTGGCCGCCATTGCCTTTAGCGGCAGAAGCGCCGCGCTCAATGAGAACGCCGTTCTTGCTGCTAAAATCGAGGAGCTGACAACCTCCGTTTCCACCCTGGAGCAGGATGCCGCCGCCGCCCAGGCGGAGCTGGACAAAATGACCGCTGAAACGGCCGGCCTGACCGAGCAGCTGACCGCCAAAACGGCGGAAGCCGAAACCCTGACGGCGGATCTCGAGGCCAGGGCTGCCGAATTGGAGCAGCTGACCGCCGACGCGGCCCAGGCTGCAGAAACCGTCAAGGCGCAGGAGGAAGCCATCACCGCGCTGAAGGCGGAAAAGGAAGCGCTCAGCCAGCAGCTGGCGCAGGCCGACAAGCTTTCCGAAACGACGAACGCAAGCCTTGCCACGGCCGAGGCCGCACGCAAGGATCTGGAAGCCCAGCTGAAAAAGGCAAAGGATGCCTCTGCTGCCCTGCAGGTCAAAGTGGATGAGCTGACGGCTGAAAAGGCCGCGCTGGAGGAAACGATAGCCGGGCTGGAAAAGAAGGTAGACGAGCTGCAGAAGGCGCTGGATGCCACCAAGGCCGCTGCGGACGAGAGCGCCGCAAAAACCGCCGCTCTGGAGAAAAAGCTGGAGGACAGCGCAAAGCAGCTGTCCGAGGCAAAGGCCGCCAACAATCAGCTGGCCACCGAGGCCGCCGCGCTGAAGACCCAGACCGAAAAGGCCCTGGCCGATGCCCAGGCCGAAAAGACCGAGCTGGAAGGCCAGATTACCGCCATGGCGCAGGAGCTGGCGGCACTGCAGGCGGTTTCGCTTGCAGCCGAATAACCACAGACAAACCAAAAGAGCTTTCGCGGACGGCTGTTCCGCGAAAGCTCTTTTTCTGTGTAGCCGGCATCATCAGCGGATGATGATGGACACCTCCACCTCATCCTCCTGCTGCGCGGAGGAATCGGCCGGGTTTTCGCCGGTGTAGACGGGGTTTTTCAGCTGGATTCCCACATTGATGCGCTCCTGGTTGATTTCGTCAATCACGGCCTTGCGCCGGGCGGGAATGCAGTAGGGACAGGGCTCCAGCCGGGAAAAGGCGCCGCTGTCCAGCTCGCTGTAGGAAAAAGCGGTCAGGGGCAAAAATTTGTCGCGCACGCTGCGGCAGGTGGCATATTCGTGGTAGCTGGTGCCGCCGTTGGGGTTGTAGTACAGCTGCAGATCTTCCGCCGGATAGGGCGTTACGCGGCCGTCATCATCCCATACGATGACCTTGGTGCCCTTTTTCAGGTTTTCCCACAGCCATGAAATGCACAGGCCCTGCTCGTTGGCGGTGCGCATCACGCGCACGCAGCCGTGGCTGGCCTTGCGTCCCAGCAGGCTGCCGTACTTGGAAAAATCCTTCGTTCCATCGCGGTAGGTGGTATAGGGCACCATGTGCAGCAGATCGCCGCCGTTGAAGCGGATGCCCATTTCGCAGTACATGCCCTCGCTGTCAAAGCCGCCCACCCAGCTGCCAATCAGGTATTCGCCGGTGGCGGTTTCGTTGTAGGGCTGGCTTGGGTTGGCCAGCCCCGTGGAGACGGATACGCTTGACCACAGCTTTCCCTCCACAAACAGGTGCAGCTTCTGGGTAAGCTTGTCGATGATGATGCCGTACTTGCTGTCCGGCGTAACGGTTTTGAGCAGGCGGGTGCGCACATAGCCGCGGATGACGCGGTCGTAGTAATCCATGCCCTCAATCAGCGTCCAGCCATCCTCGTCCGGGCCCAGCACGTGTACGGCGGCGGTGGCGCCGTTGAGAAAGCCGCCCTGCCACTGGTTGACCACCGGCTGGCCGCCCGGCGCATCCAGCGGATAGACGGCCTCCTTTTCCTCGGCGTTGAGCACGGTGATGGGCCGCTGCAAAAGCGCCCAGCAGGCCTCCTCATCGGTAATGTCGTAGGCAAAATCCTCGCCAAACCAGGTGCTTCCGCCCTCAAACCCGGCCAGATCGCCGATGGGCAGATTGTTGACATTCTTGTCCGCCAGGCACGTGCCGGGCGCAAGCGCCAAAAGCGCGCTCAGCAGAAGGCTCAAAAACTGCTTCATGCGTATCTCCTTATTGCGTAATGGTAATGCTGACCTCCACATCGTCAGGACCGGTCTGGAGGACGCCGGGCATGTCCGCCTCCTCCTGCGGCGCAGAGGCGGGCGTGGTAAGGTCGAGCCCCGCCAGCGTTTCGGGGGAAATGCCCATGTCCAGATTCAGCTGGTCGATTTCGGCCTTTCGCAGGATCTTTTTGCAGTAGGGGCAGGGCTTGAGGCTGGCAAAGCTGCCGGTATCCAGCTGGGCGTAGTCAAAGGCCGTCAGGGGCAGGAAGCGGCTTTTCACGCTGGAGCAGCGCTCCTCGGAGTGGTAGTACTTGCCGCCGTTGGGGTTGTAGTACAGCTGCAGATCCTCCGCCGGATAAGGGATGGGGGTAAGCGCGGCCTCCAGCTCCTCCTGCGTAATCACTCCCCGTGCAAAGTTTTCCGCCGCGATGGCGCTTTTGCGGCGCACAGGCTGGCATTTGGTGCAGGGGTTAAGCTGCAGGAACACGCCGCTATCCAGCTCGGCATAGGAAAAGGCGGTCAGGGGCAGGTACTTGTCGCGCACGCTGGAGCACATCTGATCGGAATGATAAAGGGTGCCGCCGTTGGGATTGTAGAACAGCTGGCGGTCGTCATCGGGATAGGGCAGCTTGCGGCCGCCATCGTCCCACACGATCACCTTGGTGCCCTTTTTCAGATTGTCCCAAAGCCACCGGGCGTTCAGCCCCTTTTGGGTTGCCACGCGCTGGGTTCGCACGCAGCCGTGGCTGGCCTTCTGCCCCAAAAGCGCCTCCCAGCGCTCATACAGCTTTTTGCCGTCGTAGCCGATTTTGTGGGGCACCTCATGGATCATATCGCCGCCGTTGTAGCGCATGGCGGTGGCGCAGATCATGCCCTCGCTGTCAAAATCGCCCACCCAGGAGCACAGCAGGTATTCGCCCGCGGCGGTTTCGTTGTAGGGCTGCTCATCGTTGGGCAGGCCGGTGGAAACCAGGCAGCTGTCCCAGAGCTTTCCATCGATAAACACATACAGCCGCTGGGTAAGCTTGTCGATAATCACGCCGTACTTTTCGTTGGGGGTAACGGTTTTGAGCAGGCGGGTGCGCACATAGCCGCGAATGATGCGGTTGTAGTAGTCCACGCCCTCAATCAGCGTCCAGCCGTCCTCATCCGGGCCCAGCACATGCACGGCGGCGCTGGCGCCGTTGATAAAGCCGCCCAGCTTGTCGTTGTTCACCTTTTTGCCGTTGGGCGTCTGGCGGGGATAGATGGCCTCGCGCTGGTCCGCATCCAGCACGGTGATGGGCTGCTGCAACAGCGCCCAGCAGGCCTCCTCGTCGGTAATATCGTAGGCAAAATCCTCGCCAAACCAGATGGCTCCCGTATCATAGCCCTCCAGCCATTCCTCTACCGTTTTGGCCTGCGCGGGGCGCGCGCCCGCGCACAGCATCAGACACAGCAACAATGCAAGGATCCGTTTCATCATCCTTCTCCTTTGGTTGGTTTCCCTGTAGATAGAACGTGCCCGGAACGCGTTTTCATGCAAAACGGACGCTCCGGATGGCATATCCTGAAAAAGCATATCACGCCATGGAAAGCCGTGTCAAGATTTGCAGGCAAAGCGTATTACGCAAAAG
>JAEDGL010000014.1 GCA_016297535.1 Clostridia bacterium | reverse complement strand
CGTGTAGTTCATTACACGCGAAACCCGGCTCTCCCAGAGGGAGAGACAGGGAGACTGCCTGCAACTGCACCACAGGTCATAATGGCATAAAAAACGGGGCGTATCTGTACCGATACGCTCCGCTAACTGTCTAACGATCACCCTCCGAATCAGCGGGGGGTTTTTGATGCCATCATTCCTTCTGGTATTCTTACCGGTTCAGAATCCAGCCTGGCACCTGCGTCAGATCCTGAAACACAACGTCGCAGTAGGGAGCGCAGCTTTCATCGTAGGGCAGGGTATCGGGCACCATGCCCACCTGACAGCCGGCGGCACGGCCCGAGCGGATGCCGTTCAGGCTGTCCTCCAGCACAAGGCATTCGCCGGGGGCGGCGCCTGCGAGCGCGGCTCCGTGCAGGTAGGGATCCGGATGGGGCTTGGAGCGCAGGGGCATATCGCCTGTGACACGGTAGGGCAGCAGCGGCCACATGCCCTGCGCGCTGAGGTACTGCCGCGCCATTTCACCCGCGGTTGCGGTAACCAGCACGCAGGCGATGTGCCGGTTATGAAGCCAGCGCAGCAGCTCCACCGCGCCCTTCATGGGCAGCACGCCCTGCTGCTGCTTGCGCAGGGCGAACAGCTCGTTTTTGCGCCGGTAAAATGCCGCGCCGTCCGTGCCGGGCGGCAGCAGGCTCTGGTAGGCCGCCACCACCTCCGCGCGGGACACGCCCATCACCCGCCGGGCCACGGCCTCGCCGGACAGGGAAAAGCCCCATTCCCGGGCCGTTTCGCAGGCACAGGCGATGTTCATCCGCTCCGTATCCAGCAAAAGGCCATCCATGTCAAACAGTACCGCGCGAATGTTACGCATGCCCATCCTCCTGAGAAAGGCGGTCAATCAGGCCGCACAGCTCGTGCAGCGAGGGCAGGCAATAATCCCACAGGCCGTCAAAGCGGCTGTCGCAGGGCAGCAGATCCGGCACCAGCACGCGCAGGCAGCCGGCGGCGGTCTGGCTTTGCAGGCCGGCTACGCTGTCCTCCACGCCCAGACAGTCGTGAATATCCAGCCCCAGCCCCTGCGCGGCCTTGAGAAAGATATCCGGCGCGGGCTTGGAGCGCCCGGCCTCCGCACCGCAAACCATAAAATCGAATGCGTCGCGCATTTCGGGAATGTATTTCTGGTAGTTTTCCACCATGGGACGGGCGGTGCTGGTGGCCAGCGCAATTTTGATGCCCCGCGAGCGCAGGCCCGCAAAGCACTGCGCAACGCCCGCCTTGCAGGGCAGCTGGCCGCAGGTGGCGCGGCGGTACAGCTCATCGCGGTAGGCGTCGTACATCTGGTCAAAGGGGAAAGCCTCGCCAAAAGCCGCCTTCATCAACCGGCGGTCCTCGTCGCGCGTTTTGCCCAGCAGCGTTTCAAACAGGGCGTCATCCATCTGCGGATAGCCCAGCTCATGGCATTTGCCGATGTAGATTTCGCGCCCAAGGCGTTCGCTGTCCAGAATCACGCCGTCCATATCAAACAGCACACCCCTGATCATCGCGTTTCCTCCTTTGCGTCGCGCTTACACCCGGGGCGTTTTTTCTTTGCGGAAACGCCGGATGATGCCGTTGGCCGCCAGCCCCGTGGCCAGCCCCGTTACCAGGCCCACGGCCATGAGAATGGCCATGTAATAAACCAGCTTGGGCGTGTTGAGAATGATCATGGCCAGGAGCACCTGACCCACGTTGTGGCACAGGCCTCCCACCATGCTCACCACCACGGGGCTCAGGTCCTTCATGCGGGAGAGCAGGCACATCACCGTCAGGCTGAGCAGGCCGCCCGCGAAGGCGTACATCATGGCGCTGGGATTGCCAAACAGCATGCCGGAAAGCAGCACCTTGAGCACCATCAGCAAATAGGCGGTGGGAACATTGAGCATGTACACGGCAAAAATCAGCACGCCGTTGGAAAGACCCAGCTTGATGCCGGGTATGCCCGCAGCCACGGGCAGCTGGCTTTCCACAAAGCCCAGCACCAGCATCAGCGCCAAAAGCATGCCGCAAACGGCCACGCGGCGCGCCTGAATGTGTGTTTTGTTCATTGTGCGGCCTCCATTCCGGCTTCCTCGGGGGTGAGCACCTCAAGGATTACCTCGTTGGGCAGGCAGATGATCATATTGCCCAGCACGCGGGAATCGCGGTTGGCAAGGGTGACCTCGCCCTGTTTGATACAGCTCTGGTTATCGCAGGTAGACGAGTGCATGACCGCGCCGCCCGCTGTGGCGCGCACCACGTTAACGGCGCCGTTGGGCTGGCTGATGGTATACTCGTCGCCATCCGCAAGCGCAATGGGGTCCCATACCTGATCGCCCACCTGCACGCGCAGATAGGCCTGCACGCCCCCGGAGGGATTCTTGCCTCCATCGGGAAGGCCCGGGCGCATCAGAAGGCCAAGCGCGGCCACCGCGGCAATCAGCGCTATTGCGATCAAAAGGATTTTTGCATTGGGAGTGCGCACAGGGATAAGCTCCTTTCAGGAAAACGTCCGCTGTCTATCATACCACGAGCGGCGCGGATTGTCGAGTACGCGCCCGGGCACACTATCCGCCTGGGAGGCGATGAAATGATTGTCATGGAGGAAATAGGCAAGTCCTATCCCGGGCGCGATGGCGCGGTGGAGGTGCTGCGGGGCGTTAACCTGCACATCCGCCCGGGCAGCTACGCCGCGCTGATGGGCCCCAGCGGATCGGGCAAGAGCACGCTGATGCACATTCTGGGCTGCCTGGATACGCCCACCTCCGGGCGCTATCTGCTGGACGGGCAGGATGTAAGCGGCATGAGCAATGCGCAGCTGTGCCGTGTGCGGCGGGAAAAAATCGGTTTTGTCTTCCAGGGCTATCAGCTGCTGCCCCGCCTGAGCGCGCTGGAAAACGTGGCCTTTCCGCTGCTTTTGCGCGGGGTAAGCGAGGAGCGGCGCATGGAGGAGGCCAAACGGGCGCTTGGCCGCGTGGGCCTTGGCGGGCGCGAAAGGCACCGTCCCGGCGAGCTGAGCGGCGGGCAGCAGCAGCGGGTGGCGCTGGCGCGGGCCCTGTGCGCAAGGCCCAGGCTGCTTTTGTGCGACGAGCCCACCGGCGCGTTGGACGTGGACAGCCGCAATGACATTCTGGATTTGCTGGACAGCCTGCATGCGGACGGGCACACCATTGTGCTCATCACCCACGATCCGTTTGTGGCCTCGCGCGCCGTGCAGCGCTACCGGGTAACGCAGGGGGCGGTCAAGCCGGTCATATCTGCCAAGACAGGTACATATCCTTCCTAACAAAGCCGGTTTTAGGAGGATTGAAGGGTATGGAAAAGCAAATGGAGCAGAGCATCGATGTTTTACGCGAGGAGCTGCCCCTGCAGCGTTTTGTGGGCGAGGGGCTGTCGCAGGCCGTGGTGGAGGGCGAGGTGGCGCTGCCCGGCGGCCTGCGCGAGGAAACCCGCGTGCTGGCCAGCGAGGCCATGGCGGTGCTGGACCGCAGCACCGTGGAAAACGGCCGCGTGCAGCTGGATGGCAAGGTAGCGTTTCATGTGCTGTACACGCAGGGCGATCCCACCAGGGTCAGCGCCCTGGAGGCCAGCGCGGATTTTACCCACACGGCGGATATTCCCGGCGCGCTCAGCGGCATGACCGCTCCGGTCAGCCTGATGGTGGAGCATGTGGAGGCCGCGGCGCAAAGCGGGCGGCTGCACCTGATGGCCGTTGTGCGCGTGCAGGCGCGGGTGTTTACGGACGAGCCAATGACGGTGGTTACGGGCGTGCGCGGCGGGGATGATTTGATGACTCGCTCGGAGACGCTGCGCTCCGTGCGCACCGTGGGCTATGGCGCGCAGGATGTGCTGGTACGCGACGAGTGCGAGCTGGGCAGCGCCCTGCAGATTACCGATACGCTGTACGCCACGGCCATGGCCACCGTGCAGGAGGTAAGCGGCGGCGAAGGGCGCGTGGCGCTTTCGGGCACCATTCAGCTGGAGGTAACCCATGTAAGCGAGATGCCCTCCCGCCCGGTGGTCATCACCCGGCATGCCATCCCCTTTGAGGAAACCGTGGTCATCAGCGGCGAAACGGGCGATGATCTGTGCTGCTCGGCCGTGGTGCGGGATGTGGCGGTGCTGTCGCAGGAGGGAGGCCAGGAGGGCGAGCGCACCCTGCGGGCCGAGGTGCTGCTGGGTCTTCGCGCCCAAAGCACCCGCGCGCGCGACGTTTGCCTGCTGCTGGACGCCTACACCACGCAGGGGGATGTGCTGGCCCTGGAAACGCAGGATGTGCGCCGCGCCACCGCGCACCGGCAGCTGCACACCGCCGAAAGCGGCAAGCTCACGCTTTTGCTGGATGGCCAGCTGCCCGTGCGCACGCCGCTCAAGGCCACGCTGCGCCCCGTGGTAACCGATCTGACCCGCTCGGGCGGGCGGCTGACGGTGGAGGGCATGATGGAGGCCACCCTGCTGTACATGACGGATGACGATCCCGCGCCGCAGGTATTTCACGCGGAGGAGCCGTTCCGCACCGTGTTTGCCTGCGATCCCAGCCTGCCGGAAAGCCTGCTGCTTAACGCCACCAACGTGGATCCCGTTACCGTAACCAGC
This sequence comes from Clostridia bacterium, assembly GCA_016297535.1. Lineage (GTDB taxonomy): Bacteria > Bacillota > Clostridia > Christensenellales > Aristaeellaceae > Limiplasma. The sequence goes on along the minus strand of JAEDGL010000014.1, from coordinate 23,649 downwards.
GACCGCGTGGAGGTAAAGTATATTCTGCATGTGGATTGCTACGATGTGCAGCTTTCGCCCCAGCCGCTGGTAACCCAGGTATCCGCCCAGCCGGGGGATGCGCTGGAGCCGGGCATTCTGCTGTGCTTCAGCCAGCCCAACGAAACCGTGTGGGATCTGGCCAAGCGCTACCGCGTAAGCCCCGATTCGCTGCGGCGCATGAACCCCTCCCTGCAGGACGGCGGCGCGGAGGGACAGCGCGTGATTCTGTGGCGCAGGTAACAATATGGCAAAAAAGGCTCGCCTGCGGCGATCTTCAGGAACTGGCGGAAATGTTTTCGGCAAAGCCGGGCGATACGAAGCATAGTCAGATGGGCTGCGGTTCCTCTGACTGTTGCAAAAAGCCTAAGGAGGTGTCGGAGGGCCGCAGCCCTCCGACTGTCATTCCGAACCCAGCGACATGTGCGGTGGGTTCGGTTGCCTTGCGCAGCAAGGCTTCCTTGCAGGTTTCTCCGGCCGTGCGCAAAGCGCACAGGAGAAACCTGTTCCGTCGGAAAAGATCGCGCAGCGAGCTTTTTCGACGATCAAAGGAGCTGTTCGCAAACGGAACAGCTCCTTGATATTTTGCAAATGGAGAGAAAATTCAGGATTTGTGGAACAAAAGCCGCTCGTAGCGATCCTGATCGGTATCGCGCACCATGATTTCCAGCTCCTCGTCGCCCATCACGGTGTTGCGGCCCTCGGCGTAGAGCGCGTCGATCTTGCCCTTGATGGCCACCACCAGAGGATCCTGCTTGTCCAGCATATGACCGGCGGTCAGGCGGAAATAGCTGTTGATCCAGTGGGCCACGCCAGCCAGGCCGCTGTGGCTGTCCACGGCCACCAGCGCGGGGCGGTTGAGGATGGCGGAGGTATCGAAGATGTTGTAGATTTCCTCGTCCTTGAGCAGGCCGTCGGCATGGATGCCGGCGCGGGTTACGTTAAAGTGACGGCCCACAAACGGCTGGCGCGGGCTGATTTCAATGCCGATTTCGCTTTCCATGTATTCGGCAATCTCGGTAACGGCGGTCAGGTCCATGCCGCCGGTTTCGCCGCGCAGCGCCTGGTATTCGATGGCCATGGCCTCCAGCGGGCAGTTGCCCGTGCGCTCGCCAATGCCCAGCAGCGAGCAGTTCACGCTGGAGCAGCCGTACATCCACGCCGTGCCCGCGTTGGAAACCACCTTGTAAAAATCGTTGTGGCCGTGCCATTCCAGCTGGGCGCTGGGCACCTGCGCGTAGTGGTTCAGGCCGTACACGATGCCGGCTACGCTGCGGGGCAGCGCCGCGCCGGGGTAGGATACGCCGTAGCCCATGGTATCGCACGCGCGGATTTTGATGGGAATGCCGCTTTCCCGGCTCAGGTTCATCAGCTGCTCGGCAAAGGGCAGCACAAAGCCGTAGTAATCGGCGCGGGTGATATCCTCAAAATGGCAGCGCGGCACAATGCCCATATCCAGCGCGGCCTTCACAATGCCCAGGTACTTGTCCATGGCCTGCGCGCGGGTCAGGTGCATCTTTTTGAAAATGTGGTAATCCGAGCACGAAACCAGAATGCCCGTTTCCTTCACGCCCGCCTTTTTGACCAGCTGAAAATCCTTCTCGTTGGCGCGGATCCAGGTGGTAATTTCCGGAAAGCGCAGGCCCAGGTTCTGGCAGCGCTCCAGCGCCTCGCGGTCGCGGTCGGTATAAAGGAAAAACTCGCTCTGGCGCACCATGCCGTAGGGGCCGCCCAGGCGGCTTTCCAGCTTGAACAGATGCTCGATCTGCGTGGGCGTAAACGGACTTACGGATTGCTGGCCGTCGCGGAAGGTGGTATCCGTCATCCAGATTTCATCGGGCATGTTGGCGGGCACCAGACGGTTGTTAAAGGCAATTTTGGGAATGGACTGGTAATCAAAGCTTTCGCGGTACAGGTTGGGCTCGGATACGTCCTGCAGCTCATACTGGTACTTGGCCTGCATGAGCATGTTGGTTTTTTTGCTGAATTCAAGCATTCTGTGCGTTCAACTCCTCAATGAAGGCTGCGACGCGGCGCATGCCCTCGATAATATTCTGCGTGGAGGTGGCGTAGCTCAGTCGGCAGTAGCCCTCGGCCATAAAGGCCGCGCCGGGCACCACGGCCACGTGCGCGTGCTCCAGCAGCGCCTCGGCGATGGCGGTGCTGTTGTCCAGGGGCCGGCCGTTGAACAGCTTGCCCTGAATGCCCCGGATGTTCATCATCACATAAAACGCGCCGCTGGGCATGCGGCAGCTGAGGCCGGGAATGGCGTTGATCAGCTCCACAATTTTGTTGCGGCGCTGCTCATAGGTGCGGCGCATCTCCTCCACGCAGCTTTGATCCATGGTAAGGGCCACGGCGGCGGCGTGCTGGGCGGCGGCGTTGGCGCTGGAGGTGGCGTGGGACTGGTACTTGACCATGGCGCCGATCACATCGCGCGGGCCGCATGCATAGCCGATGCGCAGGCCGGTCATGGCGTAGGCCTTGCTGACGCCGTTGATGAGGATGGTGTGCCCCTTGATGGCGGGGCCGAAGCTGGCGATGGAGTAGTGGCGCGCATCGCCGTAGACCAGCTTTTCGTAAATCTCATCGGCAATGATGTAGAAATCGTGCTCCACGGCCAGGTCGGCCAGCTCCTGCAGCTGCTCGCGCGTCCATACGCAGCCGTTGGGGTTGGAGGGGGTGTTGAGCACAAAGGCCTTGGTGCGCGGAGAGATGCACTTTTTCAAATCCTCCATCCGGGGCAGAAAGCCCTGCGACTCCGGGCAGTTGAGAAACACCGGGCGGCCCTCGGCCATGCGCACCATCTCGGGATAGCTTACCCAGCAGGGCTTATCCACAATCACCTCGTCGCCGGGGTTGAGGATGGCCTGAAACGCGTTGTACAGCGAGTGCTTGGCGCCGTTGGATACGATAATCTCATCCATCTCGTAGCGCAGGCCGTGGTCGTTGAGCATGCGGTGGGCGATGGCCGTGCGCAGCTCCAACGTGCCGGCCACGGGGGTGTAACGGGTCTGGCCGCGATCCAGCGCATCCTTGAAGGCCTCGCGCACCACGGGCGGCGTATCAAAATCCGGTTCGCCTGCGGCAAAGCTGATCACATCCACCCCCTCCGCACGCAGCGCCTTGGCTTTGGTATCCACGGTCAGGGTGGCGGAAGGGGAAATGGCGCGGCAGCGCTGGGAAATCTCGGTAGGCATAACGGAAACCCTCCTGTTGAACCAAAAATCAAATTTGACGGATAAAAGTCTGATTCCTGCAAAATCAGGCAACAGAGCGGCGCTCTGGCAACTCGATTGCCATTATATCATATGAACATTCGGGGCGTAAAGTACCAGGATTGTATTTTTGCAGAAAATGAAATTTTGATGCGTGAAAATTGCAAATGATCCACAAAAGCATGCGTTTTTCTGCCGGGAACGCAGCTTTTTTTCCATCCGGCCTGTTTGCATTCCCGCCTCTTTCTGGTATGATAGGAGCGTTGGGAGGTGTTTTGGAATGAAATCAAACCGTGCAAAAAGCCTTGCGCTGCTTTTGTGCCTTGCGCTTTGCCTGTGCGCCGCCCCCGCGCGCGGCGAGCAGCAGCTGGATGTGACGGCGTTTCTCAACCAGCATACCACGCTGGATCTGTCCGCCTGCAGGGGCAAAACCGTGCTCATCAACTTTTTTACCGAATGGTGCGTCTACTGCATGAAGGAAATGCCGGATCTGAAGGCGGTAAACGACCTGTATGCCCCGGAAAGCTTTCAGATGATTCTGGTGCATGTGTGGGACGGCGAGGACGAAACCAACACCCAAAGCGTACAGGAGCGCTTTGGCATGCAGCACATGACCTTTTTTGAGGATACGGACCGCGCGGTAGCCAGCGCCGTGGGTGTGCCCGGGTATCCCGCCACGCTGATCCTTGCCCCCGATGGCACGCTGGCCGCCGGGCAGTCCGGGATGCTCACGCTGGAGGCGCTGACGGCGTTTCTGGATGAAATGGGCGTGGAAAGGAAGGCGGAGCCATGAGCCTGTTTGAAGCCGCGGCCGCCCCGCAGCCCCTGAGCCTGTGGGTGATGCTGGGCGGAGGGTTGCTGGCCTTTGTATCGCCCTGCGTGCTGCCCATGCTGCCGGTATACGCCATGTACCTGCTGGGCGGACAGAGCGGGCGTGCGCCGGCAACGGCGCTGGTACGCCGCTGCCTGGGGCTGCTGTGCGGCTTTGTGCTGCTGTTTACTTTGATGGGCGCGGGAGCGGGCGCGCTGGGCAGCCTGCTCAAAAATGCCGGGCGCGGCGTGCTGGATACCGTAACCGGCGTGCTGATGATGCTTTTTGGCCTGTGGATGCTGGATCTGATCCATCCCCGTACGGGCATGCCCGGCTGGCTGGCGCGCCTGCAGCCCGCCATGAACGGCTTTTGGGGCTCGTTTGTGTTTGGACTGCTGATAGCCGTTTCCTGGACCCCCTGCCTGACCCCGGTGCTGGGCAACGCGCTGCTGCTGTGCGCCAGCCAGGAAAACGCCACCCTGTGGACGGGCATTGTTTCGCTTGCGGTGTTTGCGCTGGGGCTGTGCCTGCCCATGCTGGCGGTGATGCTGTTTTACCAGTGGCTCAAGGGCGCGCTGGGCTGGCTGCGCAACCATCAAGCCATCATCCGCCGCGCGGCGGGCGTGGCGATGATGGCCTACGGGCTGTATTTGATCCTGCGAAGCTGAAAATCAAAAGCGAGCCTGTTTCCAGACTCGCGATAAAGTGGCGGAATGCTTTCGGCAGAGCCGAAAACGCCCCTCATGTTACAAATCCACCGGCAGATCGCTGTCGGCAAAGGGATCCTCGCCGTTCAGGGGATCCAGCGGCTCGGGACGGCGGGAGGGCGGCGTGGGCAGATCGTCAAAATCCTTGGGCGGTTCGATGATGTGGATATCCAGCCCCGAATCGCTGAAGGTAAGGTTGGCCACCACGCCCGGCTTGGTCAGCGGAAGCACCTCGGTATTGCTGTTGCGCGAGCGGCGGGCAAAATCGATGGCCACCTCGGGGCGGTCCTGCCAGTGCATGGGGATGAACACGCGCGGCTTCATGGTAAGGATGAAATGGTTGGCCCCCGCGTCGTACATCATGCCCTGGCGGGGATCCACCGGGAACATGCACACGTCGATGTGGTGGGAGCGGATGGGCTCGGTGGCCTGATAAAAGGCGGCTTCGGCGGCCTCGATCTCGCGCAGGGTGCTTTCCTGCCGCCAGTGCCACAGGTTCAGATCGCCCGCGTGGAAAATGTTGAGGCCGTATGCCGTTACCAGAAACGCCACGCCCAGATCGGTGGATTGGAACGCCCGCACCGAAACCTGATCGCTGAGCTGCTTTTGCTGCCCGGGAGCAATGCGCTTGCCGCGCGTGCCCACCGGCATATCGCTGGAAACAACGTAGGTAATGGGCAGACCCTCGTTTTCCCACAGGTATACGATGGGATCCAGATGATCCGGGTGCGCGTGGCTGATGAACACGTAAATCTGCTCAAACGCGGAAAGAAAGCCGGTGTTGATGCGGCCCAGCTGCGAAAGCGAGCGGTTTTCGCCCTCCCAGTAGTCAAAGACCAGCAGCGTGCCGCCTACCTGCACCGAAAAACCGCTGTGGTAGTGGTAGATGATCTTGAGCTGCTTCTCCATGATCAACAACCTCCATCAAAATATTACGAAAGGATGAAGCGCTTTGGCCGCCGCTTCGCTGCACGCGAAGCGGCGCTTTTGTAGATAAATCAACGTTTCTTCCGTCCGCTCTGATGGCAGTAGTATAGCATGGCGCCCTATGGGTGTCAACGCGGCGCCCGAAAGATTGAAACATATTCCCAATCTTTTTGTTACATTTTGGTCATAATGTAGATTTTGTGGAGGGAAAAGAGCCTGAAAAAGGGTGTTTTGGAATGAAAGTGGCGGATGAGTGGAAGAACAAAGCCGTGGAAAGGTGCGCCGGTGGGGGAGCAATGCAAAGCCCGCCCTGCTTGCGTACAGGACGGGCGTATGCTTTACCAGCGGTTTTTCACCTTTTCGGCAAAGCCGGTCAGGCTGCTTACGGCAAGCGCCGTGCCGTCATCCAGCGTAACGGTGCCGCTGAAATGGCCGAACACCTGGTGCTGATCGCTTTCAATCACCAGCACGCTGGTGCGGCTGGCGCGGTCCAGGATGGGGGTAAAGGTAAGATCCACACGGCCGCCGCTGCCGGTTATGCGCCAGGGGCGCAGGTAGTCATCGCGGCCGTCCGGGGTATGGGGAATGCCAAAATCCACATCCTCCAGCTTGTGCGCCCTGCCGTTGTAAAACAGCATGTTTTCCGTGGCGGCGGAGCAGTCGCCAAAGCCGTAGCCCAGGTTCAGGCCAAAGGGAACGCCGTCCACATAGCCGCTGGCGCTGGCCCAGTACCAGGTGTTGCAGTAGGTCCACACGCCGCGGCCCCAATCCAGCACGGCGGTGGCGGTTTCCGGGTCAAACAGGTACGTGCTGCCGTCAAAGGCGATGTCGCCCTCCGCGCGCAGGCAGTTGATCTTCTGGTTGTAATAGAAGGCGGTTTTCTTTTGGGGAAAGGGCGTGGCGATCACCATGCTCTCCGCGGGCGCACCCGTGAGCGTGACGCGCGCGGTCAGCGGCTTGCCGTTGCAAAAATGATCCACCCGCACCGTGAGGTGACGGGTTTTGCCGTCGTTTTCAAAGCGCAGCGCATAGGCGGGTTTTTCCACCGCCACATCGCCCTTTGCGCTGCTGGCGGGAAGGCCGCGGCGGCCAAGGCTCATCACGCCCATGGCGCTCCAGGTGTGCTGAAAGCCGGTTTTGAGGTTGATCAGGCTTACGCTGTCCAGGCTCATGTAGCTGTTGTCCGCAATGGTAAGGGCGAGCACCACATCCCCGCCGGTGATGCAGTAGTAATCCCATTCCTTGATGCGCAGGCTTCCACCCCGGATGGCGCTGCGGCTGTAGCGGCGCACCAGGCTGGTGGCATAGCCCGCCTGGCGGAGAACGCCGTTTTCATCCAGCAGCTCGCCCGGGCTCAGGCGCTGTTGGCTTGCCATGGTCGGGCTCCTTTCTTCAGCGAACGCCGAAGCGGTAGATGGTGAAGGTATCGTAGGTATCCTGCGGGCGCAGCACAACGCTTGCAAACTCCGGGTGATGGATGGCGTCCGGGTAGTGCTGGGTTTCCAGGCACAGACCAGCGTATTTGCCGTAGGCAACGCCGCCCTTGCCGGTTACGTTCAGCCCCTGGCCGGTGTAGCACTGCACGCCGGGTTGATCGGTTACAACCTCCATCACGCGGCCGGTTTTGGGCGAATACAGGGTGGCGATCAGCTTGGTTTCGCGGTCGCGGCCCGCGCAGTAGTTAAAATCCACGCCGCCGGCGGCCGCCATCACGGGGTCGGTTTCCGTAAGGGCCAGCACGTCGCCCACGCGCCTCATGGCGCTGAAGTCATAGGCGGTTTCGCCCACGGGCACCAGCTTCCCGGTGGGAATGAGGCCTTCGCGCACCTCGTTTACGCACGGGGCGTTGATCTGCAGCTCAAGATGATCCACGCTGCCCGCATCGTGGCCGTCCAGGTTGAAATAGGCGTGGTTGGTCATGTTGACCAGCGTGGTTTTGTCGGTAACGGCCTCGTAGTGGATGAGCAGCTCGTTTGTGCGGCTCCAGGCGTAGGTTACCTGCACCTCCACCCGGCCGGGGAAGCCCTGGTCGCCGTCCTCGCTGACCAGGTGCAGAATCAGCGCCGGGTCGCCGTCGATCTCGGCAGGCTCGGCCTGCCACATGCGCACGCCAAAGCCCACGGGGCCGCCGTGCAGGTTGTTGGGGCCGTTGTTGGGGGTAAGGGGATAGGTTACGCCCTCCAGATCAAACGTGGCGTTGGCGATGCGGTTGCCCACGCGGCCGATGAGCATGCCCATGCTGCCGCTGCGGGGGCCGGCGTATTCATCCACGCTGTCGTGGCCCAGGCACACGTCGGCCAGCACGCCGTGGCGGTCGGGCACGCGGATGCCGGTAACGGCGCCGCCAAAGTCGCAGATGCTGACGCTTGCGCCGCTTTCGTTGGTCAGGGTATACTCGGTTACCTGCTCGCCGGCAGGAGTGGTTCCGAAGGGTCTGGTGGTAATGCTCATGCAAAAATGCCTCCTTGGTATAGGGTATGCGGATGGATGGGAAAGATGATAGGTATATTGTACACTAACCGCCGCAAAATGGCAACGGAAAAGCGCCGGGCTGCCCGCAAGGCGCCCTACGCCGTCAGCGGCCCCTCCGCGCCGTCCACCATCAGGAGCACCTCGGCCTCGTCGCCGGTGGCTGCGTCCACATAAACCAGATAGGTCTGCTGCTGGTAGGTGCCGGTTACCTCGTAGCACAGCAGCTCGTCCTCCTGCCGGGGAATGACGCACAGCCGCACGGAGGATACCTCCAGCTGCGGACTGACGCCGGAAAGCGCCTGCTCCCGGGTAAGCCGGGGCGACAGGCCTGTGCGCTGCGTGTGGTTCATCAGGTACTGGTTGGCCTCCAGCCCCACCACCTCGCCGGTATCCATGCGCAGCTGCAGCTTGAGCTGATCGGGATAGAGAAGCACATCATCCTGCAGGGCGGCAAAATGGATTACCGCCATTCCGTTGTATACCTGATAATAGGATGCCTCCATGGGTGCGTAGCCGTGCCGCTGCAAAAAGCGCTGCGCGGCCTGGGTGCACTCCTCCAGCGTAAGCGAGGGCTCGAAGGAGGCGTGCTCGGGCATCATCCACAGCAGCTGCCCGCCCTGGCGGGTTACCTCGGCATTGAGCACAAGGCCGTCGTTGAGGGTGATGGTAACGCCAAAGCTTGGCAGCACGCCGCCCGCGCTTACGCCCGGCGCCGCAGTTTGCACCCGCTCCTCCCCGACGTAGCTGCGGGCAATCTCCACCGCCGTCTGCTGATCCACCTGCGTGGGGTTGAGCCCGCGCGGCTGGCCGGTGCGGCGCGCATCCGAAAAGGCGCCGTCGTAGATCATGCTGGGATAATCCATGCCGTGGTCAGGATCGGCCACCTGCTCCAGCGGGCGCGTCTGGGCGGAAACCTCCTCGTAAAACACGCTGCTGTCTGCGGAAAGCGTGGTCATCTGCTGCTGCGCCACAGCCAGCTGCCCCAGCAGCAGCGTGCAGTGGTTTTTGAGCTCGGCAAGGCGGGCCAGATCCTGCGCGGCCATTTCATCGCCCGAGGCCGCCAGCAGCGCAAGCCCAAGCGTATATTCCGACAGCTGATTGCAAAACTTGATGGTGTCGCTCATGGCCGCATGGCTCAGGGGCAGCGCCGCCAGCCCGCCGACCACGCCGTCGGCCTGGCGGCTGACAAGGCTGAGCATTTCCACGCGCGTGCGCGCGTCCGATGCGATTTGCGCCTTGGCCAGCTGCGTGGAGATGGCCTGCAGCTGCTCCTGCGTTTCCAGCAGGTGGCGGATGTAGGTATCCTGCAGCGCCTGCCGCGCGGCATTGGCGCGGAGGGTGGCATCCACGCCAAAGAGCGCGGCGGTCAGCACCGTAAGGCCCAGCAGGGTGTAGAGAATGATGTGATGCTTTTTTTCCATGGCTGCACCTCAAATGGCAAAGTTGTGCTTGCCGATGCTCAGCCGTACCTGCCGCGTCCAGATCCAGCTGTTGGTGGAGGTAACGGGGTTGTAGTAGTACAGGCATCCGCCGGTGGGATCCCAGCCGTTGAGGGCGTCGCGCGCGGCGCGCAGGCTGTCCTCGTCGGGGGTAAGGTTGATCTGTCCGTCGGATACGGCGTCAAAGGCCCCGGCCTGGTAGATGACGCCCGCAATGGTGTTGGGAAAGGAGGAGGAGCGCACGCGGTTGAGCACCACGGAGGCCACGGCCACCTTGCCCACATAGGGTTCGCCCCGCGCCTCGCCGTGCACCAGCCGGCCCAGCAGATAGGTATCGCTTTCGTTGTAGGCGGCGGCCGATACGCTGCCCCCAAGGCTGAGCCCCAGCGCCGCCGCCGTGGCCGGGCCCACCACGCCGTCCACATTCAGGCCGTTTTTGCGCTGAAACCATACCACCGCGTCGTAGGTATCCTTGCCAAAAATACCGTCCGCCGTGCCCTGCAGATAGCCGTACTGAATCAGCTTCTGCTGCACCTGCCGCACCTGGTCGCCCTTGCTGCCCCAGGCCACCACGGCCGCGTCCGCGCGGACAAAAACAAGGAAAAGGGTAAACACGCTCAGCGCCAGCAGCCAGGGCAGCACCCGTTGCGGTTTGCTGTTGGATTGCATTTCCTTTGCCTCCTTTATGGGTGTTTATGACAGTTTGTCCCGGATTTGGCAAGGGTATTCGCCGCTTTTTTTTGCAAAACGCGCGCCGCCGCAGCACCCCAAATGGCGCACGCAATGCGACCGGGATGTACCTATTTGTACAAATAACGCCAAACAGTGCAAAATGTTGTAATACAACGTCACAAAACGAACACAAACGACATATAATGGAAAAAACGGTTGGCGCCGTATCAGAAACAGGCAAATATTACTTGACATCCTGTGTTAAAAAACATACAATAGAGGGCGCTGGGTTTTCGCTTCCAGCGGATTCCATTTTGCGCGGTTCATCCGCCATGTGCATACCACTGATAGGAGGCGTCGTGGCCATGTCTTACGTAACCTTTGTTCCTCAGGCTCCCGTCGGCGAAAGCGCCGATCCTGGCATTTTTGTGCAGGGCATCCATGTTCCCGCTGCGCTGGTAGAGCAAAGCGGCGTGTGGATCAAGACTGCCGGCAGCGCCATTTTGCTGCAGGAAACCTATCGCCTGTCCACCTGCGAAAACCCGCTGTGGCTGGTGGTGGATGACGGCAGCGTGGTTTTCCAGCATCACGACATGGAGGTTGCGCTCAAAAAGGGCGAATGCGCGGTGATTCCCGCGCACACAGAGGGCTGCATGGTGCTTGGCGCAAAGGACTGCCGCCTGCTGTGGCTTACCGTGGACGGCCCGCTCACCGAAAGCTTTATGCGCCAGATGAACGCCTACAACCGTGTTCCCGCCAAGCAGGGCATGCTGCCCAGCATGGTTATTCTCATCCGCCAGATTGTGCAGGTGCTGGTGCGCCACACCGGCACCTCCGACGCCAGCTTCCAGCTGGAGCAGCTGCTGTGGGGCCTGATTGCCGCGCACAGCGGCCAGAGCGTGGCCACCAGCGCCACCCTCAGCCACGAGATTGCCCGCGTGGTGGATGCGCTTCGCGCCTGCCGCTACCGCGACGCCTTCTCCCTGGCCGATATGGCCGCCATCAGCCGCATGCCGGTGGAAACCTTCCGCAAGCGCTTTACCGCAGAGCTGGGCATTCCGCCGCTGGGGTATCTGCAGTTCCTGAAAATGGAGCGCGCCAAAACCCTGCTGCGCGACGGCATGAGCGTGCGCCAGACCGGCGTGGAAATCGGCATGCCGGATCCGTATCATTTTTCCAAGCAGTTCAAGCGCATCGTGGGCATGAGCCCCACCGCCTACCTCAAGCATGTGGGCCGCGAGGATCAGCCCATGCGCGTGGGCGGCTTCGATTATTGATGTTTCCAACCGGCACAGGCTGTGCTATACTATCTGGACGGGTTTTTTCCCGCATTCATAACCAAGGAGTGATTTTCTGTGATTCGTAAAATCGGCATTCTGACCAGCGGCGGCGACTCGCCGGGAATGAACGCGGCCGTGGTGAGCGTTGCCCGCTGCGCGGCGGCCCATGGCATCCAGCTGATGGGCATCAAGCGCGGCTACAACGGCCTGCTGGGTTTGAGCGACAATCCGCATGACGATATCACGGCTCTGGATATTGAAACCGTTCTGGATATCGCCGACATGGGCGGTACCTTCCTGCGCACCGCGCGCTGCGTGGCCTTCAAGGAGGCCGATGTGCGCCGCGAGGCCGTCAAGCATCTGCGCGAGCTGGGCATTGACGCGCTGGTGATCATCGGCGGCGACGGCAGCTTTACCGGCGCTATGCGCCTGTGCGAGCTGGGCATGCCCTGTGTGGGCATCCCCGGCACGGTGGATAACGACCTGGGCTACACCGAGATGACCCTGGGCTTTGACACCTGCGTCAATGTTTGCGTGGACGCCGTGCGCTCCATCCGCGCCACCAGCCGCAGCCACGACCGCCGCGGTGTGGTGCAGGTAATGGGCCGCTACTGCGGCGATGTGGCCATGCAAACCGCCATGGCCACCGGCGCGGAAATGGTGATTGTGCCCGAGATGGAGTGGAGCGTGGAGGAAATAGCCAACCGCTTCAAAATGCTGAGTGCCAAGGGCAACCTGCGCGCCACCTGCATTATCTCCGAGCACTGCTGGGACAACATGAAGGAAATCGATACCTGGCGCGAATACATGCACACCTACGACCCCGACATTCACGAGCATTCCAAGCTGAATGCCGAGCGCCTGGCCAGCATGATCGAGCACATGAGCGGCTGCGAAACCCGCGCCACCGTTGTGGGCTACACCCAGCGCGGCGCCCAGCCCACCGCCAAGGACAGCTCCTATGCCTTTGAGGCCGGCCATCTGGCGGTGCAGCTGCTCAACCGCGGCATCACCAATCAGGCCATCGGCATCCGCCACGGCCGCGTGTTCCACATGCCCATCGCCGACGCGCTGATGATGAAAAAACATTTCGACCGCGAGATGTACGAGCTGATCAATTCCCTCTGATCCGGCTTATCCGAAGGCTGTGCAGTCCACAGGCGTTGGAGCCCTGGCCGCACAGGCGATGCTTTCCCAAATTTTTGACCGGGCCGTCCGTTTGGACGGCCCGATTTTGTTGCACAGCGCATTTCTTTGTGTTTTTCATTGTAAACAGGAAAATTGTATGATAAAATAGTTTTAATTTGTCATATTCGGAAGGAGGACGCGCATGCCTGCGTACCGTAAACCACGGCGTATGATTGCCGCGTGTCTTGCCGCGTTCCTCCTGACGGGGATGACCGTAACCCTCGCGCTGTTTGCGGCGGTCTGGCCGGAGGCCAGCGGCGACCGGGTGCTGCAAAAGGGCGGCCTTACGGTGGACGCCAGCCACGCCGATCAGGGCTATATCCTGGCGCGGGCGAAATCCGGCTCCAAAAAGCTGAAGCTGCGCGTTTCCCGGGGAGAGGAAACCTACACCTACGATTTAAACGGAGAAGGCGAGTACGAGGTATTTCCCCTGCAAATGGGAAGCGGGCGGTATCTGATCTCCCTGTACAAAAACGTTAAATCCAACCGCTACTCCAAGGAAAGCGAAATCTCGCTTCAGGTAACGCTGGAGCGGGAGGAGGCCGCCTTCCTCTGCCCCAGCCAGTATGTGCATTACACGCAGGATTCCCCCGCTGTGCAGGCCTCCATGGAGCTTTGCGCCAGCCTGACCACCGACGCCCAAAAGCTGGAGGCCGTGCAAAACTTTATGACCCGCGGTTTTGCCTACGATTATGTGCGCGCGCTCACCGGCCCCGGCAGCTATCTGGGTGATGTGGACGGCTGCTTTGAAAAGCGCATGGGCCTGTGTCAGGATTTTGCGGCGGTGGCGGCGTGCATGCTCAGGGTGCAGGGCATTCCCACGCAGCTGGTCATCGGCTACGCGGATGAAAATTATCACGCCTGGAACAACGTGCTCATCGACGGCGAGTACCGCCGCCTGGATATTACGGCGGTGCTCAGCGGCTTTTCCAAGGATGTTGTGTATACCGCAGAGCGCTACTACTAACGCCCCGGCGGATGAAAGGGAGAGAGACATGGCCAAACAAAACCCCGGCAGCCGAAGGAAAACCCCGGAGGAGCTTTCGGGCTTCTGCGCCCAGGTGGCGATGATGCTTCACGCGGGCATGCCCCTGCACGACGGCATGGAGGCGCTGGCCCGGAGCTATGCGGGCAGCCCCATGGAGGCCGATTATGCGCGGATCAGCGAGCTAGTAACGCAAACAGGATCCCTGCGCGAGGCGCTTTGCCGCGGCGGGGACTGGCCGGATTACCTGGTGGAAATGGCGGGAATCGGCGAGCGCACCGGCCACCTGGAGGAGGTTATGAACGGGCTTTCCGACTCCTACCGGCGGGAGGGGCATATCCGGAGCGCGGTTTCCAGCGCCATTGCCTACCCCGTTGTGCTGGGCGTAATGATGCTGCTGATTTTGCTTGCCATGATCGTAAAGGTGCTGCCGGTGTTCCGGCGGGTGCTGGCGGGCCTGGGCGTGGAGCTGACCGATTCGGGCAATCTGATGATGCGCCTGGGGCTGAACATCGGCGTGGTCATGCTGGTGCTGGTGGGCGCACTGGTGCTGGCGGCCGTTGTGTGCTGCGTGCTTTTGCGCACGCGCGTGCGCCCGGCGGTGCTCAGCGCCCTGCGGCGGCTGTTTCCGCCCGTACGGGAGATTGGCCGCAAGCTGTCGGCGGCAAGAGCCGCGTCGGTGCTTTCCATGCTTGTTTCCAGCGGCTATCCAATGGATGAGGCGCTCGAGCTGGCCTGCGGCGTGCTGCAGGATGGCGAAAGCCGGGCAAGGCTGCAGGAGGTGCGCGCCCGCATGGAGGGCGGCATGGAGCTGGGCGAAGCCATCGCAGCGTCGGGGCTGTTTGACAACCTTACCTCCTGCATGATTCGCACCGCCTGCACCGCGGGCTGTGCCGACGGCGCGCTGTCCAGCGCCGCGCAGGAATGCGAGCAGGATGTGGAAAACCGCATGGACAGGCTGGTTTCCATCATCGAGCCCACGCTGGTGGGCGTGCTGTCGGTGGTGATCGGCACGGTGCTGCTGTCGGTCATGCTGCCAATGGCGGGCATTATTTCCAGCATTCTGTAACCGGGCGAAGGAGAAATGCGCATGAGGCAAACAAGGGGCGGAATGGTACGCGGGCTGGCGGTTACGCTGGCTGTGTTTGCGCTGCTGTTTGCCGCTGCGTTTGCGCTGCTTGGCCGCATTGACCGCGGCGCGGCGGATGAGCAGACGGCGCTTGTGCGCGAGGCCGTGCGCAGCGCGCTGGTTACCTGCTACGCCGTGGAGGGCAGCTACCCCCCGGATGTGGAATACCTGAAGGCCCACTACGGACTTGCCTATGACGCAAGCCGCTACATCGTATCCTACGATGCTTTTGCTTCCAATATAATGCCCGATGTGCGCGTGCATGTGCGAGGGGAGGCGGGGCTGTGAAAGGCGCCAGAAACGGTTCGTCCCTGGGGCACAACGTGTCCGGCGCGTTTGTGTTTTTGCTGCTGGGCGTGTTCGCGGTGTTTTCCACGCTGCTGGTGCTGCTCAGCGCGCAGCTCTACCGCGTTACGGTGGATCAAACCCGGGAGCACAACGATCAGCGGGTGCTGGGCAACTATCTGCTGAACGTTGTGCGCGGCAACGACGCGGCAAACGCGGTGCACGTGCAGCGCTTTGGCGAGGTGGACGCCCTGTGCCTGGATCTGCACGCGGACGGCGAAACCTATGTAACCTATGTGTACTGCTACAACGGCGCCCTGCGGGAGCTGTTTGCTTCGGCGCAGGAGCCGTTTGATCCGGAATACGGCGAGATCATCTGCCCGGCGCAATCCTTTCGCCCCTCGCAAAGCGGCGGACTGCTGCGGCTGGACTGCGTGGATGGCACAGGCCGGGAGCGTAACCTGTGCGCGGCGCTGTACTGCGGCGCGGACGGAGGGGAGGCGCAGCGATGAGCGCAGGCAAAAATCAGCGCGCCCTGCTGATGGAAATCATGATCGCGGTGCTGTTCTTTGCGCTGTGTGCGTCGGTGCTGCTGCAAACCTTTGCATCGGCCAGGGAATACAGCCGCAGGGCGGGCCTGGAAAGCGAAACGTTTTTGGAGGCGCAGTCGCTTGCCGCCAGCCTGTACGCGGCGCAGGACATGAGCGCGCAGCTTGCGGCGCTGGGCTTTGAGGAAACCGGCGCTGTCTGGACAAGGCAGGACGGAGACTACCGCATAGAGGTGGAGCTTGGCGCGGAGGAAGCGCCCGCGGGCGTGCTGCACACGGCGCTGGTGCGTATGCTGCGAAACGAAAGCGAGCTTGCACAGCTGCCGGTGGCGCGCTATGTTCCCGGGGAGGCGGTTTTATGAAGCGGCGCGAGGTTCATATCGGCCCGGGCGCTGCATCGCTGCTGCTGGTGGTTGTGGTGGTAAGCATGAGCGTGCTGGGGCTGCTGGCGCTGATGAGCGCCCGCAGCGATGCGCAGCTTTCGCAGCGCAGCCGTCAGTTTGCCCAGGCGGAATACCAGATATCCGCCCGGGCGGAGCGCAGCCTTGCCCGGCTGGACGGCGTGCTTGCGCAATGCGCCGCGGCGGAGGATTATCTGGCCCAGGTGGCCAGCCGCCTGCCGGAGGGAATGACGCTGGACGGCCGCGTGGTAAGCTGGACGGAGACCGGGGAGACCGGGCGCAGCCTTCGCTGCGCCGTAGAGCTGCTGGAAGCAAACCGGCAGCCCCGCTACCGCTGGGTGGAGCACCTGTTTGGAACCACGGACGGCGATTGGTAACGCGTGGCAAACGCAATTTTTGCAAGAGATAACGGTTGGTGAACGTATGGAGCTACTGGAGATCCTGAAAAGCACCCTGGAGCAGGGCGGGTCGGATATTTTTATTGTGCCCGGCTCCCCGGTGATGGCGAAGGTGCAGGGCCGGATGCAGCCCGTAAGCCCTCAGCCCGTAATGCCCGAGGACACGGAGCGGCTCATCCGCCAGACGTACGTGCTGGCCAAAAACCGCAGCATGGACCTGCTGATGCAGGACGGCGACGATGATTTTTCCTTTTCCATCGAAAGCCTGTGCCGCTTCCGCTGCAATGCCTACCGGCAGCGCGGCACCCTGGCCGCGGCCTACCGCGTGGTGGCCTTTGGCCTGCCGGATCCCCGCAAGCTGGGCATTCCCGAGCTGGTCACCGGCCTGTCCGAGCTGCGAAACGGCATGGTGCTGGTAACCGGCCCGGCGGGCAGCGGCAAGAGCACCACCCTGGCCTGTGTGATTGATTGCATCAACCGCAGCCGGCCGGGGCACATCATCACCATTGAGGATCCCATCGAGTATCTGCACCCCCACCGCTGCAGCCTGGTCAGCCAGCGCGAGGTGCCCGCCGATGCGCCAACCTTTGCCCGCGCCCTGCGCGCGGCGCTGCGCCAGGCGCCCGATGTGATTATGCTTGGCGAAATGCGCGATGAAGAAACCATGCAAACCGCCATTACCGCGGCAGAAACGGGACATCTGCTTCTGTCCTCTCTGCATACGGTGGGCGCGGCCAAAACCATCGACCGCATCCTGGACGCCTTTCCGCCGGGCCAGCAGCAGCAGGTACGCATCCAGCTGTCCATGGTGCTGCGCGCAGTGGTCTCCCAGCGGCTGGTGCCCACTGTGGACGGTGGGCAGACGCCCGTGTTTGAGGTGATGACCGTAAACAGCGCCATTCAGAATTTGATTCGCGATGGCAAAACCTATCAGCTGGACAACGCCATTTACAGCGGCAGCGCCGGGCAGACCATGCTCTCCATGGATAACGAGCTTCTGCGCCTGTGCCGGGAAGGCCGCATCAGCCCCGAAAACGCCACGCTCTACGCCATCAATCCGGATGCTTTGCGCAAACGTCTTTCAATGTGAGGAGGAAAAACCATGCCCACCCAAATCCGCATTCAGCTCATGAAAAATTTCGCCATCTATATAGATGAAATCAAGGTCGACCAGCTGGTGGAAAAATCCCGCAAGGGCGTTGCGCTGATGGAAATTCTGATTCTCAGCCGGGGCCAGTCCGTATCCAATTTCCGGCTGATGTCGGCGCTGTGGTCCGAGGAAAAAAGCAGCAATCCCGAAAACGCCCTCAAAACGCTGGTCAGCCGCATGCGCGCGCTGCTCAACCAGCTTATACCGGATCTGGGCGGCTGCATTGTGGCGGAGCGCGGCTCCTACAGCTGGAAATGCCTGCCGGGCATGACCGTGGACGTATATGAAATAGAAGAAATCCTCTCCGCACTGGAAAGCGGCAAGGAAGACGGACAGGACCGCGACAAGCTGTTTGAGCGCCTGATGAACCTTTACGGCGGCGATCTGCTGCTGGATAGCGACCAGAACGAGTGGGCGCTTGCCCAGGCCACTGCCCTGCACAACCGCTATCTGGAGGCGGTGTACGCCTATCTGGAGGATCTGAAGCAGCGCGAGGATTACGACAGCGTGATCAACGTGTGCCGCAGGGCGCTGGAGGTAAACAACCTGGACGACCGCCTGCACATGGATCTGATGTCCGCCCTGATCAAAACCGAGCGCAGCAACGAGGCCATGCTCCAGTACAAGTACGTCATGCACCTGTACTACCATTATCTGGGCGTGCGCCCCAGCGACAACATGCAGGAGTTTTACAAGCAGATTGTCAACTCCGGCAAAACCCTGGACCTTAACCTGGAATCCATCCGCAACGAGCTGATCGAAAGCAATGCCCAAAAGGGCGCCTTTATCTGCGAGTACATGGTGTTTAAGGAAATCTTCAACCTGCAGATGCGCAACCTCGAGCGCCTGGGCTCCACGATGTTTCTGGGCGTGATCATGGTGGGAAAGATCGACGGCTCGGTGATGGATCCCATCCGCCAGGACAACATTATGCAGGGCCTTACCGAAATCCTGCGCCAGAACCTGCGCAAGGGCGATACCGTTTCCCGTTTCAGCCCCACCATTATCGCCCTGCTGCTGCCCATGGTTAATTACAGCACCGGCCATCTGGTGATGGAACGCATCAAAACGCGCTTCTATCAAAAATACCCCAACTGCAGCGTGGCCTTCAACTACCGCATCGGCCCGCTGAGCAGCGAAAAAAAGGAAGTTGAAAAGGCCAAAGCCATCGGGCTGGTCGAGTAAAAAAATTTTTTTGAAAAAATAAAAAAGTTGAGATATGTAACCGTTCGCGTAACCTCCTGCTGGTAGAATAAGGGCGTAAAGTGAATTGATGAAGCATATGCTTCAACGAACCATAGAAGGAGGACATATCTCATGAAAAATATGCTGAAGAAAATGGGGATTGTGACTCTGGTAACCGCGCTGGCTGGCAACATGATTTTTTCCGCGATTGCTGAGGAAGTAACCACCACTCCGGCGCCTGTTGAGCAGCAGGTTGTAGAAATCACTTCTACCCCCGCTCCCGTAGCCGAGCAGCCTGCCCCCGCTCCTGTTGAGGAGAACACCCCCGCTCCCGTAGCTGAGCAGCCCGCCCCCGCTCCTGTCGAGGAGAGCACCCCCGCTCCCGCCGCCGATCCCACCGAGGAACCCGCCGCTGATCCTGCCGAGGAGCCCGCTGCTGATCCTACCGAGGAGCCTGCTGCGGATCCCACCGAGGAGCCCGCCGCTGATCCCACCGAGGAGCCTGCTGCCGATCCTACCGAGGAACCCGCTGCCGATCCCACCGAGGAGCCTGCTGCCGATCCCACCGAGGAGCCTGCTGCCGATCCCACCGAGGAGCCCGCTGCTGATCCCACCGAGGAGCCCGCTGCGGATCCCACCGAGGAGCCTGCTGCTGATCCCACCGAGGAACCTGCTGCTGATCCCACCGAGGAACCTGCTGCGGATCCCACCGAGGAACCTGCTGCGGATCCCACCGAGGAACCCGCCCCGTTCGTCTTCACGGGCACGGTGAGTGTGAGCATGGTAAACAGCGGCACCATCTACATCGGTGATACCGTTACCCTGCGCGCCTCTGTTCAGGATGCCAACGCGCCCTACAGCATTCAGTGGGAAATCTGCAAGGGCGGCGATTGGGAAGTAATCTCCGGCGCCTGCTCCGACACCTATTCCTTCGTGGTAACAGAGGCGAACGCGAATTACGCCTACCGCGCGGTGCTGGTTGTTGCGGAATAACAAAAAAATGCACCGAAACGTTGTATTTCGGTGCATTTGTGATATAATACCGTTGGAAACAAATGTAACCATTTGATTTAACCAACTGCGTAGAGAAAACTGCGAGGAGGATAAAGAAATGATGAAATCGATGCGAAAGGTTCTGGCCTGCACACTTGTGCTGATGCTTGTGCTTGGCTCTGTCAGCTGTGCCATGGCAGGCACCTATCCCTCCAACGCCTTCAGGCTGCCGTCGGTACAGGCGCGTCCCACGGAGGAATCCGGCACGGAACCCGTCGGGCCGGAGGAAACCGAGGCCCCCGCGGAAACCGAGGAACCTGCGGAGACCGAAGCTCCTGCGGAAACCGAGGCCCCTGCGGAAACCGAAGAGCCTGCTGAGACCGAGGAACCTGCGGAGACCGAGGAACCTGCTGAGACTGAGGCCCCTGCGGAAACCGAAGAGCCTGCTGAGACCGAGGAACCCACCGAAGAAGAGGAGCTGCGCTACACCTTTGTGCGCGATGGCGAGGGAAACCTGATGCTGGATTCGCAGGGCAATCCGATCATCATTGTTCCCGATGGGCTGGAAGTTCCGGTTGACTATATGCGTGATGAAAACGGCAACCTCATTCTGGATGAAAACGGCGATCCTGTTGTGAAGGAAACGCTGCCGGCCGGCACGGATAAGCTTACCTCCATTTACGACCTGCTGGATCCCAACCGCCGCATTGATATCTATGTCACCTGGAACGGTGAAAAGGCGTTTGGCACAAGCATTACCATGTCTGCCGTATTGATTGGCTACGATCAGGTTTCCTTCCAGCTGCAGTGGCAAACAAGCTCCGACAACGCCACCTGGAGGGATGTTGACATGGCCGCAGGATCCCAGTACACCGTTGTGATGACGCAGGACAACTACCTGGATTACTGGCGTGTAGTCGTCATCATGGATGAGGAACAGTAAACCAAAGAGATCATCAACCGTAAGGAGGACTGGAAGAATGAAAGGGATCTTGCGTCGGGCGCTGGCAATGCTGATGGCGACCCTGATGGTCTTAAGTAGCATGCCGCTGACCGCGATAGCGGAAATTGTCGAGATCAGCTCGTCGGTGCAGCCTGGCAGGGCGCTGCTGGGCATCGTGGATGATACGCATAGCTATCTTACCTATACCTTTAAGATTGGCGACGAAGAGATAGGCACGCAGATCGTTAAAACCGGCGATGTGCTCTATGCGCCTGCCTCTCCGGAAAAAGAGGGCTACAAATTCCTTGGCTGGTATACGGCCGATGATCAGCCCTTTACCGCTTTTGGTACGCAGAATAGCGTAACCGAAACCAAAGAGATTGTGTTGACGGCCAAATTTGCCGAAGTACACTATGTGTTCTTCATGGATAATGAGGGCCGTGTTTATGCTACCCGTGAAGGCATTGAGGGAGTTATCATCAATGCGGATGTCACTTTCCCTGTAAATGCAGAGGAAGGCATTGTTGGCTGGTATACCGATGAAGCCTTGACCAACAGGGTGGATAGCGTAACGCTTGGCACGCAGAATGTAACCCTGTGGCCCAAGGTGGAAAGGGGATACTGGATTACCTATCACACTGGCAACCAGGCGACTTATTTGCAGCCCACGTTTGTGCGGCCGGGAATGAACACCGTGGAACCGGAACAGCCGGTTAGGGTGGGTTATTCTTTTGTTGGATGGACGACCAACCCGGATGCAACCACGGCTGATTATCCTTTTGGTCAGCAACTGAGCAGCAATATTGAGCTGTATGCGGTTTGGAATGCGAATCCATCCACGCAGTATACGGTAATTGAGTGGAGAGAAAATGCAGATTATCAGAATCCGTATCTGGATGCAGCTTTGCAGGATGCGGAGCAGTATTCCTACTATGCTTCGTATACTCGCACGGGTGCTACTGGTTCGCTAACAAATGTTACGGCAAATAAGTATGATGGGTTTACAGCTGAGGCTATCGAACAGCAGGTAATTGCGGGCGATGGTTCCTCTATTGTAAACGTATATTATCAAAGGAATATATACACAGTAAAGTTTTACTCTTCTGGTAATGGACCGCTTATTTGCGGGAAAGAAGAGCATAAGCATAAGTACAGCTGTTATAATTGGGGAAAGCTAACCTGTGGAAAAGAAGAACACAAACACACAGATGATTGCTATGGAGATCCCGAAATCAAAGAATATCGCATTGAAGCAAAGTATGGTGCGAATATCCGTTCCAAATGGCCAGGATATGACTGGAAGGTAGGACCGGACTCCTCTACGGCGCAAGTAAACATTGATACAATGCCTCTTGGAGGAGCAGAATTCTGGCAGAGGAATGCAAGTTCAACAACATCAAAGGCATACTATTATATTGAAGTTTTACCGGGAGAAACTGGTGAAATTACTAAAAATGGTAAAACCTATAAACTGGATCATACGGATACAAGCTATGGATCTGGCTTTACTGTAACAAGTGAAGATAAATATCCGATGACGGGTTTTACCTGCAATACTACACTTAGCCCCAAAAATGGTGACAGTTGGGATAATGCAAAGTTCTATTACGATCGTAATTCCTATAACTTTGTGTTTGTAAATGGCGGTCAGACCATGACGAACACAGTTAGCCGTTTGTATCAGCAGAGCATTGCAGATGTCCCGCAGGATTCACAGTTCCCGAATCTGACGGATGCGAATCGACCGAGTGGCCTGACAAGTGACTATCACTTTGTAGGCTGGTATGCCAACCCTGCCGGATCAGGCGAGCCCTATTCATTCAATGGGAATATGCCTGCGAAAAACATTACGTTGTATGCCAAGTGGGCTCCGCCTACAGTTAACGGCGTGGCATATTTGAGCATTGAGGGCATTGGATCTGAGCCTATCGCAATTACATACGGCGAAACCATCGATGAATCCACGCTGCCCACCGTAACGGTGCCCGAAGGCTACGCATGGCGCGGCTGGTGCATCCGCACGGGTACGGAAGGCAATTACGTTTACACGCCCTTCAACTTTAATACCCGCATCTACAGCGATATTGAGCTCTATCCCTACTATACCAGCACAAGCAGCTTTACCGTTACCTATCAGCTGAATGGTGGCGCCGGTACAGCCCCCGTGGATAGCAGGAAGTATGCGGAAGGCAGCTATGCCAATGTGCAGGCGGCCACTGGTATCACTGCGCCCTCCGGCCAGGTGTTCCTCTGCTGGAACACCGCAGCGGATGGCTCCGGTACAAGCTACTATCCCGGCGACAAGCTCAATATGCCCGCCAAGGATGTAGTGCTGTATGCCATCTATGGTGGTAAGGATGCGCTGATCACCCTTGTTTACCATGCCAACTTCAGCGGAGCAGCAGTGCCCCTGTATACCCTTAGCAACCTGTACAACAATGGTAAAGTAACCCTGGCTGCATATAGCGCAACCGGTTTGTCCAACCGCGAGTACTACGAGTTCGTCGGCTGGGCGGATACTGCGGACGCTACAACCGCAAAGTATCAGCCCGGTCAGGAAGTACGCGCAGACAACAATGGCGAAAACCACCTCTATGCAGTCTGGAAACAGAAGTACTTCACGGTTTCCTATGAATATACGAACACGGCCCCCGCTGGTGCCCCCTCTGCCCCCACGGCGCAGACCCATGCGGCCGGCAGCACGGTAAGCGTAGAGACCGCTCCCGAAGTGACCGGTTACACATTCTCTGGCTGGGCAACCGATGATGTAACGGTTACCGGTAGCAGCTTCACCATGCCCTCTGCGAATGTGGTGTTCACGGGATCGTGGACGAAGCGGACTGACCTGAGCTACACGGTCAATTACCTGGAGAAGGATACGAACAAGGTTCTTTCCACGG
>JAEDGL010000013.1 GCA_016297535.1 Clostridia bacterium | reverse complement strand
CCGCCGCGATCCGCCACCATGGCCTTGAACAGGTCGTAGCTCTGATAGCAGATGGCCTCCAGCGCGGCGCGCACAATATGCGCGCGGTTGGTGCCACGGGTCATTCCCACGATGGTGCCGCGGCTGTACATATCCCAGTAGGGCGCACCCAGGCCGGTAAAGGCGGGTACCAGATAAACGCCTGCCGTGTCCGGTACGCTCTCGGCCACCTGCTCGCTCTCGGCCGAGGTGCCGATCAGGTGCATTTCATCACGCAGCCATTGCACGGTCGCCCCACCCATGAATACGCTGCCCTCCAGCGCATAGGTAGGCTTGCCGTTCAGGCGCCAGGCCATGGTGGTAAGCAGGCCGTTATTGCTTTCCACAGGCACCTCGCCGGTGTTCATCAGCATAAAGCAGCCGGTGCCGTAGGTATTCTTGACCATGCCGGGATCAAAGCAGGCCTGCCCGAACAGCGAGGCATGCTGATCGCCCGCCATGGCCGCCACAGGGATGGGACAGCCCAGAATTTCCGGGCGCAGATTGCCGATGACATGGGCGGTATCCACCACCTCGGGCAGCACGGCGCGGGGAATGTGAAGCATATCCAGCAGTTCCTCATCCCATTCCTGCTTGCGCAGGTTAAACAGCATGGTGCGCCCGGCGTTGGTGGCATCCGTTACATGGGGACGGCCCTCCACCAGATTCCACGCCAGGAAGGTATCCACCGTGCCAAAGCACAGCTCGCCCTTCTCGGCCCGCTCATGCAGATGGAGCGTATCCAGCAGATAAGCCAGCTTGGTACCGCTGAAATAGGCGTCCGGCACCAGACCGGTCTTTTGGCGGATCATGTCGCTGTAGCCATCCGCCACCAGCTTTTCCACATAGGGCGCCGTGCGGCGGCACTGCCACACGATGGCGTTGTGCACGCAGCGTCCGGTTGCCTTTTCCCACAGCAGGGTGGTCTCGCGCTGGTTGGTGATGCCGATGGCGGCGATGTCGCGCACATCCACCCTGCTCATTTCCACGGCCTTGCGCAGCGCCTCCACCTGCGTATTCAGGATATCATCCGGGTCGTGCTCCACCCAGCCGGGCTGGGGATAGTGCTGCTTAAACTCGATGGCGTGCGCTGCCAGCGTGCGGCCGTTCATGTCAAACACGATGGCGCGGCTGGATGTGGTGCCCTGGTCAAGCGCAATCAGGTATTTCATTGGTGTTCCTCCTCCTGTAGAAATAGTTTTTCCTTTCGCCGTGCCATTTCCTGCACACGGTCGATGTAAACGCAAACATTGGTCACATTGGGCGCGCGCTGGATGCGCAGCTCGCGATCCGGGAAAACGCGCTTGCTGATGGCGCCTGCGCCCATGGCAAGGATGGAAGCGGTCTCCTCCATGATATCGATATTGTACAGGCACGCCTTGCCGGGACGGGCATAGCCCACGTTTTGCTGCTGTCCGGCCATATACTTCTGCCGGTACAGGTAATAGGGCTCCAGCCCCAGCGCCTGAGCGGTCTGCTCGCCCAGCCGCACCATCCCGGCGGCGATGGCCGCATCCGGCAGGGGGTATTTTTCCAGATTGAGGCGGCTGGAACGCTTGATGGCCAGCGTGTGCACCGTCAGGCTGTCCGGCCGAAGCTCAAGGATGCGCTCCATGGTATGGGCAAAATGCGAGGTGTTTTCGCCCGGCAGGCCGGCGATGACATCCATGTTGATATCGTCAAAGCCCAGTTCGCGCGCCAGCGCAAACGCTTCCTCCGTTTGACGGGCGGTATGATCGCGCCCGATTGCGCGCAGGGTTTCATCGTTCATGGTCTGGGGATTGATGCTGATGCGCCCAACCCCAAGCCTGCGAAGCGTTTGCAGCTTGCCGCGGGTGATGGTATCGGGCCGTCCCGCCTCCACCGTATATTCGCAAGCCCCGGGAAACAGGCGCATGGTTTGCTCCATCAGCAGATCAAACTGCTCTTCGTCCAGCGCGGAGGGCGTGCCGCCGCCCACATACAGGGCGCGAAGCCTTCTGCCGCTTTTATCAAGGAGCTTTGCCCCCTCCTGCATTTCCCACAGCAGCGCCTGCAGATAGGGCGGAACCAGCTTTCCCTTGCCCACCGCCTCGCCGGGAAATGAGCAGTAGGCGCAGCGGGTGCGGCAAAAGGGGATGGACACATAGACATCCGCCTCCTCCGTGCAGGGCGCGGGCAGCTGCTGCTGCTGAAGAACGATGCGGCGCAGCAGATCGCTCTTTTCGGGGCTTACGTCAAATTCCTGCTCCACATAGCGCTGCGCCTGCTCCAGCGAAAGCCCGGCTTCCAACCGCTCATAGATCAGCCTTGTGGGGCGGATGCCCGTAAGCGAGCCCCATGGCGGACGCGTGCCGGTCAGGTGTTTGAGCAGCTCGTACAGCGTTACCTTGCACAACCGTTTGGAGATACGCTTGTGCGCCACCTGGTATTTTTCGCTGTCGCCTTCAAAGGACTGCGGCAGGGGCAACGCGGCCTCGCGCCTCTGCGTCTGTCCGCGAAAGGCAAACGTGCAGACGGCGCGGTTGTCCTTCTCCTCATAGGTATGCAGGAGCACCTCGGCGTTTTCCTCCGCCCGGGGCGAAACCGCAAAGCCTTCCACGATAAAAAACAGCTTGAGCACATCGCACAGCTCGTTTGCAAACCCTTCCAGCGGCGTTATCAGCGTTACAGCAATCGTATCCATGCTTATTCCCCCACAGGGTCGCGGCCCACCACGCCGGGCACATCATGCCCCGGATAGGCGACCATTCTGGGCGTAAGGCGGTACAGCCTGCGCAGCGACTGATGCATCTGGCCAAAATCGCCGTCGGCAAAATCGGTACGGCCATAGCCGTGGGCGAACAGCGTATCGCCGGTCAGCACGCCCTGGCCCTCGGGAAGAATGCAGCAGATGCTTCCCGCGCTGTGGCCGGGGGTATGCATCACCTGAAGCTCGATCCCCGCCAGAGTAAGCGGGCCCTCCTGTTCAATTTTCACAGGCACGGTATGCTGCGTCACCGGGTCGCTGTACGCGGCGGATACATTGGCCTGCGCGTCGGTCAGCTTGGCGGCATCCAGCGTATGAACATAGACGGGAATGCCAAAATGACCGCACACCTCATCCACCGCGCCGATATGATCGTAATGCCCATGCGTAAGAAGCACCGCGCAGGCCCTGCGGTCTCCCACGCGCCGGATAATGCTTTCTGCATCCGCGCCGGGATCCACAATCAGGCATTCATGCGTGAGGGTGTTTTCCACCAGATAGCAGTTAACGGCCAGCTCGCCTACCACAAGCCGTTCCACCGTAATGTGCATAAAATGATTACTCCTTCGTTACAAAAGCTTGCGGGAATCCATCAGCAGGGTTACAGGCCCGTCGTTGACCAGCTCCACCTTCATATCCGCGCCAAAGCGGCCCGTCTGTACCTCGATGCCCTGCTCGCGCCACGCCGCAACCAGCCGCTCGTACATGGGATTGGCCGTTTCGGGCCGCGCAGCCTGCGTAAAGCTGGGGCGGCGGCTGGAGCGCGCATCCCCCAGCAGGGTAAACTGGCTTACCGCCAGAATCTGCCCGCCCACATCCAGCAGTGAGCGGTTCATTTTGCCGTTTTCATCCTCAAAAATGCGCAGATGGGGCACCTTGACGGACAGGTATTTCAGATCGGCCTCTCCATCGCCCTCCTCCACGCCAATCAGCACCAGAAAGCCCGGCCCGATCTGCCCGACAACCTCATCCCCAATGGTAACGCTTGCCCGGGTCACCCGCTGGATCACAGCACGCATGGCGCATGCCTCCTTCATTGCCTGCGATCAGAACAGACGGTACAGCTCCCGGCTGCCCGATTCGTCCGTGCAGTATAAATAGTAGTTTTCACCGATAAAATCCAACGTTCCATCCGTCAGGATACCCCGGTAGCTTTCCAGCGAATCCTTGACCACCAGCCACGCAATGGGGTCCTCCCTCAGCGCTTCTTCAAAATCCTCCGCGCGGTTTTCGCCCACATGGGCAAGGATATAGCTTACCAGATTCATGCACTTGTAGGCAGGCATCACATCGTTGTACAGATACCATGCCCTGGGCATGCCGATGCCAAAGACGGAGTCCTTTTCATCCTCAATGATCTCCAGAAACTCCTGCTGATAGGCAAGCTGGGCCTCATAGGCCTCGGAGCCCACGCGCGGAGCCGCGTGAAAGGTAAAGGGCGAGGCAACAATCAACACCGCGCCAAGCGCAACGCCGGCTATGCCGGCTGCCAGCCGCACGCCCTCCGCTTTTTCGGGGATCAGCCTGCACAGCGCCGCCACGGCCACCATGGTGCTGGCCGCCAGGCTTGCCGCAATGGGCATCAGATGCTGGCCATACCCGGTGGATGAAACGTACGCCTGCGCAAAGCACATCACCGCCAGCGCGGCGATCCAGGCAATCATCAGCCCGGAAGGCTGCTGCTTCTGCTCCGGCTCCACCCGGCGGCCGATGAAACGGCAAAGCAGCACAACCGCCGCCGCTACGGCGCCCGCAATCAGCGGCTTGAACGTATGGACAGCATAAGGAAAATACCGCATCAACGAAATGCGCTGGGCCAGGAATCCGGCCTCGTTTTCGCCGCCAACATGCGAAAAATTGCTGAGAATATACTCCTCAAACATGGCGCCCACCGCATGATGGGCCATCAGATAGATCATGGTCGGCACGGTCAGCAGCGCCACGCCGCCCGCAAAGGCGGCCGCATCCTTCCAGAAGGAACGCCTTTTCTGCGCCATCCAGATCAGGTAAAACACCACGGTAATGCCAACGCCGAAGATATCGCTGATTTTGATCAGCGCCACTCCGGCCAGGCACAGCCCCAGCAGAAAGGGCGGCACCCAACCCCGCCTGCCCTGCCCGCTGACGGCGCGGACAAACGCCCAGATGCTTACCACTGTCAGAAACAGGTTGTATTCCTCGCCAAAGTTACCGCCATGCAGGTTGCGGCTCAAATAAGCAAAATAGACCGCCGGAACAAGCACGCAGACCGCGCAGTACCTTTTGCCCGCCAGCATGCGGGTGGCATGCAGCAGCAGGATGGCCGCGACAACCATCAGCACCAGCTCCAACAGAAAGATGCCAAGCGTGCGTTCCAGAAAAAGCTGCGGCAGGGCATTGATGAAAAACAGCAGCGGGCCCTTGTTTTCAACAATATCCACATAGGGCGTCCAGCCCATGGTAATGGCCTTGCCCACCGTAAGAAAAATGGAGCTGTTGGAGCCTGCGGCCCGATAGAGCGGGCTGTTGCTGGTGGCCATAAACAGCACCAGCACGGCGGCCATCACAACGCAGGCAATCTCTAACAGGATACACAGAGTGCGGTTCAGCTTTTGCATAGGGTTTTCTTCCCTCCGGGATGTCAGTTGGAGGCACGGTAGACTTCGATAATATCGCTGCGCTTGTGCAGCTGGGTAATCACGCGGTCCAGCTGCTCGCGGCTCTTTACTTGAATCACCATGGTGATGATGCAGGTTTTTTTCTTTTCATCGCGCTTGGCGGATACGGCCACGATGGGCACCTCCATGTTGCCAATGGCCATGGCCAGCTCGCCAAGGAGGCTGACATGGTCGTAGGCAATCACGGTAATGCCGGCGTTAAACTCCGAAGCCTGCTGGCTGGCCGCCCAGCTGACCTCCACCATGCGCTCCTGCTCGGAATTGCTGACATTAACGCAATCGGCCTTGTGCACGGTTACGCCGCGTCCACGGGTGATGTAGCCCATGATTTCATCGCCGGGTACCGGGTTGCAGCAGCGGGCAAAGCGCACCAGCATGCCGCTTTCACCCTTCACATACACGCCGTGGGAGGGCTTGCCCAGCTTTTTCTGCGCTTCCTCCTGCGTAACCTCCTTCACCTGGGGCACCGCGGGCGTTTCGGCCTTGCGCTGCTCCTCCAGAAGGCGGCTTACCACATAGGCGCTGGCGATGCCGCCATAGCCCACTGCACCGTAGATATCCTCCATTTCGGCAAAGGCATAGCGCTTAAGCAGCGGCTCGTAATACTCGGGCTTGACGATGGAGGACAGCGCAACACCGCGGCGCTTGGCCTCCTTTTCCACCATATCCTTGCCCTTGACCACGTTTTCGCCGCGCATTTCGCGTTTCATGAACTGGCGGATTTTGGCCTTGGCCTGCTGCGTTTTGACAATGCGCAGCCAATCCGCGCCCGGGCCCTTGGAGTTGGGCGAGGTAATCACTTCCACGCGGTCGCCGGTCTGCAGCTCGGTTTCCAGGGGCACAATGCGCCCGTTGATTTTGGCGCCCACGCACTGATTGCCCACGCCGGAGTGGATGCGGTAGGCAAAGTCGATGGGCGTTGCACCGCGGGGCATGCTGATGATATCGCCCTTGGGGGTAAAGATGAGCACCTCTTCGCTGAAAAGATCGGTTTTGAGGGAGTCGATAAACTCCTGAGAATCGCGCGTATCGCTCTGCCAGTCCAGGATCTGGCGCAGCCAGTACAGCTTGGTATCCAGATCTCCCGCAGCAGCGCCACCCTCCTTGTAGCGCCAGTGCGCCGCCACGCCAAACTCCGCCACGCGGTGCATTTCCCACGTGCGGATCTGGATTTCAAACGGAAAGGGCATTTTTCGCCCGCCGATGACGGTGGTATGCAGGCTTTGGTACATATTGCCCTTGGGTACGCTGATGTAATCCTTGAAGCGGCCGGGAATCTGGTTCCACAGGGTATGCACAATACCCAGCACCGTATAGCAGTCCTGCACGGTATCCACCAGCACGCGCACGGCGATCAGGTCGTAGATCTGATCAAAGGTTTTGCCCTGGCCATGCATCTTTTTATAAATGGAGTACAAATGCTTGGGGCGGCCGTCCATCTCGTAGTGAATGCCCTGCGCGTCCAGCTTTTCGGACAGCTCGGAAATCACCATGCGGATGTTTTCCTCCCGCTCCGACCGGCGCAGGCCCACCTTTTGGGCGATATCGTGGAAGGCAACCGGGTCGATATACTTGAAGCTGAGGTCCTCCAGCTCCGATTTGATGGAGTTGATGCCCAGCCGGTGCGCAAGGGGCGCGTAGATATCCAGCGTTTCGTGCGCGATGGCCTTTTGCCGGTCCGGCGACTGGAAGCGCATGGTGCGCATGTTGTGCAGGCGGTCGGCCAGCTTGATCACCACCACGCGAATGTCCTTGGACATGGCCAGGATCATCTTGCGCAGGCTTTCGGCCTTCTGCTCCTCGCGGCTGGTAAAATCCAGCTTGTCCAGCTTGGTTACGCCATCCACCAGCAGGGCCACCTCATCGCCAAACTCGGCGCGCAGCGTATCCAGCGTAATATCCGGGCAATCCTCCACCGTATCGTGCAGAAAGCCCGCGGCGATGGTGGTGGCGTCAATCATCAAATCCGTCAGGATGCTTGCCACCGAAACAGGGTGCATAAAATACGGCTCGCCGCTTTTGCGCACCTGTCCGGCATGCGCCTTTTCGGCAAACTCGTAGGCCTTGCGCACCAGCTCGCATCCCTCGGGATGCGTTTTTCGCACCCGGGCCAGCATTTTTTCCAACGGCATACATTCGTTGGTGATGTAGGTTAGCATCTTCCCACCTCTTGGAAAAGCAAAGCACCTGTCAGATGTGCTTTACATAGGTATACAGCGTATCTGTAATGGCCGCGCCGGCGTTTACATAAACGCTGAGCACCTTGGTATTGTTGGATACAATCGTGCTGGTCAGCCGCTTGCACGGATGTGTAAAGCAGGTGTCCAGCGTTTTTTTGTGCAAAAGCGCGCCCATGCCGCGATCATTCTGCTCGTCATACATGCCCATCAGCACGGGATCCACCGTGTTTTCATCCTTTCGGCAGATGACAAAAAAGCCGATGGGACGGTCGCCGCTTAGCACCTCGTAGAGAAAGCCTCCCTTTTCAATCAGGCTTTTGAGCCAGTTGGCGTAGCGGTTGCCGCCCATGCCCACGCCAAAGGCCGGATCGATGCTCACGCGGTCGCTATGAAAGATGCCCTTGCGGATCAGGCCGTAGATGCGCTCGCGATCGGCTTGCCCGGTGCGTTCCACCACGGTAAGCCCCCGGTCGAAGCGGGCGATGTGATCCGGCATATGGTAATCGCTGCGGCGGACGGCCACATGAAAAACCATTTCCACAAAGGTATATCCCAGCGCAGGCAGGCCGAAAAGCAGCTGCTGGCAGTTGGGCGGGGTTTTGACCACCAGATACTGCGCGCCCCCGGCCGCAAGGCGCTGCTCCTCCCGGGAGAGCATGTCGGGCGTATCATCCGCGTCCAGCTGAATCTCCCAGGCGTCGGTTCCGATGTTTTCAAGCTCCCAGACGGCGTGCGTCGTTTTCAAGGGCCTCGCCCTCCTTTCCGGCCTCGCTGCGCGTTACGCTGCGCACCACATACTGCGGATAACGGTTGATGCTGAGGTAAATGCGGCCGATGTATTCCCCAATAATACCCATCAGGGTAATGATGATTCCTCCCAGCACCAGCATCAGCGAAATGGTGCTGGCCCAACCAGCCTGCATGGCAGGATTGAATATTTTACGCAAGATGGTAACCAGCGCAAACAGGAAGCCGGCCGCCGCAATCAGCCAGCCCACGTAGCTGGCCAGGCGGAGCGGCTTGATGGAAAAGGCCGTTACGCCGTTTACCCACAGCGAAATCAGCTTTTTCAGGTTGTAGCCGCTTTCGCCCTCCATGCGGGAGCGGTGATGGATGGGCACATTGCAGTAGCGGCTCACGCTCTGAAACAAAAGCCCCGTTACATAGGGAAACGGATTGGGATACTTGAGGGCGCTGTCCACCACAAAGCGCTGGCAGGCGTAGTAGCTGTTGGCCGTAAGCTCCCTGGGCTGGTTGTAAAAGAAGTGGTTGCAGAAGGTGTTGAACCGGCTGCCCAGATTGCGAAACCAGCTTTGCTTGCGCGTGGGATATTGCGCAAACACCAGGTCGTAGCCCTCGGCCACCTTGTCGATCAGCTTGAAGCATTCGTTGGCCGGGGTCTGGCCGTCATCATCCAGGCAGATCACAATATCGCCCCGCACCTGGGCAAAGCCCGCCATCAGCGCGCTGTGCTGACCAAAGTTGCGGCTGAGATCCACAAACACAATGGAGGGATCCTGCCTGCAAAGGTCGCGAATTACCTGCGCAACATTGTCCGGGCTGCCGTCGTTGACAAGGATGATTTCATGGTCGTACTCATCGGCGCGGGTGGCGACGGTTTCGGTCAGCTCCTGCACGACCGCGCCGATGGTTTTGGCCGAACGGTAGCAGGGAATAACAAAGGAAAGAAGGGTTTTTGCCATACGACACCTCTCCATCAAACAACGGTGATCCGGCGGCTGAGCGTACGGATCAGATCGTTTCCATCCCAGGTGAGCGCAAAATCCATGGTGTGGCCCACGGGCGCAATACGGTCAATCCCGCGCAGGCCGTTTTCCACCACAAAGCGGCGGATCACCTTTCCATCCACGCCAAGGCAGGACAGCGTCTGGTACTTGCGCTTTACCACAGGCACAAGTGCATCCAGCGTGTCGGAGGCATATTCGATGAAAAAGCCGCCCGCGCAGCGGTGCTCGTCCACATCCGCCGTCAGCGCATCCACCTGAACCCTGACCACCGTGTTATCCGCCATGGGAATGATCTGGGCGCCGGGCAGGCCGATGGCCGCGCGGCAGGCCGCGGTCAGCTTGTCAACGGCCACCACGGGCTCCAATGGATAGCGGGGCTGCGCAAAGGCCTGCACCGCGTTCCAGAAGCGATCCTGCGCTTCTCCCAGCGCCTCCTTTTCGCCCAGCCAGTAAACCAGCCGGGGAGAGGTGCAGGCGTTCTGATCGGTCAGGTAGGTATCGTTGTAAAAGCCCTGCGCGGCCTGCGCAAGCTGCTTTTCGTCCATGGCCAGAACGGCCCTGGGATCAATCACCAGCAGGCTGTAGCGGTCCGGGAACGTTACCTCCACCGCGTGAGGCGCAAGGGCGGCGGCGCGCACCCGGCGCACGGTTTCATCGCCGCCCCAGATGATGCGCGCGTCGCACCGGGCGGAATAGTCCTGCGTGATATCCTGACGCTCGCGCGGATAGAGAATCACGTTCACATAGGCCGCCATGGCCGGGTGGGCATTGAAAAGCATTTCCATGGCGCGGCAGACGATGCGCGTCTGCGCAAAATCCCGGCTGGAAGCTTTGACCACACAAGCGTTTCCTGCCAGCAGGCCCGCCACCAGCGAATAGGCAAAGTTGATGGGCACATTGCCGGGCGCAATATGAAAGGCCAGGCCGCGTCCAAGGCGGTCCTCCAGCTGTCCGGCATATTCGGCCCTGAGCGCTTCCAGATGGGCACGGCGGCAGAAAAACGCAAACGTAATCACATCCGGATAGGCCTTCGCCTGCCGGTCCTTCATCAGGGCGGCGCTCAGGTCGCTCAGAAAGGCCAGCACAGGCTCCGAAAAGGGCGGCAGGGGGCGGATGGTTTCGCAGCTTTCCCCGCAAAGCAGCGTTACGTCACTTCTGTTCATAGGTATCGCTGCACCCCCTGATCTCCGCGCGCCTGATGCGCCCGAGAATTTCAAAGTATTTGCCCTTGCGGCCGCAGGGACAGTCGTCCTCGCCCAGAATTCTGCCCTCGTCCTCCGTGAGCAGGATATGGCCGGGATAGCTGCGCGCCAGCAGGCTGCTTACCTGCACCAGCCCCGCCTCGCCCACCTGCGCCACGCCAAAATTCCCCGGGCGGCGGATGGTGATATCCGACCACACGGGCGCGTGCAGATGGCCGCATTCGCATTGCATATAGATGGTGCCGGTCTGCTCCACCATGCCGTAATAATCGTGCACGCGGCTCAGGCCGCAGGTTTCCAGAAGCTCCTGCCCAAACTGCGCGGCGGTGATGCGCTGGTCGGCCAGTTTCTTCCAGCCGCCGCCGTGGATCAGCACCCCGCGGCTGAGATCGGGCCGGTAGCCGGATTTGCGCAGCTGCGCGCAAAAATGCTGCCAGATCATAAACGTAAAGCCGAAAAGGAAGAGCTCCTCGCCCTCGTGCTTTTGCAAAAAGGCCTTCAGCCCCTCCACATCCAGCTGCATGTTTTCATCCAGCGCATAGATTTTATCGCGGCCAAACATGCTGAAGCCCAGAATGCCCGCGCCGCGCGCGGAGAACATGGCGCGGTTTTTGATCACGGCGCTGGTATCCAGAATGATCATGGGCAGGCGCTGCTTGCCCAGAAACTCTCCCACGATGCGGCTGAGCACCTTGCTTTGCAGGGTGGAGGTTTCCCGATCCAGATAAATGCGGCTTACCTGCTGGCCGGTGGTGCCGGAGGAGGTCATGGTTTTGTGCAGCGCCTCATCCGGCACGCTTTTGAGCGAAAACTCCTTGAACAGCCGCACCGGCAAAAAGGGCAGCTGCTCGTAGGATTGCACACGGTCCACATCCACGCCGCTTGCCCGAAGAATGCTTGCGTACTCCGGGCAGCTTTGGGCGTGGTGGCGCGTCAATTCGCACAGCTCGCGGGTTAAAAAGGCATGCTTTTGCCCGTGTTCCCATTCGTAGACGGGCAGAGCAGGCAGGTTGTTGACATCAAACATGGTATTTCTCCAGTTCGCGGTAGAGGGTTTTTCCGGAATCGCTTTTGGGAATGGTTTCCAGGTGCATGGTGTGGAAGCCGCTTGCGTTGATGCCTGTTTTTTCGCTGAGGAAGGCACGCATCTGCGGCAGCTGGCTTTCCTCGGTGGAAAAGATCATCAGGTGATCATCCCGTCCGGCACAGGCGCATTCACCATCGGGAAATGCGGCCTTGAGCATGCGCTCGGTTTCATCCAGATTGACGCGGTTGCCATACATCTTGAGAAAGCGCTTTTTGCGCCCGACGATCTGGAAATAGCCATCCTCGTCACGCTGCGCCATATCGCCGGTTTCCAGCACGCCGCCGCGCTCGTCGCCCTTTTGCAGGTCGGCGGCGCACTCGGCATAGCCAAGCGTTACGTTTTGGCCGTAATAGCGAAGCTCGCCCGTTACGCCCGTTTCGGTAATGACATCGCCGTTTACGTCGATCAGCTCAAAACGGCCGCCGGGGATGGCAATGCCCATGCTGCCCACCTTTTCCAAACTCTTTTCCCAGGGCAGATAGGCCATGCGCGCAGTGGCCTCGCATTGGCCGTACATCACGATAAACCGCTTGCCGTTCTCTCGGCACCACTCCACAAACTTCTGGTGAAGCTGCGGCAGCAGCTTGCCTCCGGCCTGCGTCATGGTGCGCAGGCTGGGCAGATCCATGCGCAGAAAGCGCATGCGATCCAGCATTTCATAGGTGTAGGGCACACCGCCAAAGCTGGTGGCGCCTTCGGCGCGGAAGAACTGCCAGAATTCGCGCTGGGCAATGCCCTTTTCGGTAAGCAGAATGGTTGCGCCCACATCCAGATGGCTGTTGAGAATGCTCAGCCCATAGGTATAGTTCATGGGCAGGGTGGTGATGGGCCTTTCGGTAGCGTCCAGCTGCAGGTATTCCACAATGCTGTCCGTGTTGGCGCGGATGTTGGCATAGCTCTGGCGCACAAATTTGGGGCTGCCGGTGGAGCCGCTGGTGGTCAGCAAAAGCGCCAGACCGTCAAACAGCCTGGTTTCGCGGCCAAAGGGCGTTTGGAGCAGCCGGTAACCCAGACGCTCGTACACACAGCGGCAGCCTTCCCAGTCGAAGGCCTCAGGCGCCCACAGATAGGCGGGACGGTACTTCTGATACAGCGAATCAAACAGCTGGCGGTCAATGCCCGCGCTCAGCAGCGCAGGCACAATTCCGCCCTCCAGAAACCCTGCATAGCCCATCACGCTGCCAAGGGTATTCTGGCACAGGCCGAAAACCAGGCAGCGGCCGCCCGCGGCGGCGCACAGCGCTTCCCCCTCCGCCTTCAGCTGGCGGTAGCTCAGCGTCTGGCCAGCCTCATCCCGCAGGGCGATGCTTTCGCCAAAGCGGTCAAAGCTCCACATCATACTTGCCCAGGATCTCCTTTCCCTTTTCAAAAGAGCTCAGATCGATGATATCATCCATGTCAATCATAATGTCAAAGGCATCCTCCAGCGCGGCAATCAGGCTCATGTGGCCCACGCTGTCCCACTGGTCGCTCTCGCCGTACTTGAGCGCGGGCACCTGATCGGGCGCTACCTCCAGCGATTCCGCAAAGGCATTGATATACTTTTCCAGATTGTTCATCCCTTTTCTCTCCTTTTGCTCTGTTTGTATCATTTGGTACCGTTACAGAATACCGCCGTCCGCGCGCCATACCTGGGCGGTTACGTAGGAGGCCATGTCGCTGGCCAGAAAGGCCGCAACGTTGGCGATTTCCTCCGGCCTGGCCTTGCGCTTCATGAGAATTTTCTCCGTCTGCTCCCGCACCACCTTTTCGCTAAGCCCCCTCACCAGATCGGTATCCGTAAAGCCGGGAGCGAGGGCGTTTACGCGGATGCCCACGCTGATCAGCTCGCGCGCCATTTTTTTGGTGGCGGCGATCACCGCGGCCTTGGACGCGGAATAATCAAGGCGGCTGTCCCCGTCAAGCCCCGCGATGGAAGCGATGTTGACCACCGCGCCCTGTTTGTTGCGCGCCATCAGGCGCGTGGCCAGGCGGCTGACCTCCACCATGGCAAAGAAATTGACGTCGAAAAGCTGTCTCATTTCCTGCTCGGAGGTCATCTGGAACATGCGGTCCTCCCCCATGACGCCGGCATTGTTGACCAGCACATGCAGGGGCTGCCTGTCCGCCATCACCTGCCGGAAGGCTTCCTTGATGGCCGCGGTATCGGAAAGCTCGCAGTACACGGGCCTGATCCACACGCCGTACCGCTGCGCCGTTTCCGCCAGCCGCATTTCAAAGGCATCGTCCGGCCTGCGCGCAAAGGCCCAGACATTGGCGCCCTCGCGCGCAAACACCTCCACCATCGCCGCGCCGATTCCGCGCGCCGCGCCGGTAATCAGCGCGTTCTTTCCCTGCAGAAGCAATGCTATTCCTCCTTTGCAACGGTTACGCGCTGCTTTTCATAGTATTCGGCATACAGGCTGAGCACGTAGTCCAGGTTGTCGCTCTCCAGCGCATCCCCCATAAAGGCCTCGGGGATGGTTTCCACCGGATGGAGAACCACCTCGGGCTGCGCGGGATCGTTGAGGGCGGCATCCCGCTGGGTCATCGCCTCGTCATACGCCCTGGCCTCTCCGTTGAGCAGCGAGCGCAGAGCGCTTACGGAAGCCATGTTGTCCAGGCCCTGCGGTGTATCCGCATCGGGCTGAAAGCTGATGCAGCCGATTACCAGCAGAACCACAGCCGCCAGCAGAGCGCCCATGCGAAGCCCGTTTTTCCGGGATGTGCCGATGGCCGCCACACAGCTGCGGCATTCCCTGCGGCGGATCAGCCAGCCCATCCAGTACAGCACCAGGGCGCAGCTCATCAGCACAAAGGTATAAAAATAGGTGTTGACAGTACGCCCGTCCCCCAGATAGTTGCCGGTATAAATGGTCGGGGCAAGCTGGGCGCAGAACAGGCACAGGCTGAGTACCGTTACCCAGATCGGATGATTAAACCGCAACGGGCAGCCGTGCAGCGCCTCGCTCAACTGCCAGGCAATCAGCGCCCACACCACCAGAAGCGGCAGCGAAAACCAGCTGCCCATGAGCGCAATACCAAAGTAGAAGGATTGCAGAATGGCCTCCGGCGCGCTTACACCGCCCATCAGGGTAGCCGCGCGAACACTGTTGCCCGGCGCCGTAGCGCTAAAGGCAAAGCAGGCCATCATCAGCACAAAGCAGGTCACGGAAAACCGGCGGTAGCCCTTCTTTTTCCAGAATGCCCACGCCGTAATCAGCAGATCCACCAGCGCGGCAAGCAGCAGCGTGGTATACTTTGCTCCGCCCACAACCACCGTCAGAAGGATCATGACAGCGCCCAGAGCTGTTTTGCCGGTTTTGCTGCCGGTATGCGTCATGCGTGCATATACGCCCAGGCGAAGCACCATGAGCGACCACATCAACGTATAGGCCACGCCACCGTTAAACCAGAAGAAGGCCTCGCTCAGATCGGGCACAAACTGGATCATCACAAAGGACAGGGCGCTGAAGGCCATCCAGAAGGTAGTCGCATCCGCCCCCAGCACTCGCACCAGCATCTGCCGCAGGAAAAACCACAGCGACAGCAGCAGAAAGCTCAGCAGCAGCAGAGTGGTCAGCCAGTACAGATGCTCGCCGGATACGGCGGGCTGCAGCGCGCTGATAAAGGAAGTGGCATAGGTGCCCTCCCATGTCTGGCGGATTCCCACGGTGTTTTGAACCGCGGCGCGGATGGTTTCGGCCCAGCTGCCGCTGCCGCGCCATGCATCGTGCGTGAGGATGGAAAAGCCAAAATCATCATAGCAGGCATGGTTGTAAAACGACAGCGCATACAGTGGCAGCAGGCTCAAAAGCAGCGCGCTTACGCACAGCCATACCAGCACACGGTTGGATACGCGTTTTTTCAGAAGAACGGGTTTCATTTTTCCGCCTCCTCTCCCGCAATGCGAATCTCCTGCTTGCCATAATACAGGCAGAGCGATTCGCGCACATCGTATACGGCGTTGGGCGTGATCAGGTCCTCCATCAGCACGCGAGGCACGGCGCTGAGCGGTTCCAGCGTAACAACGGGTTGGGTTTCGTCGTTCAGAAGCGCCTCTCTGGCCGACATCTCCCGGTCATACTGCGCGGCCTCGCCCGTTACGATGGAGATCAGCGCGCTGGGGCCGGACAGGTTCTGCACGCCATAGAGCACGTCCCCCGCACGCCTGAACGCCAGACACCCCGTTCCAAACAGGCACAGGCCAAGCAGCAGCAGCGCGCCTGTCTGACGGGGCTTCAGCTGCGGCAGGCTGACCCGGCGCGCCGCAACACCCGCCAGGTAATACGCATAAAACAGCCACAGCACCACAAAGCTGATGAAATAGGTGTTCACAATCCGTCCGTCGCCGATGGATGCGATGGAATACAGCGGAGGGGCAAACTGCGTGCAGTACAGGCAAAGCCCAAGCCCAAGCACCAGCCACGGATGCCCAAAGGAAAAGGGGCTTTTGCGGGCGGCCCGGTACAGCGCTGGAAGCAGCACAAGCGTTACGGCGATCAGGGGCAGGCGCAGATAGCCTCCCGCCTGGGCAATGCCGAAATAGAACGATTGCAGCACCGTTTTGATAAAGGAGCTGTGATACTGAATATAGCTGGCACGGACAACGTTGCCCGGCGCAATCATGCTGCAGGCAAAGCACCCTGCCAGCAGCACGTACAGCCATGCAAAGCGCCAGCGCCTTGCGCCCCTTCGGCCAAAAAGCCACACAAGCCCCACAGCGCCCACGCAAAGCGCGAACAACCCGCCGCCATAGCTTCCGCCGCCCAGCGCTACCGCCAGCAGCGCCAGCACAAGCGTCCACCCCACGGCTTTGCCGCGGCTGTGGTACAGCCGGATGCACGCGGCCGCCGCCAGC
Organism: Clostridia bacterium; assembly: GCA_016297535.1. Classification (GTDB taxonomy): domain Bacteria; phylum Bacillota; class Clostridia; order Christensenellales; family Aristaeellaceae; genus Limiplasma. The sequence continues at coordinate 11,813 of JAEDGL010000013.1, read as the reverse complement.
GCCAGCAGCGAATAGACAAACGTATTGCCAACGCCGCCGTTAAACCAGAAAAAGGCTTCTCCCACATCGGGCATAAACTGGATCATCAGCAGCAGTGCAAGGCTGGAAAGGCTTACGCAGGCCCACCTTTCCACATACAGACACGCAAACGCCGTATGCAGAAAAAACGCCATGCACACCAGCAGCGCCGTCAGAAGAAACCAGTTGCCCACCCAGTACAGCCTTTCGGAAAACAGGCCGGGCTGCAGGTTGCTAAGCAGCGTGCCCGTATAGGTGCCCTGCCAGGTTTGATAGGTATGTGCGCTGGATTGCCAGGCAGATGAAAGCACCGCACGCCAGTCGCCCGTTTCCTTCCAGGCGCGGTGCACCGGGGCCGAAAAGCCATAATCATCGTAATAGGGATGATTGAAAAAGGCGATGGCGTACAAAGGCAGCGTGCTCAATACAAGCGCCAGCACACAGAGGGCGGCAACAATCCGCTGCGCCTTTTTGACCGTCAAACCCGGCACGCTCCCTTCACCGAAAAATCAGGATAGATGACCAAGTATATATTATAGCATAGAACAACGAAAAAAACCACAGCGCGGGACAAAACAACCCCGGTAAAAAAGCAAAAGCAATGCCAATTACAGAAAACATCCATAGCATTTTTTCTGTTTTTGTAAAATAATGATTTACCCATTTCATTTTCTCTATGCTCTGTACTATGCCTGTGAAAATGCAAATGAGATGATTCAGGAACAGGCTCAGTATTTCCATGATCTCTTGCTGAGGGATGAGGCTTGTTATTTTGTCGCCAGGTTGGGCGGCTATCTGGATGATGATTTCTGAGTGAGTGCGACTCGTTCGCTGGCGGTAAGAAGTCAGCGGACAAACAACAAAATACAGTTGTTTGGATAACTGGTAATTCGACAGGCGGAATGACGGGGTAACGCCCTGAAACGCCTGCCCTCGGTGGGCGTGCATCGGCTGCAAAGCCGGTGTACGAAGCCCCACGACAACGGCTGAGAGCAACCGTAGCCGCCGCCAACGGCGGCCGAAAGCGGTCTGGAGGCAGACTGTGTTGCCTATAGGCCAAGGGTCTACAAAATACCCATGGTTAGAATGTTCGCCGTAGCGGGCGGACTGACGAATCCGCGAATGTACGGGTCTATAAGAAGACCATACTCCGGGTGAAATCTGTATTGCTGGCACAAGCGGAATGCTTTCCATCTTTGGCAGCAGCCGGTAGAAGACGGGCTGAAATCGTAATCAGGCAGAGTGTACAGCCGCTCTGCGAGCTGCTGAAAATAAACATGTTCAATGATCTCAAATCAAAATAAGCACCCCTCATCGCTGAAGGGTGCTTTTTCAAAGTCATGGCCTTTCCATTTCGTCGCTATATGAATATTTTTTCATTGCCATTTGGCGTACAAAATGGCGTATTTGGCGTAAATTTTCAGAACCCGAAAGTCCTCAAACCCTTACCCCACACCACTTTCTCAATTCTGCGGCTTCATGGTGGGGAACAGCAGTACATCGCGAATGGAGGCGGAGTCGGTCAGCAGCATCACCATGCGGTCGATGCCGTAGCCGATGCCGCCTGTGGGCGGCATGCCGATTTCCAGCGCGTTGAGGAAATCCTCGTCGGTGTGGTTGGCTTCCTCGTCGCCCTGGCGGAACTGCTCCTCCTGCGCGGCGAAGCGCTCGCGCTGGTCGATGGGATCGTTCAGCTCGGAGTAGGCGTTGGCCATCTCCCAGCCGTTCATGAAGAACTCAAAGCGCTCCACATATTCGGGGTTGGAGGGCTTTTTCTTGGTAAGGGGAGAGATCTCGATGGGATGATCCATCACGAAGGTGGGCTGGATGAGGTGCTCCTCGACATAGGTTTCAAAGAACAGGTTGAGGATATCGCCCTTCTTGTGGCGCTTCTCGTACTCGATGTGATGCTCATCCGCCACGGCGCGGGCCTGATCCAGCGTGTGGATTTCGTTAAAATCCACACCGGAATACTTTTTCACCGCATCCACCATGGTAATGCGCTCAAAGGGCTTGCCCAGATCCATTTCCACGCCGTTGTAGGTGATGGTGGTGGTGCCAAGCACCTCCTGGGCCACATAGCGGTACATGTTCTCGGTCAGATCCATCATGCCGTGGTAATCGGTATAGGCCTGGTAGAGCTCCATCAGGGTAAACTCCGGGTTGTGGCGGGTATCGATGCCCTCGTTGCGGAACACGCGGCCAATCTCGTACACGCGCTCCATGCCGCCCACGATCAGCCGCTTGAGGTACAGCTCCAGCGAGATGCGAAGCTTCATATCCAGATCCAGGGCGTTAAAGTGGGTGGTAAAGGGCCTTGCAGCCGCGCCGCCGGCGTTGTGCACCAGCACGGGGGTTTCCACCTCGATAAAGTTCTGGGTATCCAGATAGCGGCGGATGGCGCTGATGATTTTGGAGCGCTTGACCAGTGCATCCTTGGATTCGGGATTCATGATCAGATCCACATAGCGCTGGCGGTAACGCATGTCCGTGTTGGTCAGGCCGTGGAACTTCTCCGGCAGGGGATTGAGGGATTTGGACAGCAGCACAATCTCGTTGGCATGCACGCTTACCTCGCCCGTTTTGGTTTTGAACACGTAGCCCTTTACGCCAAAGATATCGCCGATATCATCCTGCTTGAAGGCGGCGTAGGCTTCCTCGCCCACATCGTCGCGCCGGACATAGATCTGGATTTTGCCGTCGTTATCCTGCAGGTGGGCAAAGGATGCCTTGCCCATAATGCGGCAGGCCATCATACGGCCCGCAATGCAGACCTGCTGGTTTTCCAGCGCGTCGTAGTTATCCAGAATCTGCCGGGAGGTATGGGTACGGTCAAAGCGGGTGATGGTATAGGGATCATGGCCCTCCTCCACCAGCTTGCGAAGCTTTTCGCGGCGGATGGCCTCCTGCTCGCTCATCTGCTGGCTCAATTCCTGGTTCTGATTTTCCATCGTCTCGGACATGCGTAAACTCTCCTTACGTACAAAGGCAAAATGTATTTACCGGCTGATTTCCAGAACGTTCAGCTTCATCACGCCCATGGGAACATCCACGTTCACCACATCACCCACGCGAGCGCCCAGCAGGGCCGCGCCGATGGGGCTGTCGGAGCTGATTTTGAGCTTGGAGGGATCGGTCTCGTTGGCGCCTACGATGGTGATGACCTGCTCCTTTTTGAGGGTGTCGTTGTACACCTTCACCGCGTTGCCCACGCCGACCACGTCGGTGCGCACCTCGTCATCCTCCACAACGATGCAGTTGCGCAGGGTGTTTTCCATTTCGACAATCTTGGCCTCCAGACGGCTCTGCTCGTTTTTGGCCTCGTCGTACTCCGCATTTTCACTAAGGTCGCCAAAGCCGCGGGCGATGGCGATCTGCTCGGAAATTTCATTGCGGCGCACGCTTACATAATAATCCAGCTCTTTTTCAAGCTTTTCGTAACCCTCTCGGGTAAGAATCACTTTCTTTTCCTCTGCCATGGTGGGTAACTCCTTTCAACGGCAAGCCGTTTTTCCATTTTCATTTCGTTATCCGCAAAAAAACAATACAAAGCCCCACCGTCCCGCCAGGCGGGCGATGAAGGCGCCTCCCTCTGCGGATGCAGAGAGACAACGATATTATATCCGCCCATTCCCCCGTTGTCAATCATAAAACAACCGCAGCGCCACAGCACTTTTCAGACTGCGGGCAGCCCATCCGGCTTTTATTCCAAGCCCGGTGGACATGGGCACCGGGCTTGGAAGCCTGTCTTGGCGGAAATGATTGCACAGCAGACTTTTTCGCCAGGCGCAGCACTGCTACAGCGCGTGCTCGCAGCGCATCGGCTCGCCCTGCCACATGCGCTTCATGGTCCAGTCCCGATCACCATCTGCCCAGAAGGGATGGCTTTGCGGCAGGCCAAGCGGCAAAAACACCGCCATACACAGGTAAAGGCTGCCCGTGCTGATGTAGCGCTCCCCCATCTCCGGCTGCCTGCCGCAAACGCCGATTTCCAGCCAGCCGTTTTCATCAAAGTTGTCAAAGGCCATCACGCGCCGGATAACGGCGGTCAGGCCGCAGCGCACCTGCGCGGGGCTGATTTCGTCCTCCAGCATTTCCTGCAGCGCGGCCTGCGCAAGCATCTGGAAGCAGCCAAAGCGGTAGGCACTGCTGCGCCCCAGCACCGGATAGCTGCCGTCCGGCATGATCATATGCTCCAGGAAGGTGGCGTAGTGCGCCCCGTAGCGCATGGCTTTGGGCAGCATCTGCGCCCAGTCGGCATCCTGCGGCGCCATCACGCGCAGCACATCGATCAGCATGGGCTGAATGACATAGCTGTTGTAGTAATCCATGTGAAATTCCGGCCCGTCGCCAAAAAAGCCGTCGCCCTTGTACCAGTCAAAGTGCATGCGTACGGCCAGATCAATCCGCATGGGATCCCAGTCCGGCTCGCCGGCCATGTACAAAAAGGCCTCGATCATCGCGGAAAACAGCAGCCAGTTGCTCACACAGGGCTTGCGGGTGCGGGTCTGCTTCATTTTAACAATCAGCTGCCGCCTGTCCGCCTCCGGCAGATCGCCCCACAGGCGGCGGGGCGCGCGGATCAGGGCATGGGCAAGAAACGCTGCGTCCACGATGGGCTGATACCCCGTGGAAAAATTCATTTCGTCCTTTGCTCCGGGCGTGACGGCGTTGTGCATGGCCCGTAGCGCCAGTGCACGGTATTGCGCCTGCATGGCAGCCTCCGCGCCCTGCAAACCCTCCAGCTCCAGCCAGGGCGCAAGGCCCTCCATGGTGCGGCCAAAGGCCTCCAGATAGGTAAACTGCTCGCGATCCTCCCGGGATGATTGGCTGCGCACGGGCATGCGTGCGCGCAGCTCATCCTGCGAAAGTGCCGTCAGCACCGGGCGGGCAATGCGGTCCATGGTTTGCAGCCAGTATTTGCGCGTCATTGATGGTTCCCCCTGTTTCGTATTTCATGCGCCAGCTTTTCCAGACGGTCAAAGTTGGTGTCAAAAAAGGCTTTCATCACGCCGCACCAGCGGGTTATGCCCGTGTGTGGATCCCGCTCGCGCCGGCAGCCGTTGCGGCACAGCGCATACCAGCGGCAGTCCCGGCAGGCCTGCGGCACGCTCAGCGAAGGCTCGATAAACCGCCGCCCCACCGGGTTCTGAACAATCCGGCGCAGCGGCGTTTCGTTCAGGTTGCCCAGCTTCCATTCATCCAGCACATAAAAATCGCACGGATAGACCGAGCCGTCGCTTTCCACTACAAACTGCAGGCCGCACGAGCCCCTCATGCTGCAGTTTTCCGGCGGCATGCCCAGCAGCATCTGCAGCCAGTTGTCAAACTGACGCACGCTCACCGGATGGCCGCTGAGAAAATCGCGCTCATACAGATCAAACGTGGTTTTCAGGAAGGACAGATACCCCTCCCCGTCCAGCGAATAGCTTTCCGCCGCCCCGTCCAGCCCGTCCAGGCAGGGAATAAACTGAACAAAGCCGTGCGGCGCAAGCGCCTCATATACCTGCCTGGCATGAGCCGCCACCAGCGTATTGACCACGCACAGCACATTGTAGTCAACGCCCGCCTGCCGCAGGCGCTCCAGCTGCCCGGTTACCCGCGCATAGGTCGGGCGGTTTTGCGCATCCGGGCGCAGCGCATCATGCACGGAGGCGATCCCGTCCACGGAAACCCCCAGCAGAAAACGGTGGCGGGCAAAGAAGGCGATCATCTCGTCCGAAAGGTCGTAGCCGTTGGTCTGCAGGGCGTACTGCACGGGCAGGCCGCGCGTGTTGTAGCGATCCACAAACCGGATCAGCGCCTGATAAAAGGGCAGGCCCGCCAGCGTCGGCTCGCCGCCCTGAAAGGTAAACGCAACGGAGCCATCCGCAAAAATCAGCGTACGGCGCACCACTGCCTCCAACGTTTGCAGCGTCATGGGGGGAAGAACAGCGGTCTGCCGGTGAGCCATCTCATCCCCGTAAAAGCAGTAGCGGCACCTCATATTGCACGCGCCGGAAACCGGCTTGATCATCACATGCACGGGAGGCATTCTCATCGCCCTCCTTGTCTTTTGTCTGTCCGTTATTGTAGCGTGTCCCGGCGGAAAATTCAACGGGAGATTTTGGGGCTGTGATTTTCTTTTGGCAATTTCCAACTTTTTTCAGCCAAATGATACCAGTAACGCCATTGTTTTTTGACAAAATCTGATTTATGATTACCAGAAAGGGCTGCGCAATGCGCAGACTGTGCTGGAGCCGGTTTCCACACAACTGCACAATCAGCGCGAACGTAAAAAGGGTATTCAGGAGGAATAGCCATGAAAATATTGTTTGTTACCAGCGAATGCTCGCCGTTTTCCAAATCCGGCGGTCTGGCGGATGTTGCGTATTCTCTGCCGCCCGCACTGAAGGAAATCGGCAACGAGGTTGCCATCATCACGCCCATGTACCAGTGTGTGAAGGAGCGCTACGGGAGCCAGCTGACCCGTGTGCTGGAAACCGCCGTGCGCCTGGGCGATACGGAGCTGTACTGCGGGCTGTACCGGGGCGATCTGAACGGCGTAACCGTGTGGTTTGTAGACAACGAGGGGCTGTTCCTGCGTCCCAGGCTGTACGGCTATGACGACGATAAATACCGTTTTGCCTGGTTCAGCCGCGCCGTGCTCCATCTGCTGGGCGATCTGGACTTTATGCCGGATATCCTGCACTGCAACGACTGGGAAACGGCGCCCGTGGTGATTTACCTGAAAAACGACCAGGCCACCCGCAAGGAGCTGCGCAGCATCAAAACGGTTTACACCATCCACAACATCGCCTATCAGGGCCAGTTTGGCGCAAACGAATTGTGGGATACCTTTGCCCTGCCCTGGGGCTGGTATGACGGCGGTCTGGGCTACGAATACGAGGGCCGTCACGACATCAATCTGATGAAGGGCGCCATGCTGATGGCCGACGCGGTTACCACGGTTTCGGCCACCTACGCGCGTGAACTGCACCGTCCCGAATTTGGCGCCGGATTGCAGGGCGTGGTGGAGATTGTGGATGGCAAGCTTCGCGGCATCCTCAACGGAATCGACATGGATTTGTACGATCCCCGTCTGGACAACCGCCTGCCGGCCAAATTCTCCGTGGAGGATATGCGCGGCAAGGCGGAGTGCAAACGCGTTCTGCAGCAGAAATTCGGCCTGTTCCAGGAGTCCAAATGGCCGCTGCTGGTTTCCGTGGCGCGCCTGGTGGAGCAAAAGGGCATCGAGCTGATCAAGGAGATTTTGCCCAAACTGATGCACATGGGCGTGCAGATTATTGTGTACGGTCAGGGCGATCAGCAGTACATCGACTACTTTGAGGAATGCCATCGCAAATGGCCGGATCAGTTTGGCTTTTCCAGCGATTTTAACGAGGACACCGCCGCGCTGGTTTTTGCAGGCGCAGATTTCTACCTGATGCCCTCCCGCTTTGAGCCCTGCGGCCTGTCCCAGATGATGGCCATGCGCTACGGCACCGTGCCCATTGTGCACGAAACCGGCGGATTGAAGGACTCCGTGCGTCAGTACCGCTCCTTCGACGGGCTGGGCGACGGCTTCTGCTTCTCGCCCTACCAGAGCCGCGAGCTGCTTCTGGCCATCCGCCAGGCGCTCAAGGTTTACTTTGCGGACAAAACCACCTTCCGCGCCATCCGCCGCCGCTGCATGGAAAAGGACTTTTCCTGGGCCAAGAGCGCGCAGCGCTATCAGCGCATGTACTGCGAAATTTCCGACGAGCAGCCGGGCGACGTGCTTGCGTTCAACGACGCCTACCAGCAGCTGGCCGATGCCTACAGGGCGGCGGACGAGGAATACCGCAGCCGCCGCACATCCCCCTTGCCCAGCGATTATTTCCGCTCTGTGGAAATTACCATGACCGGCCGTGCCCGCGGCACCCTGAGCGTTATTTTTGATTGCGAGGGCATTCATATTTATCCCCGCAGCATGAGCGGCGCGGACGCGTTTATGATTGCCAGCTTCGACCATCTGCTGGGCATGGCGCAGGGCACCGTCAGCTTTGACCAGCTCTACATGATCGGCCAGGTAAAGATTCACGGCAACCTGACCAAGGCCATGGAGATACGTCCCATGCTTACCAGGCCGCGCCACTCGTAAAGCCTGCGCGGCAAGCCGTCGAAAAAACTTACAGGAAGTTGGCAGAGGGGCCGCGGCCCCTCTGCCCGGACTGTTGAAAAATACCTGGGGAGGTGGGGCCGCAGCCCTCCGACTCTTGTTCCGAGCCCAGCGACCTGTGCGCTGGGCTCGGTTGCCTTGCGCAGCAAGGCTTTCCTTACACCATTTGCCGCCCGGCGAGCCGTAGGCGAGTAGGCAAATGGTGCATCCCCGTCGGAAAAGATCGCCGCAGGCGAGCTTTTTCGACGCTCTGAGCCCTGACCGGCACAGGTCAGGGCTGTTTACATTCTTCCATGCATGGCAGAGCACAGAAAACCGTTTCATCCGCCGGTTGAACAACGGAATTTTGCATATTGCCAATCGAATTTTGCATTTTATACACTAATTTTGATGTTTAAATGATGCTTCTGTAAAAAAATATACCATTTTTTCAAAAACCACTTGCATTTTGATCCAGCAGGCGTTATGATAATAGCAACATAAATGTGCATAGTCTGGTGAAAATGCGCATGATTTGTTACATACTCCTTAAACGTTTTCGGTACGTTTGCAGGCAGGAGATACACGGCATGGTTTTTAGCCGGCACCGGCAGACGCGCCTGCGCTGATATCCGTTTTCCAACTTGTATAAGAACATGGAAAGGAGTCACGGTTCAATGGCAGAAAAAAGAGCGGTAAACTCAATCAAGCCCCAACAGCGAGGGATGGCCGGCAGTACCAAGAGGCAGTTTGCCTATTGTCTGATGGTGCTGCCCGGCGTTCTGTTTTTGTTGGCTTTCTGTTACCTTCCCATGCCCGGCGCGACGCTGGCGTTCAAGTTTTACCAGATGACCGTTCCCCCGGAGGGACACTGGCTGCAGGATACCTTCCTTTATAGTGTATTTTTCGCCTCCGAATGGGTGGGTTTAGATAACTTTACCTATCTGCTCAACGACGCCCCGATGCTGATTCGCAACACCGTGGGCTACAACCTGCTGTTTATGGCTGTGGGTCTGGTTTTGCAGGTGGGTCTGGCGGTAATTATTAACGAAATGCGCAACCGCCGCACCGCCAAGGTCTATCATACCATTATGTTCATGCCCTACTTTGTCAGCTGGATTGTGGTCATGTATGCGCTGTATGCCATGATCAGCACAAGCGGCTTCTTTAACCAGATCATTACCGCGCTTGGCGGAAAGGCCATTAAATTCTACTCCAAAAAGAAGTACTGGCCCTACATCTTTACCATTGCCCAGGTCTGGAAATACACCGGCCAGGGCGCCATCATCTACCTGGCCACCCTTACCGGCTTTGACGAGCAGCTTTACGAGGCTGGTGCCATCGACGGCGCCAGCAAGTGGCAGCAGTTTATCTACATCACGCTGCCCCAGCTGATGCCGGTGATCGTCATGCTGCAGATTCTGGCCATCGGCCGCATTTTCAACGGTGACTTCGATATGTTCTACTCCCTGCCCAATGGCTCCGGCACACTTCGCCAGGTAACTCAAACCATTGACGTCTATGTGTACGAAACCCTGAAACGGGGCCAGCTGCGCAACTCCTTCGGCTATGCCGGTGCCGCTGCGTTCTTCCAGTCCATCGTGGGCTTCGTGCTGATTCTGGTAACCAATGCCATCATCAAGAAGTATCAGCCCGATATGGCGCTGTTCTGATTGGAAAGGAGGACGCGACATGGTATCGAACGTTAAACAGTCAAAGCCCTGGAAACGGCCAAAAAGCGAAGCGCGTAACCTGATCTCCAAAAAGACCAACCTGTTTTTCAACATCCTGCTTCTGGTTGGCTGCCTGCTGACGGTTTTCCCGCTGTGGATTATCATTGTGGCCTCCATCTCCAGTGAGGTGGCGCTGACCACCTACGGCTACCGCCTCTGGCCGGTGGAGTTTTCCCTGAACGCCTATACTTACCTTTTCCGCGATGGCTCGGTCATGATCACGGCCTACAAAAACACCCTGATCGCCACCGTGGCTGGCACAATTCTCTGCACCATTACGGTGGGCCTGTACGCCTACGCCCTCAGCCGCCGCGATTTCAAATTCCGCAAATTTTTCACCTTCTTCTCCTTCTTTACCATGCTTTTCAGCGGCGGCATGGTAAGCTACTACAACATCTGCCGCAGCTTCCTGGGACTGAAAAACACCGTATACGCGCTGTTTTTGCCGCTTTCGTTCTCGGCCTACTGGGTGATTATCATGCGCACGTTCTACAACTCCAACGTGCCGGAGGAGGTTATTGAGTCCGCGCGTATCGACGGCTCGGGCGAGTGGCGCACGCTCATCCAGATTGTGGCCCCGCTGGCCATTCCGGGCTATGCCACGGTAGCGCTGTTCTCTGCCGTGGGCCTGTGGAATGATTTCCGCCAGTGCCTGCTGCTCAACGACTCTTCCTATTTCTACAACCTGCAGTACACCATCTACCAAACCATGAACAACCTGCGTTTCCTCAAGGAAAACGCCTCCAAGATGGGTGGCGTAAACGTAAGCAACCTTCCTGCCGAAACGTTCCGTATGGCCATGGCTGTGGTCACGGTAGGCCCCATCGTTATCGCCTACCCGTTCTTCCAGAAGTACTTCATCAAGGGCCTCACCGTGGGCGCTGTGAAGGGCTGAATACCGTTTCTTACAGGGAAGCTTATCCCTGTAAAGTAATAAAAGGAGGATCCCTATATGCGTAAACTGGTTTCCCTTTTGCTGGCGCTGATGATGCTTATCAGCGCAGTACCCGCCGCCATGGCAGAAGAAGTGTACACCATCGACTGCTACTGGGTTGGCAACGGCGATAACACCTCCGTGCGCGAAGGTGTGGAAAAGGCCATCAATGCCTACATCGAGCCCCTGATTGGCGCCAACATCGTGTTCCACATTGTGGGCTGGAACGACTGGACCGACAAGGCCGTTAACGCCCTGCAGTCCGGCGAGAAGATGGACATGATCTTCACCGCCGACTGGCGCGAGTACATGGTTGAGGTTTCCGGCGGCCTGCTGATGGAGCTGGATGACCTGGTAGCCGAATACGGCCAGGGCATCACCGAAACCCTGCCCAAGACCTTCCTGGATGGCGTGCGCGTAAACGGCAAGCTTTACGGCATCCCCACCAACAAGGAACTGTGCGTACCCGAAGGCTTCATCATCAACGCGACTGCCGCCAAGGAAATTGGCTGGGACGTGGTTGCCGATGATCCCACCATCAAGACCACCGCTGATCTGGAGCCCTGGCTGGCCAAGTACAAGGAGCTCCACCCCGACAAGTTCCCCTTCCTGATGGACGGTTCCATGGGCCGCTGGTCCGACGAGCCCTGGTGCCCCGACTGGGTTGGCATGGAGCAGAACGTGGTTGCCATGAAGATGGCCGCCAACGAAGACGGCACCTTTGACGAAACCATCTACAACATCTTCGCCACCGAAGAGCAGAAAGAGCACATCGAGCTCATGTACAAGTGGGGCGAGGCCGGTTACATCAATCCCGACAACGCTCTGACCACCTTCGACTACAACGGCACCTTCGGCCGCGGCGATTTCCTGGTATTTGCCGAGCCTCTGAAGGGCAACAACATCAAGGGCGCTGAAATGTACGCCGCCAACGCCACCACCGAGTTCGAGTACACCGAGATCACCATGCAGCCCAAGTACGTCGTGACCACCCACGCCGGCGGCTCCA